>NZ_CP158367.1:2745609-3091218 GCF_040267685.1 Proteinivorax tanatarense
GAAGATGGCGTAGCTGTATATAAGGGAGAGGCTTTTGAGGGAGTAGCGCTTCTTCCAAAGCTGGGTAGTTATATCCACCCGATTTTGCAGCCTCTTTTTGGTTTTGAAAACGTTGAAGCCATAGCTTTCCCTATTGTTTCTTTAGGCGCAGTAGGGGCAGCCATGGGACTTATACAAAATTTTTTGGAAAATAACCTTATAACTCCCAACGATATAGCAGTGTTTACTGCCATGGGTATGTGCTGGAGTGGCTATTTAAGCACCCACGTAGGTATGATGGATGTATTAAATTTAAGAAAACTCTCTAGTAAAGCTATAATAAGTCATACTTTTGGTGGATTAGCTGCAGGAATCTCAGCCAACTATTTATACAAGCTATTTGAGTTGATATTTTTATAAAATCATAAAAGTAAAAAGGACAGTCTCAGCCACAGGAGTATTCCTGGTTTGAGACTGTCCTTTCTTTTTTACCCTAACAAGTTCACACTGAATTTTAAAGGTAAGTAATTTTGGAAATACATTTATTTTTTCCTGTATTAAAAATCCACAAAATCTCCTTTATTAAATACATCAATTTCCTCCCCATCTTCCTTTACTCCGATAATATCCAAATCTTCTGTTCCTACCATAAAATCTACATGGGTTAAAGAATCATTAGCCCCTGCCTTTTCAAGCTCATCTTTACTCATTTCATCACCATCTTTTACACAACCTGTATATGCTTTTCCTAAAGCAAAGTGACAGGACGCATTTTCATCAAACAGAGTGTTATAAAATAAAATATTCTGATTAGAGATTGGTGAATCATAGGGTACTAGGGCAACTTCCCCCAGCCTTTTTGCTCCTTCATCAGTATCTAATAGTTCTTTTAAGGATTCCTCTCCTTTTTCCGCCGAGTAGTTTACTACTAAACCGTCTTTAAATGTTAAGGAGAACTTATCAATGAGGTTGCCGTTATAATTTAAAGGTATTGAGCTCACAACTTTCCCATTCACTCCATCCAATTTTGGCATGGTGAAAACTTCTTCGGTAGGCATATTGGCAATAAAGTCATATCCTCCCGGAGCTTTTGAACCTCCCCCAACCCATACATGTTCTTTAGGAAGCTCTACCACAACATCTGTTCCTAAACTATTTTTAAATTTTAAAGACTTAAATTTATTTTCATTTAGAAATTGCAATCTACTATTCAAGTTGTTCTGGTGTTCTATCCATGCTTCAACCGGGTTTTCCTGATCAGCACGCACCGCAGCAAATATTGCATCCCATAGCTTTTCTACAGCTTTTTCAACACTAACATTTGGGAATACTTTTTTCGCCCACGCCTCAGTCGGTATAGAAGCCACACACCAAACATTTTTATTACTCATAAGTCGAGTCCTATATGCTTCAAGGGCTATACTGCCAGCTTTATTTTGCCTGCTTATCTTTTTAGGATTAACATCCTTCATTAACTCAGGATCTGAAGCAGCTATGCTTAAAAAAGCAGCACCTTTTTCAGCATACTCATTTAATTGTTGTTTAGCCCAATCTGGAAACTCATCAAACACTTCATCATTGGCCATCTCATACCTTATTTTAGTTGATTTCTCATCGCTCCATCTAATAAAAACATCCCTAGCACCTGCTTCATAAGCTTTAACAGAAATTGTCCTAGCAAAATCAGCACATTCTATAGGCGAATTTATAACTAGGATCTGATTTTCCTGAATATTAGTACCAACTCTTACTAAAAGCTCCGCGTACTTCTCAATATTCTTTAACACAAAAATTCCTCCTTTTATTGTAAATAAACTTCCTAAATAGTATTTTACTATAACCTGGCAAAAGTTTCATGGTTTTAACAAAGTTTTAAAATTTCAATCTGCTTTAAATCTCTCGTTCTTTGCAAACCTTACATGATAAATGATATGACAGTATGCCAGATAATAATACCACCACAATAACAAGTGTAGCAAAAACCACTTTATTATCCGTTAAATATTTACTTAATAGTACTGCTCCCCCATCAGTTAACATCCTTTCTGTTAACATAGGTAACATAAAGGTTATCATGGCAGGCATAGTAAAAAGTACTATTTTGGCTTTTTCCAATCCAAATTTATAAAACAAAGGATATTGTATAAAGCAGATAATAGAAGCAACAGCGCCTGTAAAAATTACTATCAAAGTTTCGGGAGGAGTTATAAGCCCATTACCTTTTAGATATAACACCGCCCCCGCCGCTAAAACCCACACTAACCCTAATATACTAGAAAGGTATAAATACCTCCCTAAGACCATATCCTTAACCTTGGCAGGAAGAATAACAAAAAGAGTTTGCCCCTTTTTGTTTACTTCTGCGTCAAAAGGAGTTTGAGCTATAAATACCAAAATAAAATACAAATATCCAACTGCAAATACACTTGATTCCCTAAATAACAAAAAGATAAATACCGCGGGAAACAATAAGAAATATTTAGCTGTTCCTTTAATCAATCTATAGTCTAATTGCAAATACTTTGTACCATTCAAATTATATTTCTCCTCCCGTTTTTATATGATAAATCAAAATCTCTTCAAGGGTAGGATGTTCTAAAAATAAACTATCCTTAATCTTTTCACTCTCTACTGTGCTAATTAAACCCTCGAATCCTATTTGTGTAGCTTTATAACCTATAAGACTCTCTTTTAAAGTAGTTGTAAGTTCATCCAACCCCCCTTTTACCATTTTATAATTTGTCATTACATTATCTTTTAGATCGTTTATTTTTATCTCTCCTTGATGAATAAAGCAAATATAGTCAGCAACTTTCTCTAAGTCAGTCATTATATGAGTTGAAACTAAAACACTCTTACGACCACAAGCAATATATTCCTGTAATTCTTCCAAAATTTCCGATCTAACAACTGGATCTAACCCACTTGTAGGTTCATCTAAAATTAGCAACTCAGACTTCCTTGAAAGAACACTGGCAAACATCAATTTTACTTTCATACCTTTAGAGAAACTTTTAATAGTTTTGTTTTTGGGTAGGCTCCATTTCTTCAAGTAACCATAAAATTTTTCTTTATCAAACTCTTTATAGAAACTTTCTAAAGTATTTACGACCTCTCTAATAGTAAAACTATCTGGAAAATAACAAGTGTCAGCAACATAACCAATGCTGTTTTTATAGGCTACTTCATCTTCACAAAACTTTCTGCCACATACCAAAATCTCGCCCCTATCTCGTTTTAATTGTTCCATAATTAGTTTGATAGTAGTGGTCCTGTTATTTTAAGAGCCTCCATCATTCCACTCCTTTAAGATATTTTTGTATATCACCATCAACTCTTGTTCAGATATCTTTGCTAACCTTGCATTTTCTATTGCCAATATAAATCCCTCTTCAATCTTTTTGAAATACTGTTCTCTTATCAGTTCATTGTCTTTAGGTAAAACTACAGTTCCTTTCCCCTGTATCGTAGTTATAAAACCCTCTGCTTCTAAGTCAGAATAAGCCCTTGTAGTAGTAATTACGCTAATTCCTAAATCCTTAGCTAATTGCCTTATTGATGGTAAATACTCATTTTCTTTGATTTCATCAGCTAAAATTTGCTCTTTGATTTGTATTTTTATTTGTTGATAAATTGGTTGCTCTGATTTGTTTGAAATAATAACTTTCATTAAATAACACCCCTTATAGTGTATATATAACAATATATACACTATAAGGGGTGTTTGCAACAATAATAATTTTTTTTAATACTTTCTTAATATTTTCACGATCTACATACCTTTATCATCTATTCTTTCAATCTTCATATCCTTAACAACTCCGTCTACAACAGAATCTACCTTTAATTTTAAATTTCCAACGGTGAATTCCTTACCTTCTTTTATTTGGTTGTCATATTTTTCATCCTCTAAGTAGTGAACCAAATCCTCTATATTTTGTGGTTGTTCTAATTTTGTTCTCTGTTTATTTTGTGTTTTTTTTATAAAAGTTAACTGTTTTTCATCTAAAAGATATTTTTTAATAGCAAATACTATTGCTATTGCCGCTGTAGCAATTAACAATTCCAACATCGTTTCGCTATATACTAGCATTTTTCTCGCTATAGCAAACAAAACTAACTCCAACACGCTAGTCGGTGAATGAGTTAACAACATTAGCACTAATTCAATCCCAATAACTAATAATAACGCTATACTTAAAAAGTTTTGCAAAACCTCGTAAATGTTAGTAGTATCACTTTGGGGAATTATTGTGAGATATCTCACAACAGAAGTTAGAGCAATGGTTACCCCCAGTAAAATCAACAGCGCCAGCACTACCTCTATTCCAGTTGCATAGCGTAAAAGTCCTTTTTTTATCCTTTCCATAAAATCATCTCCCACTAAGCTTATTTTCCCCTCCGTTATAAAAACAATTGTTTGTTTAAAAAAGACTGACTCAATGAGAGACAGTCTTATAACGCTATTTTCCACTTCAAAATACTTAACTTAAACTTTAATAAATTCCTCTACATTTAAAACAAAAACAGTAGCTCCTCCAATGGTCATTTCTATAGGCATACCCTCTCCCGGCTGTTTTTTGCTCAAAATAGATGGAGTGTTTACTTTTTTTCTATGCTTACAGTTAGCATCAATTATATCTAAAACTTTAGAGACTTCTTTTTCCTCCACACCAATAAAAACTGTCGAATTCCCTTCTTTTAAGAAGCCTCCACTGCTTGACAACAATGTTACTGGATAACCCTTGTCCATCAAATTATTACGTAGATTTGCGAAGTCCCTACTTTCTAAAATAGCAACTACAAGTTTCACAAATATACCTCCTATTTTGTTATTTTACAAAACCCTGTAAACTATTTAATTAGTGCATTTACAGGACATATTCTCCATAAGATTATATTTCCCCTTCTAGGCTTTAGTACTTTTTATTCTGAAATAGTACTATTGATACATGAATAAATAAGCAAAAACACCACACATTGTGATGTTTACTTTTCAACACTATCTTTAGATTGTACACCTTTAGCTTTTAGATATTTAAGAAGGTTTAAATCCATCACTGATTTAATTTTTTCTTCGGCAAAAAATGTTTTCCCCTCTATATATTTATTTAATATTTTAAGACATGCACCTATCATACTCCCTAATATAACAGCAGAAACCAAAGTTCCGATGTGAAGACCTTCTATCGCTCTAAAAAAAATTAAACTAAAGGAAAATGATAAAGAAAAAATCGTTAAATCAAAGCCTGTTTTAAACTTTGATATAGTTATATCTTTTTCTAAGCTTATTTCCTTTACAAAAGTATCGAATGGAAGAATAGGGTAATTACTTTTAATAAAGGAAGCAACTCCTATTGATATAACTATGGAACCTAGAATAAATAAAGCCAATCTATTAACAAAGCTCTCAGCATTGATAGGCTCTAATAAAAACGTAAATATATCTATAGCCGTTCCAAATAAAAAGGCTACTATAAAAGACATCAAGTACTTTACCGTCAATCTTTTTACAATAATCACCAAAAGGGCTAGAACTAAGCCATGGATTATATAGTTCCACATTCCAAAACTTATAGCTGTAAACTGTAGGCTTATTACATATGGCAGGGAAGTAGCAACAGATACTCCCAAGTCAGATTTTATTACTAAAACCACACCAAGGCTTAAACATACAAGTCCAAGTGTAAAAATAAACAAATTATTGACCTTTAATTTATTCATAAAGACCTCCTTTTTAAACCAACAAAGTTCCCTTTATTTAAGTTCTATACAGATTATTATATTTCCTTTATATTCAACTTACCAATAAAGTAAAACTCCAATAAAACGAGGCCTTTGTTCACCGCCGATATTAGTTAACTTTGTGCCCTCAAAAATTAGCTTGCCTTCTTTTATGAAGGGTGAGGAGAACTACACAAACCATAAAAACTACAACTATAGAACAAGACCCTTTGTTGAGGGCCTTGGGATCATCTTTATTATTTTTCCATATCTTTTTGCGTATAATAGGCAATGCCGATAGAACCTGGCCCCACATGCACACCTATAACAGGTCCTATAGGACATATAGGTAAAGTTTTCCCTATCATTTCTTTTATTTTGTTAGAAAGCTCTAGGGCTTCATTCTCACAATTTATATGATGGATAATGCCATCACCAAACCCAAATTTTTTTTCATCATCCATAAATATCTCAACAATTTTACCAACTGCTTTTTTCTTACTTCTAACTTTAGTTATAACATCTGTTTTACCATCATTAACAGTTAATATAGGTTTTATATTTAGAAAGGATCCTAAAAGAGCTTGAGCTGCTCCAATTCTTCCCCCTTTTTTTAAATATTCTAATGTTTCTGGTGTAAAAACAAATCTGCTTCTACTCATATTTTGTTTTACAAGCTCAACAGTTTGCTGAATTGTTTCCCCCTCAGCAGCAGCTTTTGCCGCAGTGATAGCTGCAAACCCTAGTTGCATACAATTTGTTCTTGAATCAATAAGCTCTATTTTCGCATCAGGGTAGTTTTTAAGTATCATATCTTTTACCATATTAGCTGTGCTATATGTGCCACTCATTTCGGAGGAAAGGAAAACTCCTACAATTTCATTGTCCTCTTTAATAATTTCTTCGAATGTTTCATACATACCATCTACGGATGGCTGTGAAGACTTAGGTATTTCACTAGCATTACCAAGTTTATTATAAAACTCTTCATTAGTTATAGTTCCTTCTTTGTATACTTCACCATCCCCAAAAACAACACTTAAAGGGACCACCTTTATGTCATACCTATTTGCTATATCTTCTGATATATATGAAGTGCTATCGACAACTACTTTAACAGACAATTTAAGACCTCCCCATTATATACACTAATTTTTTTAATATATTTATATTAACACTTATTGTGAAATTAGTAAACAATAACTAAAACACCACTATAAAGCATCGCTTATGTAGTGGTGTTTTCATGGTTATTTGATTTTCCAATCATTGCTTTTAATTTTCTCTTTTCTCGCTAAGTTTTTATTATAAAAATAAACCCAAGCTTTAACAGACCTGTCCTCATTTTTAAGGTTAACACTCTTAATTAACCTTAAATAAAGGCTATCCTCAGTTTTATCATACCCCTCTAGTTTATCAACATCTTTTAAAACTTCATTATAGTCTTTTTCGTTGATATGCACTAGTTCCCCATGAATAGTACCATCACCTTCAATTATACCTGGCATATCACCTAAGTGGTACATAACAGCATTATTTAATGTTGCCATCTGTCTTTTTTTTATTTTACCTTCTATTAGTCTATGATTTACTTCGCCTTGTCTAAGTGTTCCATATGTGAATATGGGCAAATATCTTTCCTGCATAACTGCCTCCTCTAAGCTGTTTAAAAAGTTTTAACTAGAATATTTTACCTTCAGTAACCTCTATATCTTTTTCTACAGTAACCGCTGTTCTAATAGCTAATGTCAACCCTGTTACAATGTCATCCAAAGCCATACTAGGAACATTAGGTTTGTTGGTAACTTGTGATGGTATATAAGGGACATGGATAAACCCTCCACGTTTGGCAAGGTCATTTTTATTTATATAGTGCAATAAACCATACATTATATGGTTACAAACAAAAGTACCGGCTGTATTTGACACAGATGCGGGAATTCCTCCCTCTCTAATTTTTCTTGCCATCGCCTTT
Organism: Proteinivorax tanatarense; assembly: GCF_040267685.1. Taxonomy (GTDB): domain Bacteria; phylum Bacillota; class Proteinivoracia; order Proteinivoracales; family Proteinivoracaceae; genus Proteinivorax; species Proteinivorax tanatarense. Next base: position 2,753,288 of record NZ_CP158367.1, read on the forward strand.
ATAGGGAGGTTAGAAAAGTATGCCGATTCTCCCTTCTCTGCAATCTTTTTATCTATAGGCTGATTATTCTCATTATCAGGTATCCTTGCATCATCAAGATTAATTGCAACCCTTTCGATTGTTATATCAAACCTGCCACCAGCCTGACCCACACAAATAACTATATCAGGAGCTGATAATTCAATTTTCTGTATCAATTCTTCCACCGATTTATGAAAAACAGTTGGAATTTCGATTTTTTCGATTTTCGCCCCTTCTATCTCATCAGGCAAGCGTTTAACTGCCTCCCACGAAGGGTTAATCTCATCTTTACCGAAAGGATCAAAGCCTGTTATTATTACTCTTTTCATAAAAATATAACCCCCTACTAAATTTTAAAATGCCCAAACCAGCATTAACACAATATGAATTAACAACAGTAATATAGCTACAGGTAATTGCTTCTTAATTACTTTATATTTATCGTCAATCTCTAAGATTGCCACCGGCACAATGTTAAAATTAGCAGCCATTGGCGTCAGTAATGTTCCACAAAAACCTGCTGTCATACCCAGCGCACCCACTACAATAGGGTCAGCACCTAAATCCAACACAAATGGCACCCCGATACCTGCTGTAATAACAGCAAATGCTGCAAAAGCATTTCCCATAATCATTGTAAATATCGCCATTCCTAGGCAATATGCAACAACACCAAAAATAACACTACCCTCAGGGACTACAGTATAAACTCCTTGAGAAATTACTTCCCCTACTTCTGCTTCATTAAAAACTGAGCCCAGTGCAGCTAAAACCTGTGGCAAAATACTAACAGCACCTATTAGCTGCAGCAGACGGCTTCCTTCGTAACTAAATTCTTTAGGTTTTGCTTTAGTCAAAAATGCAGAAATAATAGTAGCCGCTATAGCACCTATACCTAACCCAACTAAGCCATCTAAGGGGGTAAACTGCGCTATTGCAAAGGCAAATAAAGCTATAGAAACAGCTGGTATAAATAAGGTGTTTCCTATTCTTTTTGCATTTTTTTCCTTAAAATCTTCAGATGATTCTTCCATATTACCGAAACTAACTTGTTTAGTACTAGTTAGAATACCTAGTATTACTACCAAAATACCGACTACAACCGGTGGCAAGAATCCTCCTAATATAAAGGTTGCAGCAACTATTAACCAAAATAACCCTGTACCCAATCTAGCTTTATTATTTTCATCAACAAATGCCGTATGAGCTGTAATTAAAGCGACAAAGCCACATAAAAAATAAAGAATTTCTAATAAGATTGCATCCATTATCTATCCCCTCCTTTATTTTTCTCTAACTTCCGGTCTAGCATTAAACATTGGACAACTCCAATAATAGTTGCAATTACAGCTATAGGGATAGAAGCTGCGGCTATTTCTATTGCACTAACATCATAACCCAAATCTTGTAGCGTTCCTACAATAAGTAAAGTTCCACCTGAAGCGACAAAAACGTTTTGACCATAAAAATTTCCATAGTTTTCAACTGCACCACTTAACCCTTTTATTTCTTGATTACTATAATTACTAAGGTTAGTGTACTTTTTCCTAGCAGCACCTTCTGCCATAGGCAATATAAGGGGCCTTACAAATTGGGGATGTCCACCCACTCTCACTGAAAAAGCTGATGCTATCGTTCTAAACACTGTATATATTGCAAGCACCTTCCCAGTAGTAACACCTCTGATTTTACTCATAAGATGAGCAGCTCTTTGTCTTAAACCATAGCGTTCTAACACACCAATAGCTGGTAATGTTACTAAAAACACTGACATATACCTATTTTCCACAAAAGCAGTTCCTAAAATCTCTAATATTTCAACAATGCTAATGCCAGCTACTAATCCTGTTACAACCCCTGCTGCAATAACTACTCCTAAAACGTCTAATCTAAAATAAAAACCTAAAACAATGATTACGACACCAATTAGTCTGAGCAAAAAAGATCCCTCCTCTAATTTTGTTTGTTTACAATGATATCTAATTAATTATTAAATTTCTGTTAACTAGACTACATTTGTAACATCTTCGTAAAAAATATAATATTTAGCTCCGGGGAATGAATTCCCCTCTACGGGGGGAGGGGATGTTTTTCTTATATGTCTCATTTAGCCCGGGAAACGGAGTTATCCATGCATATAGATTTATGCTACATACCACCACCGTAGCAGGTAATTCATTGCCTGCGGTATTGGAGTCTTTGATACAACTTCTAAAACATATCAACCTCACATATCTCTTTGCGCAACGGGGAATGAATTCCCCTCTACGGGGGGATGTTTTTCTTATCTATCTCATTAGCCCGGAAAAGGAGTTATCCATGCATATAGATTTATCCTACATACCACCACCGTAGCAGGTAATTCATTGCCTGCGGTATTAGAGTCTTTGATACGACTTCTAAAACATATCAACCTCCACATATCCCTTTGCGCAACGGGGAATGAATTCCCCTCTACTACAGTGGGGATATTTTCTTATCTATCTCATTAGCCCGGAAAACGGAGTTATCCATGCATATAGATTTATCCTACATACCACCACCGTAGCAGGCAATTCATTGTCTGCGGTATTGGAGTCTTTGATACGACTTCTAAAACATATCAACCTCACATATCCCTTTGCGCAACGGGGAATGAATTCCCCTCTACGGGGGGATGTTTTTCTTATCTATCTCATTAGCCCGGGAAACGGAGTTATCCATGCATATTGACTTATGCTACATACCACCACCGTAGCAGGTAATTCATTGCCTGCGGTATTGGAGCCTTTGATACGATTTCTCAAAACATATCAGCCTCACATATCCCTTTGCGCAACGGGGAATGAATTCCCCTCTACGGGGGGATGTTTTTCTTATCTATCTCATTAGCCCGGGAAACGGAGTTATCCATGCATATAAGTTTATCCTGCATACCACCACCGTAGCAGGTAATTCATTGCCTGCGGTATTGGAGCCTTTAATACGACTTTCAAAACATATCAGCCTAACAGATTTCTTTGCGAAACGGAAAATGAATTCCCCTCTACAAGTTTTTACATTCACCTAGGGCGGGACAATTTTTCTTTGCACTTTTTTACTCTCCTCTTAAACCAAAGAATGAACTAACTAGATAATCATTCTGCAAACATTTCTTTTTCTCCACTTATAACAAATAAAAAAGCCTTGACGGCTTTTTTATTTGTTTATATCTTTCCTCTTTTTTCATCTAATTTTTTTAAATCTGTGATAATTATCTTTTTCCCACGACTTTCTATGATACCCTCCGCTTTTAACTGATTTATTTCATTAGTGACAGTCACCCTTGAGCATCCTATCAAATCAGCTAGCCTTTGATGGGTTAGGGTAGAACCTATTATTCTTTCTCCTGACTTCTCTATCCCATCTTGTATATATATACGGAAAATAGTATCAGCTAACTTTTCCGTTGCTGTGCTAAAGGCCATATTTGTCATTTGGTACCTTATTATTCTATACTTTCTAACTACACTATGCATAAAGTACTTATGTGCTTTTGGATTGTCATTTAGGTATTTATCTAAGAATTCATAATCTAAAAACGAAACTTTAGAATCCTCTATGTTAGTTACATAAAACACCTCATCACCGTTCCCAAAATAATTTATTTCTCCAAACACTTCTCCTGGGGCTAATAAGTATAGTATCTTTTCCCCTCCATCGTTACTATAAAATGATTTCTGTACATTTCCTTCCACCACTATACAAAATTTTTTAGGGACAAACTCTATAATCTCTCCTCTTTTGTAATCCTTTATAGAGCCTTTTTGACTTAGATCCAGAAAAAAATTCCTCATTAATTCTTGTTTTTTCTTATCAAATAATTTTCTATAATCATTTTCCATCACTTTGCCCCCAATATGCCTTATTATGTAATTAACTTTTCTACTCTTATTTTATCAATAAACTATATTAAACTCCATCAATGAAAGAACATTTTACTAAAGCTCAAAACTTCCACAGTTTACTACTCTGCAGTGTTAGCTGACTTTATGCTTATCTTAAATGAAGAAAGAGTAAATTTGACCTGGTATTTACCTACTGTACACCCAATACTTTTAACTTTCAAGTTTTTACCGTCTCTACATTAATATTTCTTATTCTAAGTTAACATTTATTCGTAATAGCTAGTCTAAACATGATAAAAATTGCTTATTGAGCAAAAAAAGCTGCCTTACTTAATTATCAGGCAGCTCTTATAAAAATAATTAAAATTTTCTATGAAAATCTATCTCCTCTACATCAAAAACTCTTAAGGAGGACTGTGTATCTGGCTCTAATGCTAGTTTTCCATATTTGTCTACTTCCCTTTTATCCTTAGGTCCATGACTTAAAGAAGCAGCTCCGCCAATACAGCCACCCTTACAAGCCATTCCTTCAATAAATGTGTTGTCACAACGGTTGAATTTAAGTTTTTTTAGGGTCTTATCACATTCATCTATTCCATCACAACTTATGGGATTAAAAGGAACTTCAAGCTCTTTTTCCTTAATAATATTCTTAACTGCCTCTGTAAGCCCCCCAGAACGAGCAAATATCCTCCCATAAAAAGAAGCATTATCCAATAACCCTTCTTCTAGCTTTTGTAATTCAATCCCCTGTGAATCAATCATAGCTGCCAATTCTTCAAAGGTTAACACAAAATCTGTATCACCTTTAAGGTCCGGCTGCTGTATCTCCATTTTTTTAGCTGTACAAGGGCCAATAAACACCACTTTTCCATCTGGGTCTAAATTCTTTATAAGCCTCGAAACTGCTATCATAGGTGAAACCATGGTGGATATATTATCTTTAAGCTGTGGATATTCATTTAAAATGTATTGAACAAAGGAAGGACAACAGGAGCTGGTAATAGTATCTTTAGCTTCAATGTTTTCTGCATATTCTTCCGTTTCCTTAACAGCTACCATATCAGCACCTAAAGCCACCTCAATTACGTCATGAAACCCTAACTTCTTTATACCCGTTACTACTTGCCCAATACTTGCATACGTAAACTGACTGGAAATAGCCGGTGCCATAATTGCATAAACTTTATTTTTGCCATCGGCTTTTTTTAATAACTTAATAACATCAGTTATATAGGACTTATCCATTATTGCCCCAAAGGGACATTGATATACACAGGCCCCACATTGAATACATTTTTCATCATCAATTACAGCTTTTTTTTCTTCGTTAATACTCAGCGCTCCCACATTACATGCCCTCTTACATGGCCTCATCACGTCAACAATAGCATTGTAAGGACATACATCCTTGCATTTGCCACATTCTATACACTTCTGCCCATCTATTTTAGCCCGATGGTGGACAAACTCTATGGCTCCTACTGGACAAGCAGAAATACAACGATGGGCTAGGCATCCCCTACATGCTTCTGTCACAACATAGCGAGTTGCAAAACATTCATCACATGCTTCATCTATTACTTCAATATTGTTGTTATTTTCTGCACTCCCTCCCAAAGCAAGCTTTATTCTTTCTAAAGTAACAACCCTTTCTTTGTGAATACAGCATCTAATCCTAGGTTCTGGACCTGGATCAATTACTTTAGGAATATTGGTAAGTTTCCTCTCTAGCTCCCCCATAAAAGCAGCTTTAGAAACTTCTTTAAGCACCTCATACTTCATCTCTTGAACTTTATTTTCAAATTTTCTCATTTTACCCCTTCCTCTCCAGTTTAACTATGCTGCCCTTTATAAAACTTGTTTTTCTAAAAACTCTTCTACTTTTTCTTCTGTTAGAGAGTGTACAGGACCATCATCAATTTTTACTGATACAGCTTTTGTACATTCCCCCAGGCAAAAAGCTGCTTTAAGCTCTACTTTATCCTCCAACTTCTTATCCTCTAGTAATTTTTCAAACTTATTAATTACTCCATAAGCTCCTTTTAAGTGACATGCACTTCCAATACACACATTTATGGTTTTCATCAATATTCCCCCATTCCTTTTTAATAATAATCGCTTGTAATACTACACAAGCACTTGGTAAAACAGCATTATTTATAAATAATTTAAAAGTCCCCCAAATACCTAGGGTAATATCATTTTTGAGTTACCGATTTTAATAATATTCAATAGAAACTTTTTTCCCCATACTTTCTAGCTGTTTAACTATATTTTTAATAACTTGAATTTTTATACCTAAGTTAGGCAAATCAGGGTTTTGATGGGCTGGATTAATCGCCTGACCCACATAAAAATTAACATGAGTGCAATCTTCTATAAATATCTTTGTTAACAACGAAGCTCCATCTTTAGACTTTAAATTCCAAGCTGACTCTTTTAAATGAGTATCAACCAGGTATTCTTCCATATTGCTCAATACTTTGGTTAATGTGAGTACCCCTTCGGTAACTAAATCTAAACCTTCTATTTTTGCTATTGGGGGCACATCTTCTGTCCCAGTCTTAAAGTCAACATTTATCTTTTCACCAGTTTCTCTACTTATAATGTTAGCTGCAGTTCCTCCACAAACTATTTTTTTCCCTTTAGATTGTAAAAACTTCTGTACCAGTTCGCAGTCATCTTTTTTATTTTTCGGAGGGCCAGAAAAAACTTGCAAAATTTCAGGTTGCCGCATTTTAATCACAACTGCTGATGTATCATCTCCTGGCTCTTGATTATATAAAAAGTTTGAAGTATCTATAAGCCTTTTGGATATTACCTTAGCACATTTTTCAATCTTTGATTGCTTAATTACATACTCAGCTACATTTTCCCATTTCCACCCTAAGTTGAGCACTCCCCCTACTCCTGCATGTATAGCACCATCACTTACAAGTATCAAAGTATCCCCTTTTTTTAACTGAGTCTCACTTTCTATAATTTTTTTATCGTGTATTACTCTCTCTTTTTTACTTAATTCAACTAGTCTACCGTTTCTGATAAAGAAAATCGGCGGGTTGTCGTATTCAACAATATGCGCCTTACCCGTTTTAGAAATCTTTAAAATCGCAAAAGTTGAATAGGCTAGTTTTCGCACACTGCAAACCGGTAATGTGCTGGCGATAGTTTCTATGGTCTCATAAATGCTAGCTCCCCCTTTTAGCATAGTGCCCGCTATTTTGGTAGTCATAGTAGCTAAAATATTCGCCTTTACTCCGCTTCCCAAACCATCAGCTAATATAATTATTGTGTTATCTTCATTTTCTATAATTTCAACATTATCGCCGCACAACTCCTCATTTTTTTTATTTATGCTGTCATAAGCATAGTCCAAAAAGAAATCCATCTATTCATCCCCCCGCTCCTCAACAACTATATCTTTTAACTTTGTTAAAGCAACTTTTGTTTCTGCTGTAGTTTCACCTAAAAGACCAGCAATTTCTTGTGCAACTCGCATTTGTTTATCAATAACACTTTGAGCAACATTTAACGTATTTTCTTTTACCCTAATTAGCTCTTCTTTATTTTTTTCAGCGGAAGTTACATCTGTCATTATAGTCATTAGTATTCTTTCTTCCTTGAGATATATAATATTGGCTATTAATATAACGCCATATTGAGAGTACTCTATCTTTTTCCCAATAAGATTAGTTTTTGTTTGCACAACCTCTTTAAATATGCTTTCATCTATTACGTTGCCAATTCTCTGCCCTTTTATCTTATCAGCCTTTATATTAAACGTTATTTCTGAAGAAGGATTGAATTCTTTTACTATTAAATCAAAATCAACCATAAAAATAGCGTTTGGACTATGGTCAAAAATAACATTTTTTAGACTCTCTGCTTTAGAACGCATGAAAGGCAAACACATGTTGACATGTGAACTCCCCCTTAAAATTGACTCTGCCAGTTCTCTGCATGTACCATAACCACAAGCGTTACAATTTAACTCATCCTCCACTTTGTTTTTACCCATACTCTTTAGTACACCCTCAACTTGTTCATTAGAGTATTCATGCTGCTCAACCTTTTTAGCCGATTCTTTTTTATTAATATTAATTTCTCCAGCAAATTCACTTTGTTGATTTTCTTGACTACAACTGCTATTAGTAATATAATCCTTAACCCGCTTTTTTCTAACATGATAACTTGTCGCATCTTTAGGCATACCCGTTCCATCAATACACCCTCCAGAGCAAGATAACATCTCCAAAAAAAGGCCCTCTAACTCTCCTTTTTTTATACTCTCCAATATTTCTTTACAGCGCTCTACACCAGTCACAACAAGTTTTTCATACTCTTTATTTTTCTCTTTTGATAACTTAATCCTACAAGCTATTAATTTCCCTTTGTCCTTCCCCTTGCCATCAAAGTCCATGGGATCAACTTTGGACAAATCTATGGATCGTTCTTCAAACCACTTCTTTAACTCCACAAAGGTAAGAACAGAGTCTATTACCCCTGTATACTGCTCCTCTTTTGCCTCTACCTTTTTTGCAATGCATGGCCCAATAAACACAACATACACATCTTCACCATATTTCTTGCGTATCATTTTCCCATGGGCAATCATAGGTGATACTACAGGAATCATATATTCTTTTAATTCGGGATAGTACTTTTCAACCAAGTAGTTGGTAGCAGGACAACTTGTCGAAATCAAGTTTTTTCGTTCAGATTCTTTTGTATATTTTTCATATTCATTTATTACAATATCAGCACCAACTGCTGTTTCTTCTACTGCATAAAAACCTAGCTCTTTTAAAGCAGCAACAATTTGTTTTCCTTCATTTAAAGAAAAGGCACCAGGAAAAGAGGGAGCTAAACTTGCTATAACCTTTTTATCAGATGATAATGCTTTTTGTACTTCTTTTACTTTATCCTTAATATATAAACCCTCTCGGTCGCAAGCAACATAGCATTCACCACATGATATACAGCGAATTTCATCGTTTTCTTGTCGATTCCCAAAAACAGATATTGCTTTTGGTTCACATACCCGAATACATTTATAACAATTAACACATTTATCTTCAGAAAAACTTATAAATTTCATCCTCTCACCCCTTTGTTATTTTTTTCGCATACTAAGTATATTATAACTTATTTTATTTACAAAGCCAACCATAACTTAAAAGTCAGAACAGTTAGAAAAAATAAAGAAGGTCTTTTAAACTCTCTTTTCAAGTTTAAGACCTTCTTTATAATATAAACTAAATATTGGATATAACATTACCTAAATACTCTTCTATTTCTTTTGCTGTTTTCATACTTAGCACTTTTTCTTTAATCTCTTTTGCTTCTTTTGTGGTCAATTTAGAAATCAGCTCTCTCGCAGGCAATATAGCTGATGGACTCATAGAAAACTCATCTAAACCCGCCCCCAGTAAAAAGGGTATCATCTTTAAATCACCAGCAGCCTCTCCGCACATACCAGTCCAGATCTTGTTTTTATGGCCATTAGCAATGGTCATGTTTATTAACTTCAACACAGCTGGATTAAAAGGTGAGTACAAGTGAGAAATCTTTTCGTTCATTCTATCAACAGCCACAGTATATTGAATAAGATCATTGGTCCCTATAGAGAAAAAGTCTACCTCTTTAGCTAAAGCATCACTATTTATGGCTGCTGCAGGAATCTCTATCATTATTCCCACTTCAAAATCTCTATACTCTATCCCTTCTGCTTTTAACTGACATCTAACTTCCTCTAAAATATCGTTAGCCTCTTTTATCTCTTCTAATGATGAGACCATTGGGTACATTACCTTTAAATTGCCGAATTTACTAGCCCTTAAAAGTGCTCTAAGTTGAGTCTTAAACATACTTATGTTATCTAAACATATTCTTAACGCCCTATATCCTAGAAAAGGGTTCATTTCTTTGGGCATGTTTAGATATGGTATTTCTTTATCACCACCGATATCTAAAGTTCGTATAACTACTGGCTTATCCCCCATCTTTTCCAAAACTTCCTTATAGCTTTCGTATTGCTCATCTTCTGTGGGAGATACATCTCTATCCATATATAAAAACTCCGTCCGATATAACCCTATCCCTTCTGCACCATTTGCTAAAACATGCTCCATATCCTGAGGAGATCCTATATTGGCAGCCAACTCAACTACAAGCCCATCTTTAGTTTTGGACTGCTGATCGATATATTTATTTAACTTTCTCTTTTCTTCTATAAACTGTTTTTGCTTCAGTTTATATTCCTCAATTTGATCCTGACTAGGATTTACAACAACCTTGCAACCTACCGCATCTAAAATTAAAACATCACCGTTTTTTACTTTATCAGTAATATCTACGGCCCCAACAATAGCTGGTATTTCAAGATTTCTAGCCATAATAGCAGTGTGGGATGTGCTCCCTCCTACGTTTGTGATAAAACCTGATACTTTTTCCTTGTCCATAGAAGCAGTGTCCGATGGTGCTAAATCATCGGCAACTATTATAACTTTTTCGGACAAGTTGCTCAAATTCTGGTTGCTAACCCCTAAAAGGTGCCCTAAAACCCTATTAGAAACATCTTTAATATCGGCAGCTCTTTCTTTCATATACTCATCTTCCATGGTTTCAAAAATAGCAACAAAGTTGTCTACAGTGGATTTTAGTGCGAATTCGGCGCTCACCTTGCTATCGTTAATCTTATCTTTTACAGCCTTTATAAGCTCAGGATCATTTAACACTAAAAGATGAGCACCAAATATATCAGCGCTTTCTTTCCCCATTTTATTTTCCGTGTCCTCTTTAATTTCCTCTATTTCTCTTTGAGCCTTAAAAACAGCATTTTCAAACCTTTGTTGTTCCACCTCTACATTTTCGATAAATTTTTCTTTTACAGTTAAATCCCCTTTGCTGTATACCAATACTTTAGCAATAGCTATACCTTGGGATGCTGCATACATATGCTTTACACCACCTATTCACCAAATTTTTTATCTATAAGTTCCTTTAAAGCGTTTAAAGCCTCTTTTTCGTCATCCCCATCAGCTTTTATTGTAAGTTCTGACCCTTTTCCTGCTCCTAAAGACATAATGCCCATTATACTTTTTGCATTTACTTCTTTATCATCTTTTACTACCGTTATCTCTGCCTCAAACTTTCCAGCTTCCTTTACAAAAAGTGAGGCAGGTCGAGCGTGTAAACCACTTTCATTTATTACTTTTACTTTAATTTCTTGCATTTATATATTCCTCCTTTAATGGTTGATGAGACAATCCTCATCTTATTATTAGTTTAATATTTCTACGTAAGCCACTTTTGCTCCTTTTATAATAACCTTTTTCCGTTCAAACTATTGCCACATTTAGTTAAACTATCTATTGCTTTTTTGGCCTTGTTCTGTTGCTATTTAAATGATATAAATAACCTAAGAAGGCTCTAAAAAAAATAACATCCCTAAATCAAGTAGTTTATAGTTAGTTTCACTAGCTAATCTACTATCTTAGATGCTACACATTTTATTAATTTAAGGGGCTTACCCGATTAACATGCGGTAAATATGGCAAAGGAGTGAACACCGTGTTGGATAACCGAAAAACCCAAATACTATGGTATTTGCTTAGCCAAAATCAGTATGTAACCCTGACCCAAATAAGCAATAAGTTCAACGTAAGCAAAAGAACAATACAATATGACATAAAATCTATTGACGATTGGTTAAATAACAATAACTTTCCTAATCTCAATAAAGTTCCTAACAAAGGAATTGGCTTGAACCTTTCACAGTTTGGGTTAATCAACCTAAAAAAAAGCTTAAATAATCAAATAGATAGTTACATCCTTTCCCCCACTGAAAGACATCAAATTATACTTTTCAACATATTAAAGGCTGATACTCCAATAACAATGTTTAAGTTAGGCCTTTTAACAGATGTTAGTAAAACCACAATCTATAACGATTTAATAGAGATTGAAGGGTGGTTAAAAAATTTTAACCTTAAGCTTATCCGTAAAAAAGGTCAAGGAGTCATGATCAGTGGAAATGATGATGATTTCACAAAAGCAATTAACAAACTAATATCCACACTTTCAAAAGAACATTATTTGGTGAAATTAGATAACGACATAACAATACACCTAGCTACTATTAAAGACTATTTCCCAGAGATTGATTTGCTTTATATAAAAAAAGAAATTGATAAAGTAGAAAAAAGCTTAAATATCACCTTTAGCTATGAAGGCTTCTCAAATCTGATTACCCACATTGCTATGGCTATAAAAAGAATTAAATTAAAAAAAGATATCTATATGCCAAAAGATCAACTAAGACAGGTAATCCATACAAAAGAATTTACAATAGCAAAGTTGCTAGCTGCTAACTTAAATAAAAGGTACAATATTACTATTCCCGAAGATGAAATAGGCTTTATAACCTTTCACTTAATGGGCAACACATATTCTGAAGCCACTGTAAAAAAAGATGGCTCACAAAAAGACAAAAAATTAGCTGGTGTTGTTGACAAAGTTATTACATCAGTAGAGAAAAGTTTAAAAACAAACATCTCTCATGATAGCATTTTAAAAGAAAATCTATATAACCATCTTAAAGAGACAATAGTTAGGTTAAAATACTCAAATAATCAAACTAATCCTATGTTATCTGAAATAAAGCGCAAGTATCACGAGACATTTAAAGCTTGCTCTAAAGCTGCCAACTTAATCAATAAAAGTTATCAAATAAATTTTACCGAACACGAAATAGCGTATCTAACTATGCATTTTTTAGCTGTTTTGGGGCGACAAAGGTTAGAGAAAAATAACAACAATAGCTCTACTTATAATTTAGAAAAAGTAATGAAAATAATTACAACCTATTGTTCCATTTCAGATATTGATAAACTAAAATCGGAACTGAAGCCATATATAAAAGAAAGCTGCAATCAGGATTATTCCTAATATTTACAAATTAACCAATTGTGTTATAATTAAGTTAAATATGCAAATAAGGAGTGGATATTTATTAATGAAGTTCTAAGCTGGGTAAAAGACGGATTTGAAGCTTATAAAGGAAATTTTGTTAAAATCACTGTATCCTTTGCTATCGCTACAACAATAACCCTCATCTTAATGATTGCCATGGAATTAGCATTTATTTTTTTAATCCCTTACCTTTTTATTGCACCCATCTTTCTTTATTCCATGTGTAGTTTAGCCCTTAAAGCAGTAAAAGGAGAGCGCTATACTATTGGAGATATTTTTAGCACCGATAATAATTATGGTAAATCACTAGGTATTTTTGTTTTATCAGTAGCTGTAGTAGTTTTGTTTTTGAATTTAAGTGTTGCCTTAATTTTGTTATTAACTCCCTTTATAGCAAACATACTTCTAATTATCTTTATTGCATGCTCCATCTTTTTTATTTTTGTATACTGGCTTATAGCTGATGACGAAAGCTTTGACTTAAGTTTAAGCTCTGTCATTGTAGATAGTATTTTATTAGTGAGATATAACTTTCTCAAAATATTTGCAACTTTACTTATACTAATTTTATTAGATATTTTTGCTATTATAGGAACAATATCATCATTTCCGCCACTATATATGACACGGGTAATTACCATCCCTTTATCTTTTCTTATAATTACCCAAATGTACCTTGATTTAAATCACCAAGAAGAATAAGGACAGCCCAAAAGGCTGTCCTTTTTGTTTGCCAATATACTTTTAAAAGGGACCATAGTCAATTAAAGTAGCTATTGTTATGGCAGTCATTCCAACTACAATCCATATGCCTAGTAACGGCAATACCCAACGTGCATAGCGCTCATAAGGAATATTAGCAATAGCCAAACTTGCCATCAGAGTACCTCCAGTTGGGGTTATAATATTTGTGAATCCGTCCCCATAATGAAAAGCTAAAACTGCAGTTTGTCTAGATATATCTGCAATATCAGCTATCGGTGCCATAATGGGCATAGTAGTAGCTGCCTGCCCGCTCCCGGAAGGGATAAGGACATTTAATATTAGTTGAAAAAGAAACATACCATTTGCAGCTAAAACTGTAGGTAAAGTCTGTAGCCCTGTTCCAGCAACATGAATAATTGTATCGACAATCATCCCCTGTTCTAAAACTACCAAAATACCTCTAGCTACGCCAACAACTAGCGCACCAAATGTAAGCTCTCTAGCACCTTCGACAAAGTTAGAAGCTGTGCCGTTTATACCTAGTCCCCCTATTAATCCAGCAACTATACCGATAGCCAAAAATATAGCTGCTATTTCATTTATATACCACTCTAACTCAAACACACCGTAAATCATAGCAACAAAGCCTACTACCACCGCCAACAAAACCCAAGTATGCTTTGACACATAATCGGGGATGTTAGATTCATCTGCATTATCTGAGCTGGCCAACTCAATATCACGTACAATACTTTTTTCAGGATCCCTCTTTATTGTCTGGGCATATCTATTTATATACCAGATAGTTACGATAAGTAGTACTACATACCAAATTGTTCTATAAGCTATTCCAGAAAATAGCGGCAACTCCGCTATACCTTGTGCAACACCTATGGTAAATGGGTTCAACATCCCTGCAGAAAATCCAAGCCTAGCTCCTATAGATACTAGCGCAAAACCAACCATGGCGTCATAGCCTAACCGTCTACACAAAAGTACAGCAATAGGTATAAAAGGGATGGTTTCTTCCGCGAGTCCAAACGTGGCTCCACCTATGGAAAATAATATTATTAAAGCTGGAAAAAGCAACCGTTCTCTGCCTTCCATTCTATCCACCGCTAACCCTAATCCGGCATCAATTGCTCCGGTACCGCGAATTATTCCAAAGGCACCCCCAACTATAAAGATAAATGCTACAATATTTGCTGCATCCACTATCCCTAATTGTACTGCCTGTAATGTGTCAAATACCCCTACTGGATCAGCTTCTACATAGTGAAAAGATTCAGGGTCCACTACAGTCCTACCAGTTTCAGGATCTTCTATTCTTTCATATACACCGGATGGAACAAGATAAGTTAGAACTGTAGCAAAGATTATAACCATAAACAACAACGCATAAACATGAGGAATTTTTTTCATTAACTCCACTCCTTTCAAAATGCTTTATCAACATTATTCCCGAAAAGACAGTGGAGAATTCAAAAAATCCGGGGAATGATTTCCCCTCTACGTTTAAAACATAAGCTTGGTTATGCTATTTTGGATGGACTACACTACGCCACTCGTAGCAGGTAATTCATTGCCTGCGGACTTCGCATGCTCTAATTGGTTGAATACAGCTTCTTATCATATACCGGGGAATGAATTCCCCTCTACGTTTAAAGCTTAGGTTTGGTTATGCTATTTTGGATGGACTACACTACGTCACTCGTAGCAGGTAATTCATTGCCTGCGGACTTCGCATGCTTTAAATGATTGGATACAGCTTCTTATCACATACCGGGGAATGAATTCTCCTCTACGTTTAAAGCTTAGGCTTGGTTATGCTATTTGGAATGGACTACACTATTTAATTGCCTTTTGGAGGAAAGTAGTTGGAATTGAACCAACTCCCACCTTAGTCAGGCAGGCCGACGGGGTTGCAACCCGCGGGGAGAACCCATCTCCATACTTCCCTTATTAAATCAACTATTCTATCCCAAGTATAAAAAACCTTTATTTTTATTATAATTATTTCTTATGATAACTCTGTAATGAAATTTCAAAACTTATTGACAATTATGTTTCGTTTATCGTATAATTAAGTCACCTAATAATTAATGCTATTAACTAAATAGGAGGTATAATATTGGAAAACAAAAATGATACTTCATACCAGCTTATGCATGCATTTATCCGACTTCATCGTCAAAAAATGCATGCCGGCCCAATTGCAGGATTAAACCGAAGTGAAATGGCGGTTCTACGAAGCATTTCAAAACTAGATAAAGAAAATGGAGTTAAAGTATCCGAACTCAGCACCTATCTAAAAGTATCTGCCCCCTCTATTACACAAACTGTAAATGGCTTAGTTAAGCAGGATTTAGTCAAACGATGCCCCGACTCTAGCGACCGAAGAGCTATTCGGCTTATCATCACTTTTAGTGGAAAAGAAAAATTATCAGCCGCTTTTGAAGAGTTTAGATTACATTTTTATGGACTGTGTCAGTATCTAGGACAGAGTAAAAGCAATCAACTGATAGATTTGCTAAATGAAGTCTACAATTTCTTCGAAGGAGAAAATTAAAAGGGGGAGTTTTACTTGCTTAAAATATTAAATTTTTTAATGCCCCACCGTTTTGTTATCTGTCTTATTATCCTCCTAACTTTTATCCAAACACTTACGCAGCTTTATTTGCCAGGTTTGATGGCTGATATAGTTGATAACGGTATAGTAAATGGAGACATCCCTTATATTTTGAACATTGGGTTTTTGATGATTTTAGTAACTTTAGGGGGAACAATTTCTGCCATATGCGCTAGTTATTTAGCTTCAAAAACTGCTATCAACTTCAGCAAAAATCTACGTAGTGCTGTTTTTACCAAAGTTCAAAGTTTTTCTCTTAAAGAGTATGACAAATTTGGCGCTGCTTCTTTAATTACTAGGACTACTAACGATATTACACAAATTCAAATGGCTGTACTTATGATGCTTAGAATGATGTTTACTGCTCCACTGATGATGTTCGGGGGTATAATAATGGCATTGACTAGAGATCCTAAGCTTTCTTTAGTTATTTTTTTAGTAATGCCTATAGTGATTTTAACAATAACTGTTTTAGCTAAAAAGGGATTGCCCCTTTTTAAAGCAGTTCAAACCAAGCTAGATAAGCTAAATTTAGTAATGCGGGAAAATTTAACTGGAATCAGAGTTATTAGAGCTTTTAATCGCATAAACCACGAAAAAGAACGGTTTGACAGCGCTAACAGCGACCTCACTGCTACTGCAATAAAGGTGAATAAACTGATGGCATTAGCGATGCCCTTGTTAACACTGCTACTAAATCTAACCGCTGTTTTAACAATCTGGTTTGGCAGTTTGAGAATTGATTCAGGCAGCATGCAGGTTGGCGATTTAATGGCATTTTTGCAATATATAATGTTTATCATGTTTTCGTTAATGATGGTATCTATGATGTTTGTAATGCTCCCTAGAGCTACAGTCTCCGCAGGTAGAGTAAATGAAATATTGGAAACTATACCAAAAATTAAGGACCCTAAAACAGAAAAAAATACCTATAGCAAAAAAGGATTAGAATTTAAAGACGTTACATTTAATTATCCAGGTGCAGAAAAACCAGCTATTGAGAACATCTCTTTTAGCGCAAAACCTGGAGAGGTAACAGCCATTATTGGGAGTACTGGATCTGGAAAATCTACCTTAGCAAACTTAATTCTTCGCTTTTATGACACTAGTAACGGTCAAATACTAATAAATGGTTTAGATATAAAAGATATTAACCAGCAAAGCTTAAGAAAAAAAATAGGTTATGTTCCACAACAAGCCCTATTATTTTCAGGTAATATATGGGATAACATACGCTACGGTAAAAAAGACGCTAGTGAAAAAGAGGTGCGAGATGCCGCCCAAATAGCCCAGGCTCTTGAGTTTATAACTGATATGGAAAAAGGCTTTGATTCCGAAATAAATCAAGGGGGTATAAATCTATCAGGTGGTCAAAAACAACGTATATCAATTGCTCGTGCTTTGGTAAGAAAACCAGACATATATATATTTGATGATAGTTTTTCCGCTTTAGATTATAAAACCGATTCTAAACTTCAAATAGCACTTAAAGAAGAAATACAACATTCCACGGTAATAATTATCACTCAAAGGGTTAACACAATAAAGAATGCCAATAGAATAATTGTCCTTGATCAAGGCAAGGTAGCTGGAACTGGAACCCACCAACAGCTAATGGAAAATAGTGAGGTTTATCAGCAAATCGTATTTTCTCAGCTTTCTAAGGAGGAGATTGCATGAGTGGAAAAAATCAAAGCAAAAAACCCCAGAAAGTCTGGGGTGGTAGGTTTTCCGGTGCTATGACTTACGCTGAAAAGCCCAAGAATTTTAAAAAAACCTTCTTTAGACTTGTTGCTTACCTAAAACCAAGAAAGTTCCAGTTGCTGGTTGTTTTAATTATGTCAGTGCTAAGTACCACATTTATAATAGTTGCACCTAAGATAATGGGATTAGCTACTACTAGTCTTTTTGACACATTAGTAGAACGCAATCAAGGCAATGCTGACGCTACCATTGATTTCCCTTATATTTATAGAATCTTATTAACTTTAGGGGGATTATATATCTTTAGTTTTATCTTCGGATATGCTAAACAATATGTAATGGCTAGCGTAGCCCAAAAAACTGTTTATCAAATGCGCAAAGAGGTTAAAAATAAGCTTTCAAAATTGCCCCTTAGTTTTTTCGATTCAAAAAGTCATGGAGAAATCCTTAGCCGTGTCACCAACGATGTTGATACCATTAGCCAAACACTCCAGCAAAGTTTGACTCAACTAATCACAGCTACAGTTACTTTAATTGGAATATTAGTTATGATGATTATAATTAGTCCCATTATGACTTTAGTATGTTTATTCATTTTACCCGCCTCTTTTTTTGTCACCAAAGGTATTACTACTCGGTCAAGAAAATATTTTGCTGGCCAGCAAAAAAACTTAGGTGATTTAAACGGTCATGTAGAAGAGATGCTTACAGGGCATAAAATAGTAAAGGCTTTTAGCAGGGAAAAAGAAGCTATCGATGAGTTTGAAAAAGTAAACAATAAGCTTTACAGCTCAGCCTGGAAAGCTCAGTTTATGTCCGGACTTATAATGCCCCTTATGACTTTTATAAACAATATTGGTTATGTAATGATATGTGTTGCTGGTGGTGTATTTGTTACTAGAGGTATGCTGCCTATAGGAGATATTCAAGCACTGATTCAGTACTCAAAGCAATTTACACAACCCATTACCCAAACAGCCAGCATTGCCAACATATTACAATCCACTATAGCGGCAGCGGAAAGGGTGTTTGAAGTTTTAGACGAAGAAGAAGAAACACCAGATGATTTGCAGGAAGAACAACAAATTAAAAGCCCGCAAGGTACAGTTTCCTTTCAGCAAGTTAAGTTTGGGTATACCAAAAATGATATTCTTTTCAACAACCTAAGTATGGATGTCAAGCAAGGTGAAACTATCGCTATCGTCGGTCCTACTGGCGCCGGGAAAACTACATTAGTAAACTTGTTAATGCGTTTTTATGATATTGACGATGGAAAAATCACTATAGATAACCAGGATATAAATAAGTTAAGGCGTGGCAAGCTACGTCAAATCTTTGGTATGGTTCTGCAAGACACTTGGCTATTTAATGGCACTATCGAAGATAATATTGCTTATGGTCGCCTAGAAGCAACAAATGAAGAAATTATTCAAGCTGCAAAAGCAGCTCACGCAGACCACTTTATTCGCACTTTGCCTGACGGATATAAAACCATATTAAACGAAGAAGCCTCCAATATATCTCAAGGCCAAAAGCAACTTATCACCATCGCCCGTGCAATTTTAGCAAACCCCTCTATCCTCATATTAGATGAGGCTACAAGTAGTGTTGATACGCGAACCGAAGCAATTATTCAAAAAGCGATGTCTAAACTAATGGAAGGCAGGACTAGCTTCGTCATCGCACACAGGCTTTCTACGATTCAATCCGCTGATAAGATTTTAGTAATGGATAAAGGCAAAATAATAGAGCATGGAGATCACCAACAGTTGATGGGGAAAGAAGGTTTTTATGCTGACCTTTATAACAGTCAGTTTGATAAAAGGACCATGAATGATCAAGCTGGCTAAAGAAGCACAATATAGATAAACAGGCTTGCTCGCAGCCGGGGAATGAATTCCCCTCTACATTTGAAACATAGGCTTAATTGTTATAATTGGGATAAGCTGTGCCACCTACCGTAGCAGGTAATTCATTGCCTGCGGATATGAACACTGTTTTGGCATCTTACTCAGTACGTACAGCACAATAACTTCTTACGGGGAATGAATTCCCCTCTACGTTTGAACATAAGCTTGGTTGTTCTAATTGGGATAAGCTGCGCCACCTACCGTAGCAGGTAATTCATTGCCTGCGGATATGAACACTGTTTTGGCATCTTACTCAGTACGTACAGCACAATAACTTCTTACGGGGAATGAATTCCCCTCTACGTTTGAACATAAGCTTGGTTGTTCTAATTGGGATAAGCTGCGCCACCTACCGTAGCAGGTAATTCATTGCCTGCGGATATGAACACTGTTTTGGCATCTTACTCAGTACGTACAGCACAATAACTTCTTACGGGGAATGAATTCCCCTCTACGTTTGAACATAAGCTTGGTTGTTCTAATTGGGATAAGCTGCGCCACCTACCGTAGCAGGTAATTCATTGCCTGCGGATATGAACACTGTTTTGGCATCTTACTCAGTACGTACAGCACAATAACTTCTTACGGGGAATGAATTCCCCTCTACGTTTGAACATAAGCTTGGTTGTTCTAATTGGGATAAGCTGCGCCACCTACCGTAGCAGGTAATTCATTGCCTGCGGATATGAACACTGTTTTGGCATCTTACTCAGTACGTACAGCACAATAACTTCTTACGGGGAATGAATTCCCCTCTACGTTTGAACATAAGCTTGGTTGTTCTAATTGGGATAAGCTGCGCCACCTACCGTAGCAGGTAATTCATTGCCTGGGGATATGAACACTGTTTTGGCATCTTACTCAGTACGTACAGCACAATAACTTCTTACGGGGAATGAATTCCCCTCTACGTTTGAAACATAAGCTTAGTTCTTATAACTGGGATAAGCTGCGCGCCACCTACCGTAGCAGGTAATTCATTGCCTGCGGATATGGAAACTGTTTTGGCATCTTACTCAGTACGTATAGCACAATAACTTCTTACGGGGAATGAATTCCCCTCTACGTTTGAAACATAGGCTTAGTTGTTATAATTGAAATAACTGCGCGCCACCTACCGTAGCAGGTAATTCATTGCCTGCGGATATGAAAACTGTTTTGGCATCTTACTCAGTACGTATAGCACAATAACTTCTTGCGGGGAATGAATTCCCCTCTACATTTGAAACATAGGCTTAGTTGTTATAATTGGGATAAGCTGCGCTCCACCAACCGTAGCAGGTAATTCATTGCCTGCGGATATGAACACTGTTTTGGCATCTTACTCAGTACGTACAGCACAATAACTTCTTGCGGGGAATGAATTCCCCTCTACATGGTTTTTATATATGTTTATTTTTTCATTACCTATCTTAAATTCATCATCACCTTTTTCTATTCCACCAGCTTTTACTTATTACATCACAACGACTTTTTTTAGAATGAATTCCCCTCTGCGTGGCTCCTATTTATGCTGAAAAAACCCATCCCAAATTCTGTACTATATTTGCAAAATTTTATGCAAAAAACCGAGAGATTTATTTTCTCTCGGTTTTTTATTGCTAATTGGCTATTTCCACTGTATATCCTTTCTCTATAAGCTGCTCTACAATACTATTTTCCCCGGCTAAATGTAAGGAGCCCACCACAACAAAATAAGTATTTCCACTTTCACTTTCCAATAAATCTGCGATTTCACCAGCCATTTTTTCATCCCTACCATCTAAAAAGGCAGTTTGATACTCTTTGTGTGAATCAGTAAAATAATCTGACATCATCTCATGTCTTATTTGAGCAAATGCCTCTACATCCCCTTCTTTCCAATATCTAATTAACTCATCCAGCTCATCTTCCGATTCATCCAACTCATCTAAAGATTTTTCCAAATAAATCGCTTGTGATTCATCAGAAAGCAAGTTAAACGGCGATAGTTGGCTCTCTACAGTTTCGAGTCCGATCACTTCCATATCCTCTGCTTGTTCCATAAAATAGGTTTCCACACCATATTCTACCGAAACATTAGATTGCTGTGCTATAACTTCTGATAACAGCATAGTGCCATACCACGGTTGAAATTGATTTAACACTTCTTGAGTTATCCCAAAAGGAGCCACTACCTCATGTAATCTTAAGAAAGTGTCCTTAGGTACAATATCTGTCATCGACCTTCCATCATTAAAAACCGCTAGCTCATTTATTTTTGATGCAAGTTCAAACTCAGAAACATTTACCATATCTAGTTCCATAGCTAAAACATCAGATTGGTCAAAAGCATCTTCAACGTTGCTATCTAATGGATACATTGCTTGATTCCCCATATGTACTGAACCAAATAAATATACTTGATTTTCTCCTCCTTCAACTTCATAAAAAATTCCTTTTGATCCATCATCTCCACATGCTGTCAAGACCAAAACCAACACACACATAACTAAAACACTTAAAAAATTTTTTCTCATATTTTCCTCCCTAGTCCTAACATTTTCCTCTTCTTTACCTTTGGAAACAACCATCTTTGATATGATGTTCAAGCTACCTAAGACAAAGAGTGCTATTTCCAACGTTAACATTTTATTCAGTTGATTTCCAATAATACCAAAAATAATCTAGAAGTCCATACTATTTAAAATATCCCGAAGTTTTATAAGTTCGTCTTTAGTCAACGTAATACCCTTTCCCATTTTTTCATGCTCTGGCCCCCAGTCCCGCAAGTCATATTTTGGATCCCTACCATTCCAACTTACTAAATTTAATTCCTTTGTCCACCCTTTAGGTGATTGAGAAAGCTGTCCAATTTGCTCAACTATATCATACTTAAAATTTGACACTCCTTCATCCCTCCTTTACTTGAACTATGCCAAGACCATCGGCAAATTATTTATCACCTGACATAACAGGGGTTCTATAAATGATTTCAAAGAATCCCCAAAACTACCTAAATGTCATTCTCAACGAAAGCGAAAGATCTTGGTTTTCTTTTATAGGGGATAGAGTTTTTTTAAATTTACAGTTACCTATAAATTTAAAAAAACTCTATCTCAGACATTCTATATTTAACTCTATTTTCCTTCTTAAGCTTACTAACATTAACAAACATAAAAAATTCCCAAGTTGAGAAATTGATGGTTTAAACAGGAATATACCTGCTGACTATAGAATAAAAACAATTATACGATAGCTTATTTGCTGCTAATTTAGTACTTAGCGGTTTGTCGCTTTTAATAACAAGGGGAGGTTTAATCAGTGAACAAAGACATCATAAGACTTTACGGCTTATTAGCTATTTGGATAATTGCATCTATTTTTTTAGGCTACCTTTCCCCTGACATAGACATCCTTGTTAGAAAGCACGGACAATTAGAGGTACCGGAAGGCTTTCCAACAGAGTTTGCAAAAGATCTAGTTGAACAAGATGAAGGCTTTTCTGGAGAAGAAATTCTGATACTTTACGAAGATAACGAAAAAACCATCATCAACCATGAGGATAAAATCAAGGAAACTCTAAATAATCTCCAAAAAGACCCTGGTGACATAAAAATCCATAACATAATAACTCCCTTTGATGGTGAGCATCAAAGAAATCTTTTGGTAGACGATACTAAAACCCATTTAATAGCTGTGCTGGAATTGGATATGACTACCGCTGAAATATCCTTTATACGTGATGAGTTGCAAAAAAAGACAACTGTAGATGGATTAGAGCATTACATAACTGGAGCCTCTATCATTGAAGACGATGTTTTAAGCACCACTGAGGAAAGGTTAGGAGCGATAGAATACTTGACAGTAGCTTTAGTATACATTGTACTGCTAGCTGTTTTCCGTTCGCCAATTGCTCCACTGGTACCCTTAATAACATTAGGTTCTTCTTATTATTTAAGCATATCTATTGTTGCGCTGTTAATAGATTATTTTAATTTTCCAGTCTCAAATTTTTCGCAAGTATTTGTTCTCACCGTCACCTTTGCCATAGGCACAGATTATGTAATTTTATTGATGAAACGCTACCAAGAAGAACTAGCTGTAGGTAAAGATAATTACGATACAGTTAAACGTACATTTAGGTTTACACAAGGAGCTGTACTTTCCAGTGCTTTAACTGGTTTTGTTGGTTTTTTAGCTATCGGACTTGCCAATTTCAACCTTTACCAGTCAGGTGTCGGGGTTGCTGTAGCTGTAATAGTGCTAATTATTGCTATCTGGGTTTGGGTTCCTTTTATCATGAATCTATTTGGTAAAATGATTTTTTGGCCTACAAAAATTGATAAAAACTCAAAAAATAATAAGCTTTGGGGAAGTTTAGGTCAGTTCTCCACCTCTAAACCTGCTTTAGCCTTCCTTCTTCTACTTGTTATAATAATCCCTTTACTTTTAACATTCGACAATCAGCGTTCTTTCCATTCTTTAGATGAAATTGATGATGATTACGGTTCAGTAAAAGCCTTTAGAAAAATTGAAGAAAGCTACGGTGAAGGTGACTTTTTTTATCATACAGTTACAATAGAGGCAAAAGATCCTTCGTGGGATCATTCACAACGAGCCTCTTATATGGAAAAGTTAGCTGATAATCTCTTAAAAATAGAGGATGTTGAAGAAGTTAGAACAGTAACTAGGCCAGAAGGAATAAAAATCGAAGAACTAAGAATCTCTTCACACGCTAAAAAAGCATCCGATGAGCTTGATGAGGTTTTAGAAGGTGTAGAGGAAATCCAAAATGCTCTAAAACAAATGTCCACTGAATTAGATAAAACTATAACTGATTTACAACACGGCAAAGGTGATTTAATAGAGCTAATTGATGGAACTGAAAGTTCTCGGCAAGGAGCTATAAATTTACATGAAGGTATCAGCGAAACAAACCAAGGTGTGGAAGAAATAAAATGGCAAGTTTCTTCCACATATAACGATTTGCAAACATACTACCAGATAGTTAACAATATTCATGATGAACTTTTACAGCTAACCGACAATAATAGTTTGGTATTCACACCATTGTTAACTCTTTTTGAAGAAGTACTTAATGACATAGAAATGTTAACTTACAGTTTAGTTGAAGTATCGCAAGGTTTAGACCAATTAGAAGCTGGCTCTTTAGAGTTAAGCCACGGTTTAGATGAAATTCATCAAGGGCAAACAATTTTGCTTAACCAATATGAAGAGTTAATAGCTGGGTTAGAAGAGTTTTTAACAGCTGCTAGGGAAATAGAAGATGGTGTTGCAGAGTTAGCAGATGGCATGGAAGAAATGCAAAGCCTTTTGTTTGAACTCTCAAACCAAAACCAGAATGTTTTAGATGGATTCTTTATTCCCGATGAAATCTATCAAGAACAATTTCAAGAGGCATGGGATAACTACGGCACCCCAAACAACAACGTTGCTTTTTTACAAGTAGTAAGCGATACAAACCCCTATGGCAGCAGAGCCATGGAAATTGTAAATGAGATTGAAGAAGTTACTACATTTACTTTAAAAAATACTCCTTACGAAGATGTCCGATATGCCGTTGATGGATTACCTAGCCAAAACAGGGACTTGAAAAGAGTCTCCAGAGATGATTTTTATAGAACCTCTGTATATATGTTATCAGGAATATTCATTGTACTTTCTATACTTTTTAAATCCTTTATAATGCCGATTTATGTAA
This sequence comes from Proteinivorax tanatarense, assembly GCF_040267685.1. Lineage (GTDB taxonomy): Bacteria > Bacillota > Proteinivoracia > Proteinivoracales > Proteinivoracaceae > Proteinivorax > Proteinivorax tanatarense. The sequence goes on from NZ_CP158367.1 coordinate 2,778,782, forward strand.
TGATTTCGTTAGGGATTGCCTATATAGCCTCCCAATCCATAGTAGAGTTTATTTTTATAGATTTTTTAGGTTACCCTGGCATTATGTGGTCTGTTCCTTTCTTTGCATTTGTGATGTTAATGTCTATGGGAGTTGATTATTCAATATTCTTAATGGCTCGTTTCAATGAAGAAATGAAACAATATAATGATTATAGTATCCACTCTATAAAAAGTGCAATGATTACAGCCATGAAAAAAGTTGGTGGAGCTGTTTTTTCTGCAGCTATTATATTAGGTTCAAGCTTCGCTGCTATGATGCTATCAGGAGTTTTATCACTTTTACAAATTGGAACATGGGTTATTGTAGGGCTGACCTTTTATGTATTAATTCTACTTCCCATATTTATTCCTGCTGTATCGCTCTATCTTAAAGGTTATAATTGGTGGCCTTTTAATGTTATATCATGGAATAGCAAAACTGGAACACTAACTGTAAATAGCAAAGATACAGACAATAGTAACATCAGCATATTTATCGAAGGTGCTGTTTATAATCCTGGGGAATATAATATAAAGGATGATATTCCATTAAATGAACTCGTAGAAAAAGCTGGTGGGTTAACCCTAAAAGCTGATCCTAGCCAGCTAAAAATCGAAGAAATGCAAGGAGCAAAAATTCTTAATGTTCCTGAGAAAAAGTCAGATTTTAAAAAAACAGAAATTAAATTAAAAAAGAAGAATAGAAAAAGAAGGTTTAGATATCATTATAATAAAAAACAATAAAAATCTCTTAAGCGTGGCATCCACAAAAAGGATGCCACGCTTAATTGTGACAGCAAATAAAAAACACCACATATGTGGTGTTAAATCTCCTAATAATGGTGCGAGAGGGGGGAGTCGAACCCCCACGCCTAACGGCACTAGATCCTAAGTCTAGCGTGTCTGCCAGTTCCACCACTCTCGCAATTGGTGAGCCATCCGCGATTCGAACACGGGACACCCTGATTAAAAGTCAGGTGCTCTACCGACTGAGCTAATGGCTCGTATAATGGAGCCGACGATGGGACTCGAACCCGCAACCTGCTCATTACAAGTGAGCTGCTCTGCCAATTGAGCTACGTCGGCATATTTAAAATGGCGGAGCTGACGGGAGTCGAACCCGCGATCTCCTGCGTGACAGGCAGGCATGTTAACCACTACACCACAGCTCCATGGTCGGGGCGGAGGGATTTGAACCCCCGACCCTCTGGTCCCAAACCAGATGCGCTACCAAACTGCGCTACGCCCCGACAACGAATTATAGTATATAATATATATCCCGTATAGTCAATGGTTATTTTGAGAAATTTGAGCTTTGTTTATTTCTCAGCAAGTTAAAATCATCTTTCAACGACCGATGAACTACCTTATCAGTATCATATTTACCAAGCTTAAAAACCGTTTGAATTGCATATCCCTGTGTCAAAGCTACAATTAATAGTCCCAACTCCCACACTACCTCCTAAAATTGCTCCTATTAAAACTGCTGTAACTTCGTTTGATGTCTTTATTAGTGATATAGGTAGCTTAAGCTTTTTAACTAGCCCTAACATCAAACCATCTCTAGGCCCCGCTCCTAAACCCGACTTTAGATAAAAATATATCCCTATACTGAGCACCCAAACGCCCATTTCTAACATGATTAGCTTACCTACAAATGTTTGCGGGGAAAACAATACAGAACTATTATTTATAACATCTATAAATATACCAACAAAAACCATATTAAATACTGTGCCAATTCCAGGATAAATTCCTAAAAAAAAGCTTAATAAGATTAAGACAAAACCTGTCAATTGTGAAGTTTGCCCAAATGAGAGAGGTGTATGATTCATAACCCCAGTATGCAGCACATCCCATGGTCCGAGACCTAAACTGCGAGCTTGGTACATCATAGAAATCCCTAATGCACAAAGAAAATACCCAAAAAATAGTTTAGGCATCTTAGGCAAGGTTTGTTTATTAAAATTTTTTAGCATCTTCTCATATCCTTTATATTTTTATTTCTGTATTTTTATTATACCTTATTCTACTGCAGTTGGATAGAAGTCAGTATATCCATTAAGGTCGAACTTCTTAATAAAATAGCCTCAATGGATTACTCGGCCAAGAAGTGACCAATTCTCATTTTAACCAAGCTCTTATTTTAATATAACGAAACTTTCATCCCAATTATCTGCCACATTTACTGCCTAGAATTCCGGTAGTGCTAGACTTTCTATTGAGGTTGCAAACTCATCGGTCCTAGGCAAGCCTTGTATGTGATTTGATTTGTATTCCTCAGACCAGGATTTTGGCTAAGGCTTCCTTCAGATGCAGCTCACGCTGCCTTCCGCTAGTTGTTCCCACTACCAGGCTCACAGCGGACTTTCACCGCACATGCTGAACGCACAACCAAGATTCTTCGCCTTAGGTTCAGAATAGCTACTTGCTATCGTCCTAAAAACATTAGTTTTTCCTCTTGTTGAAGTAAGATCTAGGATTTCCTTATTTAACCTGTTCTTTTACTCCATCACAAAGCCTTTTAAACTCTTCCTCATTAATAGAACTTTTTTCTCCATATCTTAGAGTGTTGTACATATTGGTTATGGTGCTTAAATCTTTATAAACATCTTTATTCCGCATTGAGCTTTTATCCAGTATAGTATTGGGTGTATCAGAATTCTTAATACAGTTGTATTTTTTATCCAAAAAAATAATTAACTCTCTATATTTTCTTCGAATAGGATGTAACTTTTTAAAATAGTCTCTTTGCCTTTGTTTTTCATCCAATTTGCTTTTTATCTTTTTTATAAGTTCGCTAAAAACAGGGATTTGTTCTCTCTCTTCTTCATAGCTATCTGACGACTTTTTACTAGGGAAAATTGTTTTTTTAACAAATTTAAACAGCAGATATAACAACCCAGCTGCTACTGCTATTGAAATAATTATCACTACATATTCTAAAAAACTCCCTTGAGAAGGTTCAATAACCTCTCCCTCTCTGGTAAGCATTTCTGCAGTAGATTCCGCTTCTTCTTCCCCTTCCGTTTTTAGAGGTACAGGATTTCTATTTAAATAGCTCATCAAAGCAAAAATTGGCCTCAATAGAACGTTAGCTATAAAATATGATATGTAATAATTAAGAGTATCAAATAGATTTGAAGAAGCATGATAGAGCGAATTTATACCCTTAAAAACAAACAAATAAGCTAATGCAATAATAGTTAAAGGAGCTATCACACTAGTAAGCAGCACTTGCCCCAAACTTAAATTATTGCTTGTAAGTAGATTATTTCTTCCTATATACTTTCCAATTAAAGGATCATCCCTTAGATTTTCATCATAGGAATTATAAACATATAACTCATGAATTTGATTTTGTATGTTTAGCAGCAAAGTTAAAATTACATAGACAATAAAACATCTAAAACTTAAATTAATTGTTTCCGACAACTCAACTCTTAGAAAAGTAAATGCATTTAAAATAAAAAATAAATAGATTCCAGCTCTTATAAAAAATCTCCCACCTATTACCTTTATTTCTAAACTAGTTTGAGGTTGATTGTAACTTTTAAATAAAATAATTGTCGGTATCAACAAAAATATAAAGCTAAGTAAAAGGACTTCAAAACCTCCATCGTTCAAAATATATGAAAACATACCAGTAGCTATTGCGGCGATAGCAAACACACTATTTTTAAATTCTTCTTTATCCAGCCTATTTTCAAGCATTGTTAAAACTCCTAATAATAAAGCTGTATTTAAACCACTTAACAGCAAAAACAGGGATACATTGGCACTTCCACTAAGAAGCAACCCATAAATAGGTAAAATAAAAATAACCTCATTAATGGTATGAAAAAATACTCTGCTAACATAAAGCAATTTATCTCCCATTATCTAAATCACCCCTTTTAACTAAGTTAACTTTACCTAAGCAACTTATATTGGGTCTATTTTCAATTTCCTCTTCAAAGGTATTTATTTCTATCTCAAAGCCCTTCAGCTTTAAATTTTTAAGCGCTACAAACAAATTATCATCTATGCTATGTGTTGATATTGAAATAACAGTAGAGAGAGAGACCTTGCTAGACACCTGATATAACAAATTATCTATCCCTATATTAGCGTATTCCCTTAGCCTAGATAAAATCTCAGCGCAGTTTAATAGATGGGAATTACCTCGGTTAGGAGTAATAAAAGTACTTTTGATGTCATTTCCATAAACCAGATAATTAGTAGCGAATCCATACTGATACTGATTTTCCTCTGAAAGATGCATATAAGCAGCAACAACCTCTATCAGCCGTTCTGCCAAAGGGCTTCTATCTGTATTGTTAGTTAACCTGTCATACCCTAAGTCCAGCACATATAAGGTAGACATATCAGCAGTATAATCATTAACTTTAACCTGCATATCACCGGTTTTTGCAGTAGCTTTCCAATGAATTTGTTTTATAGGCTCATTAAATGTGTATTCTCGTACTCCACTAAAAAAAGTGGGGTCATCCATTATCCAACGCTTCACTAGGTTTTCTCCTAAATAAGAGCTATCCTTTATTATTAAATCTTCTAAAGGGTAAATATTAGGATAAACAACAAAAATCATAGGACAATCTATATCTTTAGATATTTTTTTAAAACCAAAGTAGTCGCTAGTCTCTGCGGTAATTTTGTTAAGGCTGTAATATCCCCTTTCTTTAAAAAATATCTTATACTTCTGACTAACTTTTTGGAAAAAGAGTAAGGAAAGCAATGTCCTATGAACCGAAACCTCACCGTGTTTATATTGAAAACTTTCTTCTTCGCCTATAATAGTAAATCCACGAGGAAGCTCATATCTTAATGTAATCCACAAAAGGGGAAATATTTTATTGTTCACTATCATTAAATTATAATCTGTAACTTCATTGGGAAAAATCTTTACCTCCGAGCTTTTTCGCTTAATATCAAACTTTTTAAAAGCAATGTTTTCCCACTTTGCCACACACTTATAATATACATAATATAATCCTAAAATAATTAAAATTAGCTTCCACATATAATCACCCGCTCACAACTTGCTTTTCCACAGGAGCTTGTATCTCTTGAACTACATTTTGCATTACGCTTATGCTGTCTTCTCCCTTTAATTTATTTAATCCCGCCGTTACAACTCTATGACCTAAAATAGGCATAGCCATTTTTTGCACATCATCGGGCAACACATAGTCCCTTCCGTTTATCACAGCATAAGCTTGAACAGCTTTAAATAGCGCCAGCGAACCTCTTGGACTAACTCCTAAAGAAATCAGCTTATGTTTTCTAGTATGCTGAACAATTTTTACAATGTACTTTTTTATATCCTCACTTATAAATACACCGGTATATTTTTCTTGCATCTTTAAAATATCACTTTTTTCGACAACAGGAGTCAGTTGCTCAATGGGATTCTCTTTTCTAAAACGATTTAAAATTTCCATCTCTTCATCAAAATCAGGGTATCCCATAGAGATTTTCATAAAAAATCTATCCATCTGAGCTTCTGGAAGAGGAAAAGTTCCTTGTTGCTCTACCGGATTTTCGGTAGCTATTATCATAAAAGGAGAGTCCAACCTATAAGTTTTACCATCTACAGATACTTGCACCTCTTCCATAGACTCTAAAAGACTTGACTGAGTTCGTGGTGTAGCTCTGTTTATTTCGTCTGCCAATACTATATTATTAAAGATAGGTCCTTTTTTAAACTCAAACTCACTTTGCTGTTGATTATAAAAATTAATACCTGTCACATCGGAAGGCAAAAGATCTGGAGTAAACTGGATTCTACTAAAATCACAATCTATGGACTTTGCAAATGCTTTGGTAAGCAAGGTTTTACCTAACCCAGGCACATCTTCTAACAGTACATGCCCCGAAGTTATTATCGATACAAGTAACTGATCAATAACCTCTTCCTTACCTACGATAACTTTAGAAATATTAGTTTTAATCTCTTTACATTTGTCCTTAATATGTTCCATTTTAACAACTCCCCTTTAAAATTTATAAAAACTCTACCATTTATGTTATTTCTATGAACAATATTATACTTCCTCTCAAACTAATCTATAATAAAGATTATTTAAAAAAGTTTTAATATTTTACTGGTTTACCCCTCTTTTTGCTACTATATATATAGACGTAAAAAACAAAAAAAAGTTTCAATCTTTATCAAAAAAATCCCCACAGCTATTTATTAACTGTAGGGATTTTCTGCAAAATAGGAAAGTCTATTACTCAGAAAAATTAGGAATCCAGAGGAATTATCCTCTTGCCTTCAAACTCATATGCTTTATCAGCAACTTCTTCTATATCATTAAGAATATGGCTTGTTATCATCACAACTTTACCTTTTTCTCTTTGCTCAATTATCAAGTCTTTAACAATTTTACAGGACTTTTTATCAAGGCCGTTAAAGGGTTCATCAAAAATTAAAATACTCGGATCTTCCATAACAGCTTGCGAAATAGCCAGCTTTTGGTACATTCCTAAAGAATAATTTTTCACTTTAACTTTTGAGTCTGGGTCCAAACCCAGATGAATCATACTATGTTTTATTTCTTTTTGTCCTATTTTTTTTATCGATGCCAATAACTTAAGATTATCAAATCCCGTTAGCTCCTTAATAAAAGCAGCATCATTATCCATATATCCTAAATCCTCTAAATGATCTATCTCTTTTCCAACTTCCTTACCATTACAGATAACCTTTCCTTCGGTAGGTTTTAATAAACCGCTAACAGTCTTAAAAAAACAGATTTACCTATGCCGTTTATTCCTAAAAATCCATATATACTACCTTTAGACAAACTAAGATTAACCTCTTCAAATAAAATTTTTTCTCCAAAAGATTTTTTTAACCCCTTAATTTCTATCAACTTAACCACCCTTTCCTAAAATTAGTTATACTACAATATGCACACATACATAGCACAGAATAGATAACCACAGTTACAACAACATCGCCAGGGCTCCCATTTAGTAGCGTTGAGGGTATAGCAATCCACGGTATAAACCCAAAAACATTATTAATATGTAACACTACAAAAAATAAATATCCTATATTTTTATCTTTTTTACTAAATTTATAATTAACTAAATTAACTAGCAAAAAAAACAAAAAATATAACACCCCACCTGACACCAGCGCTTTTGTATCAAGCTGTCCTTCTTTTAGCGGTAACGTCAATAAAATACTGGCCATATAAAGAACTAGCACATAAAAAAAAGTCAAAAACGTAATAGCTTGCAAAAAACTTTTTTCTATTAATTTCAAATTATTTACTCTAATTGTATACTCTTTTAAACCTACTATCTCCGTTATTTCCATAAATCTAAAAAAGACAGTTAAAAATAAAATGACAAATCCTGTGTACAATCCAATGGAATCCTATGATCATAAAGGGCATAAATTATTATCAACCCTAACGGAGCAAACAGGAAAAGGGATTCCGCTGAAACGCTAAAATAACTTAATACATTCATTCCTATAACATTATTGTAGACCTGGCTATAAACTAAAATCATTAAAATAGCTACACCAGCTAAAGTAACAAAGGAGGCTTTGGATTTAAAGAAATTTTTAATTTTAAATTTATTTAAATCCCTCATTAGCCATCTACCTTTCTCTTTAAATAATGGGTAAGCAATAATAAAGCTGAAATTAGCAGCAAAACAATATTAGCACCCACTATTTCCTTAGAGGTTAAAGGGAAAATAGGATTAAATGCATCAAAGAAAAAAGATGCATTGGGATCTGCTCTTAAAAACATAAAAATTGTATCAAGTATAATAACCGCAATAACAGGCCCGATAAAGCGCAATATCCTTGACTTAAAAAAGTTAACTAGCGAATAAGCAAAAACTCCATAGTTTGTCGCAGTTATGGAAAAAATTCCTATACTTACCCACACATAATGGTCAGGATTTTTAATAGCTAAATCTCGCATTGTTTCGTTTAAAATAAGCATAGAAGGAATGATATATTCACCAATAGGATTAATTGTTCCTTCGATAAAAATCTTGTCGGTGGCAAAAATATTTAAAATTGCCCAATATATCAATAAAGGTATCGTTACTACAAAAAACACTTGCGCAATCATAGAAAAAAACTTTCTTAGGTAATATTTTCTAAATCCTTCTCTGTAAATTATATGTACATCTGTTTTATCAAAATAACGCTCAGCATAACCACCCATAACTAACCCCGGCAACAAAAAAAATAATATCATAGAATAATACCTAAAGCTCCTATGCCAAATATGATACCTGCTTCCATAATAAGGTCTAGACTTTTCTATTAGCTCTGAAGAGAGATCTGCAGGCTCTAAAAAAGCATTTTTCCATACATTTGCATATTACACATACCCCATCGCTATCAAAATCGCTACCACTATTATGACATGATAAAAATATTTATGCTTTGTTATTTGACTAATTCTCTCCATACATACCCCACCTTTCTTACTATTTTAAACTTTTACACCTAACATTTTAATTTTATGCCCCTTTTTTATGTTTGTCCATTAACTCACAGGAAAGTAAAACTTTCCTGTGAGTTAATGGACATTTTTTCAGATAAGTATTAATATAATGATAATAGAAAAATTGCAGGGAGGTGAAATTATGAAATTAAACAAAAATATAATTGCTTTAACATTATGTTTGTTAATGACGGTTTCTTCTTCTGTTGCAACTTTTAGTGCTGGTTTTGCAGATGAACAAATAACTCCACAGGGAATTCTACCAGAAAAAGAGGATAAATAATTATACTTTTATAGTGTAATTATCTAGTAAAAAATCCTTAATAACCTGTGACATATCCTCTTTTTTACAAGCTTTTGCTATATAATATGATTGAGTAATATACAGGATTGCATCTTCTTTGTTTCCAATTTTATTTAAGGCAAAGCCTTTGTTAAAATTTACGTCAGCCAGAATTTCTAGGGAATCATTTTCTATACAGTAATCAATAGCTCTATCGCACATAGCAATACATTCATGGTATCTTTTAGCATTAGCAAGCCATTTACTTAAGTTGCATAATATCAAAGGGTAAGTTCTTATTTTTTCCTCGTTATAGATTCTGGGATTATCTAGATACTTTTTCAGCTCCATAAGTATCTTTATCCCTTTATTGTAAATGGTAAACTAAAATGGAGAGATTTTGGCAAATAGAAACGGAGAATTTTTTCCAGTTATCTACTAAAAAAATACCCCTTCTGATAAAATTAAAGAGTTAATTTATCAGAGGAGGTATGAGAATTGAAGAGGTGGGATATGTTTGCCAAAATTAAAGAAAATAGGTCTAGGGGATTAAATAAATCCCAAGTTGCAAGGCTACTAGAGATTGACTACAAGACCGTATCAAAGTACTGGGATATGGAGTTTGATGAGTTTTCAGAGCTCCATAATACAGCTCAATCACGGAGAAAGAAGGTGGATAAATACAAAAAGCAAATTTTAGAATGGATTAAAGAATACCGAGATATGTCAGCCGCTCAGATTTATGATTGGCTTTTAGAAAAACATGGTGAGCTAGATTTTAAGGAAAGAACTCTAAGGCTCTATGTAAACAAGCTTAGAAAAGAATATGACTTGCCCAAAGTGACATCAGTTAGGCAGTATGAAGAAATAGAAAATCTTCCTATGGGGTATCAAGCTCAAGTTGATCTAGGAGAGATATGGCTTAAGACACATGATAATAAAAGAGTAAAAGCATATTGTTTTGGAATGGTTTTATCCCATTCAAGATACAAGTTCGTATGGTGGTCGGACAAGCCATTTACAACATCAAGTTTCATCAAAGCCCACAACAAAGCTTTTGAGTACTTTGGCGGCAGACCCAAAGAGATAGTTTATGATCAAGATAAAGTACTAGTAGTTTCTGAAAACAATGGAGATATATTATATACCGAAGGATTTCAAAATTATCTTAACTCTCTTAAGTTTAAAGTGTACCTTTGCAGAAAGGCTGATCCTGAAAGCAAAGGCAAAGTAGAAGCTGTAGTAAAGTATGCCAAGAATAACTTCGCTAAACATAGAAAATTTGTAGATATTGAATCCTTTAATGATGATAATCTAAAATGGCTAGAAAGAACCGGCAATAAAAAAGTCCATGAAACAACAAAGAAGGTACCGGCAGAAGTGTTTGCTCTGGAAAAGGAACACTTAATGCCAATACCTACCCTCTTTGCTGAATCAACTGATACTAAAATTTTAACCTATCTAGTAAGAAAAAACAATACAGTATTTTACAAACAAAACAGATATCAAGTACCCATAGGGACTTATTCACCAGGTAAAGAAGTTAATTTATCAGTTAAAAAAGATTGTATCGAAATAATTGATAAAGATACTAATGAGTTGATTATCACACATAAAATTGCTAAAGGAAAAGGTCAGCTAGTAACAATAGACCACCCAGATAGGCAAAAATCAAGAAAGTACAGTTGCGACGAAATGCGTGAGAAAGTTTTAAAAAGTTTAGGAGAAACTGATAAGGCAATAACGTTTGTTGATATCATTAGGGCTGAAAAATCTAGATACTTTAAAGATCAATCTAACCTAATAATTAAAACAGTGACATCTGAAAACCCGTCACTTGTACAAAAAGCTATTGATTACTGCGTTGAAAGAAAACTCTACAGCGCTGGCATGCTTAAGGATACAATCCAATACTTTAAGGAGGAAGAAAAACGACAACTTAATAAAAAGTACTTTAAGGCAGACATTTCTACCCCTTCAAAGTATCAGGATTTAAAGCCTGAAATAAGAAGTATTGAAGAGTATACTAATTCTTTGAAAGGGGACAGTCACAGTGGAGAAATTGGAGCTAATCAAAGAAAATGCTAAAAAATTAAAGCTTGACTACTTAAATACAAACGCTTCTCAAGTCGTTCAAGATGCAGATGGAAAAAGCATTTCATATCAGCAATTTTTGTTAAACATACTTCAGGAAGAAATGAAACTAAAAGAAGAAAAAGCACAGGCAAGAAGGCTAAAAAACGCTGGTTTTCCTACACTTAAAATTATAGAAGATTTTGATTTAGATTTTCAAAAGTCCATAACTCAAAGACAAGTTAACAGTTTATCGGAATTGGAATGGATAGACCGTATGTATAATTTAATTTTTTTGGGCCCTCCTGGGGTCGGTAAAACTCACTTAGCAATAGCACTAGGCTACAGGGCTGTTGAGATGGGGTACAAGGTTAGCTTTGTTACTATGAACGACCTTATGCACTGTTTAAAAACCCAAGAGATATCAAGAAAAAGTAAAGGCAAAATAAATAAGGTTTTGTCCTCTAGCTTACTAATCATCGATGAACTAGGTTACTTGCCGATATCTAGGGAAGAGTCTAACCTGTTTTTCCAACTCATAACGGCACTTCATGAACAAGCATCACTTATTATTACCTCAAATAAAGGTCTAGAAGACTGGACTGAACTATTGGGTGACCCAGCTTTAACTACAGCTGTTTTAGATAGAATCACTCATAGATGTGAGTTATTTAATATGTCAGGTAAAAGTTATAGATTAGCACACAGAGAATCATTTTTTGAAGAAAATTCTAGGTTTTAACTGGAAAAAGGATAGGGAAAATTAATTGCCAAAATTTCTCCAATTCTACTTGCCAGTTACATTTATCTATATCACCCTTTCTTTTGATATTTATAGCAATGTTGTTGATTAACACAACTTCATCTTGGGTTAACAGCTCATCTTGTAGGTTCTCGATATCAATATTACTTTTAGTCAACGCTAAGGCTCTTTCAAAATTGTGTAGCAACTGTGATTCGTTTGCCCCATTTATCCTTTGGATAAAAGAGTGATGAAGCATAATGAATTGTTTAATTGCTGGCTCTTTTGGGAGAGCCATTTTTTTTAATTTATCCAAAGCTTCTTTATGCTTATCAAATTCCTTAATTGCATAATATCGCCGAACACTATACTTTAGGTTATCTATTTCAAACTCAAGACGAGTTTTATAGTTAGTATATCTGCTTACATTTTTACCCAAACGTTGCATAAGTCTTTCAATTACTTCATTGCTAGGATTGGAAGATCCCGACTCTATTCGGGATAAATAGCTAGGCGTACAAATACCTTCACTAAGCTTCTCTTGTGAAACTTCCTGTTTAAATCTTTCATTTTTGATTAACTCCCCTATAGTTAACATTCTACACTCCTCCTTAGCAATTTCTTAAAAATTCTGATTTACTACATTATACCATAATTTAGGTAGTTTGTATGGATATGTTATATTGCTTAAAGGCTCTGCTAAAAGGGAAACAGCATATAGAAAGCACAAAAAGGTCTATAACTCTAATAAAAATAGTTATAGACCTTTTTAGAAGAATCGGCTGATAATGAGGATTGTTAAAGCTTTTTAACAAACTATTAATTTTTTTACCAATTCCCCTCTCATCTCTTGCACAATTATCTTTTGTATATATAAGCGTAAAAAAGTTAACAGTTTTAGTTTTGGCAAAATGCTAAATATAACGGCATAAAGACCTTACCATTTCAGTAACGCTAGTAGGTAAGGCTTTTGTTATCCATGCTATCACTTTTGTGCTTACTCTAAGAGCAGCTCCTTAACACTTACACCTTCAAACTCTTTAGCTAAGGAATCTAATTTTTCAGGTACTCTTACTTCCACTATTTCTTGATCATCAACTATCCCATACCACGGCATAGCAGCGCCTGAATAATAATCTCCAAACTCAGACAAAAATAAAATTACATTCTCACCTACATTTGCCTCTATTTGTAGCTTATGATCTACGAATCGATCGCCAGCCTTGTTTTCTTTTAATAATATAATATCAACAAACTCTCTATTATCATTATCTACTACTAAATAATCACTTACTCTAACTCGATAAACCTGCCCTCTGTAATCATTTACCGTTGCATAGTCTAATTTTTCTTCTATTTCTCCAATCAAAACTAAGTCGGAAACCTTTTTAAGATATTCATAATCCTGTGCAATATGAGGATCCTGAGCTATAGTAACCTCTTCTTTACCAATACAACCTGCAATAAGGAAAAAACTCAATAAAACTACAAAAAGTGTATTTTTTTTTCATGTAATCACCTTCCAAATTAATTTATGATTCGTTTACTGAAGTGGGGCTTACAGCCAGTTAATCTGCGACAAATTACAAATTATCGTAACCGGTCAAATAGTTGTACAGCACAGAGTTATCCTGCATGTATGATATTTCTTTAAAGATGGCTTTTTTCTATCAACCTCAAATTATTTACTCTAATTGCATACTCTTTTAAGTTTACTACCCCCGTTATTACCATAAATCTAAAAAAGACGACTAAAATATCCACCCTTTCTTTAAGTATGTAATTTCAATATAGGAGCAAGATTAAGTTTTGTCTATAAACTCTCAAGAAAGTTTTCTTTCCCTGAGCTCTAAAGCTGTTTGTGATGCTTCTTGCTTCACTACAGATAACATACTCAGCAAAAAATAAAATTCTATCATTCCATATTGTACCATATAACTACAGTTATGATAGTGGTATGAGTCCTATTATTTCCCACTATGAAAGCTAATGGAAGAAGGGAACGCATAAGGAAAATATAAAGCAATTCTTGTATGAAAGAACCCCACAGATTCTTGAGTTGAATCTGTGGGGTCTTAGTTACTAGTATTCCTGCCCTTTTGGGTGGCAACAACCTACTTCTGTATTCGTCTGAACAGTTATTAATGTCTTATTTGATTTATGATATAATTACACTGTGATTAATTCAACCCATTTTAAGTTAGGGTATTCGACAAAAAGAGTAACTTTAGTAGCTAAATCTAATCCATGAGGCATTAGACCCTTTAAAACATTGCCCACTGTAAAACGCACGCACAGTTTAAAAGCCGGCTAATAAGGATTCGCCATTGTCATCCTAATAAGGTAATAAGGCAGGTCTTTTATATTTTGGGTACTTTATAAAACTCTTATTATAAAACTTAAAATAAAACCCACAATTAACCCTAAAATAAAGATTATTACTAGGTTTTTATTCATAAGCTAATTCCTTTTTTTCTAAACTGAATGGGCACATAGAATGACCATCGGGAGTAACTCTACATCCTTGAGAAGTAAAACCGTGGGATATATTGTCTTGGTCCTCTAAATGCATTGAATCAAGAGTAGGGAATTGGGTAATAAAATCAAAAGCATCTGCCACCCATTCTCCTCCACTTTGTCCTGTGGTATGGATTATTACACCATCTATTACATAAGCTACTACTACGCCTGAAAGGAAAACAGTAATTTTTACACCACTAATAGAATCTGGTTCATCTAAATAGACGTCGTTTGAAATATGTTTAATAGAGTCATCAACATACAGAGGCTCCTCTGCAGCATGCACGGGCATTCCCGCAAAGAAAAGCAATCCCCCTAATACCAATGCTGTAACCATCATCAATCTTTTCTTAAGCATTTAAATCATCTCCCCTTTATTTTTTTATCTCCCTAGTACAACAACTCTTCTCTCTGGTAAGAAGATTATCATTTACAGTCCCAGAACTATGTAAATGCTGTTTTGTAGGGAAAATTACTTGTACAATGAAGAATTTTTAGGATATTTTTTTATATTATGTCGCTTGTTTTTGATATAAATAAAACTTAATATGGCTATCATATAATCATAATTTCATAAAAAAGATTAAAGACTAACTACTTATGCTTACTTAACCAACATTTTCTTGTATTGTGTAAAGCCTGTATCTATAGCAATGATTCATTTAACTAAATAATATATTAAATTTTACAAAAAGTCCATTAACTCTCAGGAAAGTTTTTCTTTCCTGAGAGTTAATGAAAATAGTCCAATTTTCCCTTTTAGAAAAACTTGTCAACTTTTTTCAAACCCAAAAACATTGACTATCTTCCACTATTTTTTTCATTTATTTATGTCAAGCCACTCTAAATTTAAAATGCAACCTAGCTTTCCTAGCCTATACATTCGCTCAATAATCACATATATTTTGCTGGCTATTCTTAAAAAGCCCACTAACTTGTTTTTAAATGGTTAATGGGCTTTTGTTCTACTATATCGTTATAAATTACTATTTAACTCTTCTGTTGCTTGATTTTTATTGGTCACCGCATTTTTCCTGCCGGAGATAAAATATCCTGCTAGCACTAAACCTGCTGTCACCGTTAGCAGTACTGCTATCCCTGTTTGTAGGTTTACGCTGGGGTTGTTTAGTGTTGTGGCTATCTCTCCGTTTATTATCTTGGGTATGTTTAGATAAGTGAAGGGAGATAGATGGGCCATTTCTGTTAGCCCTTGGCTTAGAGCAAATCCTGTTACTCCTATTAATGCTGTGGTTGCCAATACGCTCATTTCTCTTTTTAAAAATAGTGATATAAATATCGATAGTGTTATAAAAAACATCGCTACAAAACTAAATAGCACTATGCTTTCTATAAGAAATCTGCCTAAGTTCATAAAGTGAAATCCTACAGTAAAATCTTCTATATCCACTTTATGCCCATCATAGTCTGAAGCTTCTACCTCCGCTATGCTATCGTAGTTTAAGATTGGATATTGCCAATCGCCAAAGCGTTCAAAAACTGTTCCCACTAATACTACTACTAAAAATATAGATATACAGCTTAGCACTGCCACCACTTTGGCATTAAATAATTTTCCTAAAAACAATTTGCTCTCAGCTATAGGTTGGGTTTTGAGGAAATTTAGGGTGTTCTTTTTACCTTGTTCAGCAGCTAAGCCTCCCCCTAGCAGAAACAGGAATATAACCAGCGGAACAAAGTAAATGTATCTTTCAAAGTACAGGTATAAGGAAAACAGTCCGCTGTTGTCTATTTTGGTGTTTTGTTCAACAAATAACTGTTCATATACTTCTTTATCCCAACGTGAATACATAGTTGAAGGTATAAATTCTCCACTGTAAACTGGCTTAACTTTATTTTCTATTAACCATTTTTTCTCTTCTATACTAGCTATAGCTGTAAACTTATTTCCATCATATCCCACGCCTTTTTCCAAGGTCTGAAGATAATTTTTATTTCGTAAAAGCTGATAATTATATAATGTCTGCCAATTATTTTTTTCATATCCTTCTAATGTATCTTCTAGTTTATCTAAAAGTCGTTTGTCATTATCAATTATTTCTAACCAACTTTTCTTTATAAGATCATAATTTTCATCTTCGTTTTCTTCTGCTCGCTCTAAATCCATAGCCATTCTTTCTTTATTAACATTTAAGCTTTCCTGCAAATTATATCTGCTATCCTCTAACCCTCCAATATAACTAGATTCTCGATATTCTTTTTGTTGGGCAACTAAAGAGTAAAAAAACATGATAAAAAGCAGCAGTATTGTAAGTATTTTTGGTAGCATTGTTTTTCTTTTTAACTTTCTCCATTCAAATCGCTTTATACTCAATAGCATCATAGCCTCTTTTTTTGTTTTCCCATCATTAAACGGCTTTTCCGTCTGAGATAAATAACGCAAATTGATATTACTTTCAGGTATAATCCCATTTAATGCAATACAGAGTATACTCCACCCAAAAGCAATTAACGGATAATACAAAAAATTTGATTGTGGCTGTTGTAATATTTCAGAAAACCTTAAATGAGCAAAAGGATTAATTACAGATTGGGACGCAGGCAAAATTTCTGTAATAAATAAGCCCGTTGACAGTACAAAGACTGTAACTATCAGTACTGTAAATGTATTTTTTCCCCATCTTGTTATAAGCATCACTACGCTAAACGCAAAGGAGCTTACTCCTAAGAATAGTATTGAAGACTTTATCAAATATACAATGGTTGATATAATGCTAAATTCTTTATCAGCAATCAGCACTTGAGGATAGTTCATATTTATTTTGCCATCCCCCAATAGATATGGAATCATTAACCCCACTATCAATGTCATTAAAATATAAATTAAAGTAACCACCACTAAACTAATAAATTTTGCCACAATTATTTTCCAGATAGTGATAGGCTGTGTCTTTATAGTAGCCCAAGTGTTTTCTTCTTTTTCCTCAGTAATGGTGCCTCCAAAAAACAACGTTAAAATTAACAACCCTAAAATTCCTAAAAGAAAGTCTGATGCTTCAGTTAGTAATAGATGTGGTGTTTGAGGATAAACTTCATCCTCATAATATAGCTGATTATCTATAAGCCAAGCATTTTTTTCGATAACTATATCTTTTTGTATACCCTCCAAACTGCTCAAAGGTGTACCACCTTGCTCTTCAAACTGTGTTAGTTGTTGCAAAAACTGCTTTTCGTAGCCCAAGGCCTCTTTAAATTGTCTGCTTTCAAGTTGGCTATTCCATCTTGTTAGAGAAAGTAACATCTCTTGAGTTAGTTTATACTGGTTATCTTGGTTTTCATCAAGGCCTATTTCTTCTTTTAAATTTATTAATTTATCCTGTACCTCACCTATTTCACTCATATATAATTGAATTCTATCCCTTTCATCTTCCTTTATGTTGGAGTACTGAGATACATTGAACTGATATAAGCCAACAGAAATCAATGAAATTATAACTAAAAGCCACAAAAGCTTCTTTTGTTTAAATACCTTTTTAAGCTCAAACTTTAATAACCCCATAAATTATCACTTACCCCCCAACAAATATCTTTTTGTACCGCTCCTCTGAGCCCCATATTTTTTTATCTATGTCCAATAGCTTTATTTTTTCTGCGTCTAAGATATGAAACACTTTATCTAAGGATGCTCCTTCTACATACACTCGTAGGCTTTCGTCTAATATTTCTGTCGGTATGTCCTGCTGCTTGAGCGCTTTTTCTCCTTTTTCTATGTTGTCTAGCTTTAGATCGTAGCAGGCTTTTTCATATTTGGAGATGTCTTCTTTGATTAGGTTTCCGTCTTTTAAAAACAATATTTGGGATGTTACTCTATCTATTTCTGCTAGGTTGTGGGAGGATAGCAATATGGCGGTGCCGCTATTGTATATCTCTAGCAGTAGGTTTCTGACCTTTATGGCGCTGGTGGGGTCTAGTCCGTTTAACGGCTCATCTAGTATTAGGAGTTTGGGGTTGTTTAAAATTGCCATGGTCAGCAGAAGGTGTTGTTTCATGCCCAAGGAATATTTGCCTACCTTTTTGTTGATGTACGAGTCTATCCCCACCCTTTTTGCTGTGCTCATTATCTCTTTTTTTGATATTCCCTGGACATCGCCTATGAACTGTAGGTGATCGTAGCCGGTCAAATAGTCGTACAGTACAGAGTTGTCCTGCATGTATGATATTTCTTTAAAAATGTTAGGGTCTTTGTTGCTTTTTCCCAGCACGGTAACTTCACCTTCGTCGGCAGGCAGCAGGTTGTTGATGACGTTTAGCAAGGTTGATTTACCGGAGCCATTTGGGCCAACTAAAGCTAATATCTGTGGCTGAGTCATTTCTAAAGAGATACCTTTTAGTACCTTCTCCTTGCCATAGGATTTGTGGATGTTTTTTACTGATAAAATCATTTTTACATACCCCCTGTTTATTTTTTCTTTGTTATATATATAGACGTGAAAAAAGCTGAAAAGTTTCAGTTTACTGAAATAACTTTTTCAAAAACAAAACTATAGCCAATGGAAGCTTTACTTATCCACTGACTGTTACATCACCAAGTCCAGTTTTGCTGTTTGTCAAAAGCCCATTGAATTATTTTAAAATGGTTAATGGGCTTTTGTTCTGCTATGTCGTTATAACTTATTATTTAACTCTTCTGTTGCTTGATTTTTATTAGTCACCGCATTTTTCCTGCCGGAGATAAAATATCCTGCTAGCACTAAAACTGCCGTCACCGTTAGCAGTACTGCTATCCCTGTTTGCAGGTTTACGCTGGGGTTGTTTAGTGTTGTGGCTATCTCTCCGTTTATTACTTTAGGTATGTTTAAATAGGTGAATGGGGACAGATGGGCCATTTCTGTTAGCCCTTGGCTTAGGGCAACCCCTGCCGCTCCTGCCATCGCTGTGATAGCTAATACACCCATCTTTTTCTGTATAAATATAGATAAAAATATGGCTATGGTTGTTAAAAACATTGCTACAAATCCTAGCAAAGCGGTGCTTTCTAGTAAATATCTTCCTAGGTTTATAAAGTGAAACCCTTGGTTTGTATTTTCTACTTTATGTCCAGTGTAGTTTGAAGATATTACTTCAGCTTCACTATCATAATTTAGTATAGGATATTGCCAGTCTCCAAAACGGTTAAATACAGTCCCTACTAAGATGACTAAAAGAAATACTGCTATACAACTTAGTACGGTTACAATTTTTGCATTAAATAGCTTGCCTAAGAAAAGTTTACTTTCAGAAACAGGTTGAGTCTTTAAAAAGTTTAAGGTGTTTTTTTTACCCCTTTCCGTCGCCAAACCTCCGCCAAGTAGAGATAAAAGTAACGCTAGTGGTATAAAGTGCAGATGTTTTTCAAAGTAAATATATAAAGTAAATAGACCGCTGTTATCTACTTTTGTGTTTTCTTCTACCCATATTTCTTTAGCTTCTGTGTCATGTTCCCAATTGCCGTAAAAAGTGGTAGGCTTAGGTATAAACATCCCTGAAAAAACTGGCTGAACACCCCTCTCTAACATCCATTCTTTTTCTGCTATAGATGCCTCCAAAGTAAACCTACCGAATGTTTCTTGTGTCCCTGACTGCTCAGCAACAAAACCAGTATCAAGTTCATTATTATAGAATCTATTTTTAAAGAGATGGTAGTTATGAATTGACTGCCAGTCTTTACTATCAAAGCCCGATATTGCTGCTTCCAGTTTATCAATCCTGGTATTAATATGTCTAAGTCCTTTCTCATACCTTAATAGCGTTCTCTCATACGATTCTTGCCCATAATGTTCTTCTGCTCGTTTCAGTTCTATTTGCCTACCTTCTTTTCCTCGCAATAATGCATCTTTTTCCCAAACTAAATCTTGCTCTAACCTTGCAATATAAGCGGTCTCTCTTTGATAAGTTTGATCTGATACTACCGAATAACCAAATAGTACAAGCAAAGCCAAGATAGCATATACCTTAAGTAGTAGACCTTGTCTTTTTATTTTCCTCCATTCAAATGTGCTTATATTCCAAAGGGTTAAGGGACTTTTTTGAGTTAATCCTCCTTTATAAGGTTGCTTGATGTCTGAACTAAAAAGCATGTTTATTTTTCTTTCCGGAATAAAAGCTGCCATGCTGGTAAGTGCAATACCCCATATTATCCCTACTAACGGATATAACCAGTTTACTGTTGGAGAAGTTTGATTTAATATCTCAGAGAAGCGAAGCTGAATAAAGGGATTTGCTATCGTTTGTAGCGGTAAGTACATTTCGGTAATTGCATATCCCATTATAACTGTAAATATCGATAGTAACGTAACGGTAAAAGGATTTTTTGCCCATCTACTTAATAGCAAAGCTATACTGAATGTAAAAATACTTGCTCCTAAAAAAAGCATTGCAGCTCTTGCTATATATTCAGATGTTGAGATGATTGTAATGTGGTCACCTTCGATCATTATTTGTGGGTACTGAAAATCTGCAGTGTGTTCTCCTAAAACATATGGAATGGCTATCCCTACTGTTATCACCAGTAGTATAAATAAAATAGAGGTCAACACTAGACATATATATTTTGCCCCTATTATCTGCCAATTGGATATAGGTTGTGTTTTTAGAAGTTGCCATGTTTTTTCTTCTTTTTCTTCGATGAGTGTGTTTCCAAAAAACAATAGTAAAAGTATGATACCTAGAAGGCTAAATAAAAAACTTGAGCTTTCCTTTAATAATAAATGTACAGAGTTAGGTATTTCTTCATCTTCGTGAAAAAGATTGTGTTCATTAAGCCACTTATGCTTAGCTTCTGCTATTTCTTTTTCTAATCCTTGAAAAGTCACCAACTGCCCTTCCAACTCTTCATACGCTGTTAGATTAGCTAAAAATTCCCCCTCATATTGCATTGCCTCTCTTAGCTGCCTATTTTCTAAAGCCCCTCTCCATTGTACTAAGCTAACCCATATATCTTGAATAGCGTCTAGCTGTCTTGCTTGTAAAGGATCTAATCCTACTTCTTCCTCCAACTCTGTTAGCAGCCTTTGTTGCTCTCCCACTTCATTCATATATGTTTCGTTAATTTTTCCTAGAGCTTGCTGTATATAGCAAGAATGCTGAGAAGAATAGTACAAATAAGTAGCAGCTGTAAATAAAATAACTACAGTTAAAAGCCAAATAAGATTTTTCTTTTTAAATAGTTTCTTTACTTCAAATTTCAAAAGTCCTAACCCCACTCTTTTCACCCTTTCTTAGGTATTTCTTTTTATTTATGTTAAAATAAAATCATTTTTGCATACCCCCTGTTTATTTTTCATTGTTATATAAATAGACGTGAAATAAACTGAAAAGTTTCAGATTTTTAAAACAAAATCCTAAAAGTGATATTGCAATCGATGAAGGCTTCCTTTTTTTATAAAAAGCCCACTAACATTTAAAATAGTTAATGGGCTTTTGTTATGATGTATCATTGTGACTTGCTTTTTAATTCAGCTGTTATTGGATTTTTATTAGTAACCGCATTTTTCCTGCCGGAGATAAAATATCCTGCTAGCACTAAGACTGCTGTCACTGTTAGCAGTACTGCTATCCCTGTTCGAAAATTTACGCTGGGGTTGTTTAGTGTTGTGGCTATCTCTCCGTTTATTATCTTGGGTATGTTTAAATAGGTGAATGGGGACAGATGGGCCATTTTTGAACTATTGGTTATAGCATAGCCAACTGCACTAATAAATACTGTTGATGCACAAACACTTACCTGTCGTTTTGTAAACAATGACAAAAATATAGATAAGCTTATTAAAAACATAGTCACAACACTAAATAATATAATACTTTTAATTAAATACTTACCTAAGTTGATAAAGTGAAACCCAACTGTATAATCTAAAAGTTTTACTCTTTGACCTGTATAGTCTTCTACCGCTGCTTCGCTTATACTATCATAATGTAGTACTGGATACTGCCAGTCACCAAATCTATTTAAACTAGTTGCAATAATAATAACCAGTAAAAATATGATTAAGCAACTTAACAACGTTATAATGTTGCCATTTATAAACTTACTCAAATAAATCTTTTTTTCTGCAACAGGTTGTGTTTTTAAAAAATTTAGAGTGATCCTCTTCCCTTTTTCTTCTGCTACCCCTCCTCCTAATAAAAACAAGAACATAAGCATTGGTAAAAAGTAAAAGTATTTTCTAAAATAAATATATAGCAAGTACAATCCACTGTTATCTACTCTTGTATGTAGCTCTAAAAAATCTTCTTTTTGTTCATCCCGTAAGTTTGAGTGCAAAACTGTGGGATTAGGGCGATTAGGAAAAACCGGATGGATTTCCTTTTCTGCCATCCACTTTTGTTCAGCAAAACTTACATCAATACTAAATTGACTATGGTCTTCTTTCCAATAAGTATCTAATACACCAGTATCAAGCTCGCCATTAATAAATCTTAAATGAAATATTTCATACCCATAAATTGGTGCCCAATCTTCTGCTTTGTACCCGTCAACTGCTGAGTTTAATTTATCCATCTTTATATGATAATGCTCGATAGTTTCTTCTAAACGCTCTTTTTCTGTTCCTTCCTCACTATCCGATAATTGTTTTAAATTTGGTATAAAACTATTTTTAATTTGGGTTATAGACCTGTTCATGCTTTCTATGCGCTGTTCTTCTTTTTGTATAGCCTGTTGGGAGAATATAGCATATCCAAATAACACTAAAACAGTTAAAATCACATAGGTTTTTAATAGCAACCCTTTTCTACATTGTTTTCTTAACTCAAATCTAACTACATTTAAAAGCCCTCCTGTATTGCTAGTGTTGCCATTGTTAAAAGGTATTTTCCTATCTGAGCTATAAATAAGATTTATTTGTTTCTCTGCTTTAAAAGCAGCTAAAGACACAAACAAAATTGTCCATAGCAAACAAACACCTGGGTATCCCCAGCTAATATGATCTAAAGGCTGCTCTAACATTGGCAACTGTAAATGATAAAAAGGATTTATTATAGTTTGTAGGGGTATGTATATATCAGTTAAAAAGTAGCCTATTAACAAAGTTATAGATGATATAGCTAGCACTGTATAAGTGTTCTTTGCCCATCCATTAAGTGCAAGACAAAAAGCCATAACAAAAAGAACTACGCTTGTAAAATATACTGCAGCTCTTAATATATAAGCTGTTGTAGAAATTATTACGTAGTCTTCTTCAGCTAACAAAATCTGGGGATAGTTTAAGTTCAATTCATGTTCCCCTAGTAGAGAAGGTATTAATATTCCTATTATAACTACCATAATTATGAATGCTAACAAAATTATAACTAATGCCAAAAATTTCATAATCATTATTTTTTCATTTATAAGAGGTTGAGTCCTTAGTGTTAACCATGTTTTCTCTTCTTTTTCCTTTGTAACTATGTTGCCAAACAAAAGAATCAGTATCACAACACTTAGTATGCTAAATAGAAAAATGGAACTTTCTTTTAGCAAGAGATGAGGAGAATGGGGAATTGTTTCATCTTCATAATAAAGTTCGTGTTCTATAAGCCATGCATTTCTTTCAGTTGCCAGTTCTCTTTTATGATTAGGAAATGAGTCCAATGGCTGCCCACCTAGTTCTTCATATGTTTCAAGATGGGCCAAAAATTTTTGTTCATATATTAAAGCATCTTCGTTCCGATTCCTTTCCACAGCTCGGGCCCAGTTTCGTAAATAGTCTAGCATCTCCCCTGTATATTGATATTGCTGTTTTTGATTATTAGATAGATTATCACCTTGTTTTATAGTCCTAAGTTGATTATGATTTAATTCAACTTGAGGTATATAAATATCTCTAATGTTTGCTGAGGATTGAAGATTAGGTTGTTGATTTATGAAGTGATTATATATACCATAAGTACATATGCATACCACTATTAAAAGCCATAAAAGCTTCTTTTGTTTAAAAATCTTCTTAAGTTCAAATCTTAATAACCCCATAAATTGTCAT
This sequence comes from Proteinivorax tanatarense, assembly GCF_040267685.1. GTDB lineage: Bacteria > Bacillota > Proteinivoracia > Proteinivoracales > Proteinivoracaceae > Proteinivorax > Proteinivorax tanatarense. Next base: position 2,802,862 of record NZ_CP158367.1, read on the forward strand.
ACTCCTCCCATATATCATCTCAAAAAACACCTTTAGCGCCTTCTATCTACCATAAGACTTGTGAAGGCTTTCTATATACTTTTTACGACAAACCTAACATAAACCTATTTCTTATAAAAACCTAAGAAAATCAAAATTTTTATGGCCAGTGACCATGTCCTAGTGGCAAAGGCACTCTAATAAAGCTACTTTACAGATAACCCTTAAACACTAATACCTTATTCATTAGTAGAAATTATTACTAAATTCCTATTTTAACAATGTTGGCTAGTCTATGTTCATCATTTTTTTACAATAGTAAAAAGTTGGAGCATTAATCTGAGCTTTTTTTACCTTTTTCCTCTATTGTAATTTTACTAAACAAAATATGAATCTTGTTAAAACAAGTAGTTAAGTACGGTGACTCTAACACCCAAATAAGCTCTTAAACACGAGCTTATTTGGGTGCTTACTAAGCCTACCTACAGCAACCACAAGGACCAGGATTAGGATAAAAACCTAAGTCAGTTCGATATAAAGATCCTGCATATAGGTATTCATTGTTAGAATTCTGTTCTCCTTGGAAACTAAGATATCCTTGATAACTTGTACCACAACAAGCACACCGCACAGTTACATACTTAAAACAACTTGTGTCCCTATACCATCTAGCAAAATATTTTGGCGATCTTGCTAAGGCAGTTTCATCTTGTTCTGCATTTTCCACAGCCTCCACAGGCATTGCTCCAAGGAAAAACAATCCTCCTAACACCAATGCCGTAACCATCATCAATCTTTTCTTAAGCATCTTATTCTTACCCCTCTTACTTTTTATCTCCCTAGCACAATAACTCTTCTCTCTGGTAAGAAGATTATCATTTACGTCCCAGAGCTATGTAAATGCTGTTTTGTAGGGAAAATTAGTTACAAAATGAAGAATTTTTAGTATATTTTTATATTATGTCGCTTGTTTTTGCTATAAATAAGACTTATAGATCTTCATATAATCATAACTTTATAAAGGAAATCAAAAAATGTCGTACTTATGCCTACTTAAGCAACATTTTCATATTTTGTGTAAGGCCTGCATCTAAGCAATGATTCTAACTAGACAATATATTAAATTTTGCAAATAGTCCATTAACTCTCAGGAAAGTTTTTCTTTCCTTTCAAATATTTTTTCATTTCTCTATGTCTAATCACCCTAAAATAAGAATGCAAACTAACTTTCCTAGCCTATATATTCGCTCAATAATCACACAATATTTTGCTGGTTATCTTAAAAAGCCCACTAACTTGTTTTTAAATGGTTAATGGGCTTTTGTTCTGCTATGTCGTTATAACCTACTATTTAACTCTTCTGTTGCTTGATTTTTATTAGTAACCGCATTTTTCCTGCCGGAGATAAAATATCCTGCTAGCACTAAACCTGCTGTCACAGCTAACAGTATCACTATCCCTGTTTGCAGGTTTACGCTGGGGTTGTTTAGTGTTGTGGCTATTTCTCCGTTTATTATCTTGGGTATGTTTAGATAAGTGAAGGGAGATAGATGGGCCATTTCTGTTAGCCCTTGGCTTAGAGCAAATCCTGCTGCTCCTATTAATGCTGTGGTTGCCAATACGCTCATTTCTCTTTTTAAAAATAGTGATATAAATATCGATAGTGTTATAAAAAACATCGCTACAAAACTAAATAGCACTATACTTTCTATAAGAAATCTGCCTAAGTTCATAAAGTGAAATCCTACGGTAAAGTCTTCTATATCCACTTTATGCCCATCATAGTCTGAAGCTTCTACCTCCGCTATGCTGTCGTAGTTTAAGATTGGATATTGCCAATCGCCAAAGCGTTCAAAGACTGTTCCTACTAATACTACTACTAAAAATATCGCTATACAACTTGCCACCGCCACTATTTTAGCGTTAAATAACTTTCCTAAAAACAATTTGTTCTCAGCTATAGGCTGGGTTTTGAGCAGATTTAATGTGTTCTTTTTATTTCGCTCGGAAGCTAAGCCGCCTCCTAGGAGAAACAGAAATATTGCTAGAGGCACAAAGTAAATGTATCTTTCAAAGTACAAGTATAAGGAGAACAGTCCGCTGTTGTCTATTTTGGTGTTTCTTTCCACCCATTCTTCGTTTGCCCTTGAAAACATAGTTGTAGGAATTAGCTCACCAGCTAACACTGGCTGGATGTCTTTTTCCATCAACCATTTCTTCTCCTCAATACTTGCTATCAAAAGCAACTGACCAAAAGAACGCCCATCATAATCAATAGAACCTGTATCAAACTCTTGATTCCACATTCTAACCCAAAAGATCTGATATTCGTAAAAAGGCTCCCATTGTCCTTGCTTATAGCCTTTTACAGCGGATTCTTTTTTTTCTAAACGTTTCTTTATATGATTAAAAGCCTTTTTATAAGCTTCTTTATTACTTTTTAGGCCTTCATTTTCTGGCTGTTCTTTAAGTCTAGCTGTAGTACTTTCGACAAATTCTTCCCAAGTAGATAGTTGGCTTTCTAAAAAATAAGTATCTTTTAGTTGACCGATATACTCCTCTTCTTTTTGTTGTGTCTGGTGGGAAATTATATAATGGCCGAAAATAACTAAACATGCCAGCATTGCAAAAGCTTTTAACAGCAATCCTTTTCTTTTTAGCTTTCTCCATTCAAACACGTTTATTTTCCAAAAGCTTAGGCCCTTTTTCGTGTCTCCTCGTCTGTATGGCTTTTTAATGTAGGAATAGTGCAGTAAGCTTAGCTCCCTTTCTGGAACAAATGCTGCTACACCTAATATAATTAAACTCCAAGCTGTTGCTACAAAGGGGTATAGCCAATCTGTGTTTTGAGGAACCTTGCTTAGAATTTCTGCAAATTGTAAGTGATAAAATGGATTGAACACCGATTGCATAACGGAAAATATATCTGTGACAAAGTAACCGATAACCGTAATAAGACCTGTCATCATTATTACTGTAAAAGAGTTTTTCCCCCACCTGTTTACAAGTATGCTTATACTAAATACAAACATTGCCGCTCCTAAAAACAATATTGACGCCCGCATTAAATATTCAAAAGTGGATATTATTGCAAAGTCATCTTGTTGTTCTAATACTTGAGGGTATTGGAAATTCATTATTGGATAACCCCATTGTTCCTCTACAAACATATAAGGAATTGCTGTTGCCGCCACTAATATCATTATCACAAACAGTACTGTCACCAGTATTAAACTAATATATTTTACTCCCATAAGCTTCCATTCAGCTATTGGCTGAGTTTTTAGTGTTTGCCAAGTGTTTTCTTCTTTTTCCTCGGTAATTGTGCTTCCAAAAAACAACAACAGTATAAAAATTCCTAGTACGCCTAACAAAAATAATGCGTTTTCTTTTGCAAGAAGGTGAATAGATTGTGGGTTGATTTCATTCTCGTAATAAAGCTCATTTTCTATAAGCCAGGCATTTTTTTCTATAACTTTTTCTTTCTCTACCCCCATGATACTAGGGATAGGCTCCCCTCCCTGTTGTTCATATTGCTGTAATAACTCTAAAAAATTTCTTTCAAACTCTAAAGCATTATTATATCTGTGTGCTCCTAAGTTTTGCCATCTAATAAGTATATTAACCATATCTCTAGAACGTTCATATTGTTTAGCTTGCTTATCATCAAGGTCAGAATTCTCTTTCATTGTTGATAGTGTTTCCTGAATGTCTGTTACATCTCCAAAATAACTTTCAATTCTATCATCTTGGTCTTGCATTATGTTTCCCTGCTGGGAACCAAACTGGTAGTACACTCCTGCAGTTATTAATATCGTTATACCTAAAAGCCATAAAAGCTTTTGTTTGAACACCTTTTTAAGCTCAAATTTTAATAGTCCCATTAATTCACCTAGCTCCCCACCTGTATAATCTCAGATAAAATGACTTTTAAAATTTTTCTTTTCTGTTAGGTTTATAGATGTAAAACCCGTAAACTAACCCAAAAGACTTTACATTGTCATCTAGTTCACTTAATAAATAGGTATAAGCTTTTTACCATTTTAAAATAATCTAAAAAGGTAAAAAGCTTAAATCAGTCAAGCTTGACATTTATTCTTTAGCCAGTTCCTCCGTCAAACCAAATGGGGCTGGGCCATTTACATCCGAGGAGACTAACCCTCTATAAGTATAAGGTGCAGGTTGATTATTACCTCCTACACGGTGAAGAACCCCATGCCATAACCCATCGTTGTAGTACCATGTTTCGCCTCTGTTTACGGGCTGCTCAATTTCAACAGCCTTTAGGTCAAGCAAGGCATTTTCTTCCACTCGAACAGGCTCCTCAACAGCCTCCACAGGCATAGCTCCAAAGAAAAACAATCCTCCTAACACCAATGCCGTAACCATCATCAATCTTTTCTTAAGCATCTTATTTTTCCCCCTTTTATATTTTTTATCTCCCTAGTACAACAACTCTTCTCTCTGGTCAGAAGATTATCATTTACATTCCCAGAGCTTATGTAAATGCTGTTTTGTAGGGAAAATTAGTTGCAAAATGAAGAATTTTTAATATATTTTTATGTTATGTCGCTTGTTCTTGCTATAGATAAGACTTATAGATCTTCATATAATCATAACTTTATAAAGGAAATCAAAAAATGTCGTACTTATGCCTACTTAAGCAACATTTTCATATTTTGTGTAAGGCCTGCATCTAAGCAATGATTCATTTAACTAGATAATATATTAAATTTTGCAAAAAGTCCATTAACTCTCAGGAAAGTTTTTCTTTCCTCTCAAATATTTTTTCATTTCTCTATGTCTAATCACCCTAAAATAAGAATGCAACCTAACTTTCTTAGCCTATATATTCGCTCAATAATCACACAATATTTTGCTGGTTATCTTAAAAAGCCCACTAACTTGTTTTTAAATGGTTAATGGGCTTTTGTTCTGCTATGTCGTTATAACTTATTATTTAACTCTTCTGTTGCTTGATTTTTATTAGTCACCGCATTTTTCCTGCCGGAGATAAAATATCCTGCTAGCACTAAAACTGCTGTCACCGTTAGCAGTACCGCTATCCCTGTTTGCAGGTTTACGCTGGGGTTGTTTAGTGTTGTGGCTATCTCTCCGTTTATTATCTTGGGTATGTTTAGATAAGTGAAGGGAGATAGATGGGCCATTTCTGTTAGCTCTTGACTTAGAGCAAACCCTGCTGCTCCTATTAGTGCTGTGGTTGCCAATACGCTCATTTCTCTTTTTAAAAATAGTGATATAAATATCGATAGGCTTATAAAAAACAACGCTACAAAACTAAATAGCACTATGCTTTCTATAAGAAATCTGCCTAAGTTCATAAAGTGAAATCCTACGGTAAAGTCTTCTATATCCACTTTATGCCCATCATAGTCTGAAGCTTCTACCTCCGCTATGCTGTCGTAGTTTAAGATTGGATATTGCCAATCGCCAAAGCGTTCAAAGACTGTTCCCACTAAAATCACCAATAAAAATATAGCTATACAGCTTGCCACCGCCACTATTTTAGCGTTAAATAACTTTCCTAAAAACAATTTGTTCTCAGCTATAGGTTGGGTTTTGAGCAGATTTAATGTGTTCTTTTTACCTTGTTCAGCGGCTAAGCCTCCTCCTAGGAGAAACAGGAATATACCCAGCGGAACAAAGTAAATGTATCTTTCAAAGTACAAGTATAAGGAGAACAGTCCGCTGTTGTCTATTTTGGTGTTTCTTTCCACCCATCTCTCTTCACCCTCATCTGAGACCCAGTTAGAATACATAGTTGTTGGTATATATATACCGGAGCACACTGGCTGTATGTCATTTTTCATTAGCCATTTCTTTTCCTCTATACTAACGGCTCTGGCGAATTGACCTACATAATCATCTCCACCTCTCCTATAACCTTCGAACTCTTCGTTATCAGCCCTATTACGAAAAAGCTGATATTCATATAAAGCTTGCCAATCTCCTTTTTTGTACCCTTTTACGGCAGCATTTAATTTCTCTAGTTCTCTATTACGAAAAGCTAACCTTTTTTTCTGTTCTTCTAGATTTTTTTGGGCCCATATATTATCTGGCTCCTCTTTCAACTCTTCTTTATACCTTTCTATCATCTCTTCAGCACTTGGAATTAAACTATTTTCTCTATGGTAGATATAACTTTCCAAGTTTTCAATGTAATCTGCTTCTTTTTTCTGGGTTTGTTGAGTTACTATAGTATGCCCGAAAAAAACCATAAATGCTAACAGTATATAAACCTTTATTACCAATCCTTTTCTTATAAGCTTTCGCCATTCAAATGTGTTTATGTTCCAAAGGCTTTGCTTTTTAGAAGTTTGACCGTTTTTAAATGGTTTTTTATACTGTGAAGTATAAATCAAGTTTATTTCCCGCTCTGGTATTAAAATTGTAAATGCCAAGATTATTATACTCCAGATTAAAGACATAGCAGGATATAACCAGTCTGTACTTTGGGGAAGTTGAGATAAAATAACAGAAAAGTTTAGGTGATAAAATGGGTTAAATACTGTTTGCAATGGGCTAAACAAATGGGTGATAAAATACCCTGTAAATACTGAAAAAACTGTCATCATTAACACAGAAAAGGAGTTTTCTGACCATCTATTTAAAAACAAGGCTACGCTAAACACAAATATACTGGCACCTAAAAAAAGTGTTGATAACCTTAATAGGTGTTCGAATGTAGAGATAGTTGTAAAGCTATCTTCTTGAGTTAAAACTTGGGGATATTGAAAGCCCATTGGATGATCCCCAAGTATGCTGGGAAGGGTTATTCCCACTCCTAGTACAATAACTATAAAGACCGCACTAACTAATATCAAGCTAATATACTTTGAAATTATAAGCTTCCAATTAGTTATAGGCTGAGTTTTCAATGTTCGCCAAGTATTTTCTTCCTTCTCCTCTGTAAGCGTACTTCCAAAGAAAAGAAGTAAGGTTAACATCCCCACAAGTCCCAATAAAAAGGTGGAAGTCTCTTTTGTTAAAAGGTGGATAGATTGGGGAATGCTTTCATCTTCATAGTAAAGACCATGGTCAATTAGCCAAGCATTTTTTTCTATGGTTATATGCTTTTCCAATCCTGCTAGTGTCGAAAGGGGCTGCCCCCCTTGCTCTTTATATAGCTGTAATTCAGCAAGAAACTGTTTTTCGTTTGATAATGCATCATCAAATTGTCTGCTCTCTATAGAGCTTCTCCATTGTACTGATGAAAGCAACATTTGCTGTAGATGATCATATTGCTTTTGTTGCATGTCGTTAAGACCGGTGTTTTCTTCAATGTTTATTAGCAAATCCTGAACTATACCTATTTCTTCGATATATCCCTTTACCCTATCTTTTTCGTCTTCTATTATATTAGTGTGTTGAGATATATTTTTATAGTATATACCGGATGTGGCTAAAATAGCTATAACTAAAAGCCATAAAAGCTTCTTTTGTCTAAATACCTTTTTAAGCTCAAACTTTAATAATCCCATAAATTATCACTTACCCCCCAACAAATATCTTTTTGTACCGCTCCTCTGAGCCCCATATTTTTTTATCTATATCCAGCAGCTTTATTTTTTCTGCGTCTAAGATATGAAACACTTTATCTAAGGATGCTCCTTCTACATACACTCGTAGGCTTTCGTCTAATATTTCTGTCGGTATGTCCTGCTGCTTGAGCGCTTTTTCTCCTTTTTCTATGTTGTCTAGCTTTAGATCGTAGCAGGCTTTTTCATATTTGGAGATATCTTCTTTGATTAGGTTTCCGTCTTTTAAAAATAATATTTGAGATGTTACTCTATCTATTTCTGCTAGGTTGTGGGAAGATAGCAATATGGCGGTGCCGCTTTTGTATATCTCTAAAAGGAGATTGCGCACCTTTATGGCGCTGGTGGGGTCTAGTCCGTTTAGCGGCTCATCTAGTATTAGGAGTTTGGGGTTGTTTAAAATGGCCATTGTCAGCAGAAGGTGTTGTTTCATGCCCAATGAATATTTGCCTACCTTTTTGTTGATGTACGAGTCTATCCCCACCCTTTTTGCTGTGCTTAGTATCTCTTTTTTTGATATTCCCTGGACATCGCCTATAAATTGCAGGTGGTCGTAGCCGGTCAAGTAGTCGTACAGTACAGAGTTGTCCTGCATGTATGATATTTCTTTAAAAATGTTAGGGTCTTTGTTGATCTTTCCCAGTACGGTAACTTCGCCTTCGTTGGCAGGCAGCAGGTTATTGATGACGTTTAGTAAGGTAGATTTACCGGAACCGTTTGGGCCTACTAAAGCTAATATCTGCGGCTGAGTCATTTCAAAAGAGATACCTTTTAGTACCTTCTCCTTGCCATAGGATTTGTGGATGTTTTTTACTGATAAAATCATTTTTACATACCCCCTGTTTTTTTTCTTTATTATTTCTTTGTTATATAAATAGACGTTAAATATACTGAAAAGTTTCAGTTTATTGAAATAAATTCTTCAAAAACAAAACTATAGCCAGTGGAAGATTTACTTACCCCACTGATTGTTACATCACCGAGTCGTGTTTTGCTGATTGTTTGTCAAAAGCCCATTAACTTATTTTAAAATGGTTAATGGGCTTTTGTTTCTTTATCATTGTGATTTGCTTTTTAAGTCAGCTGTTGTTTGAGTGCTCTTTGACACAGTGTTTCTTCTGCCGGATATAAAGTATCCCGCTAGCACTAAAGCTGCTGTCACTGTTAGCAGCACTGCTATCCCTGTTTGCAGGTTTACACCAGGATTGTTTAGTGTTGTGGCTATTTCTCCGTTTATTATCTTAGGTATGTTTAGATAAGTAAAAGGAGATAGATGGGCCATTTCTGTTAGATCTTGGCTTAAGGCAAACCCTGCTGCTCCTATTAGTGCTGTGGTTGCCAATACGCTCATCTTTTTTTGTATAAATACAGACAATAACATAGCCATCGATGTTATAAAGATTGCTATAAATCCTAGCAGAGCGGTGCTTTCTAGTAAATATCTGCCTAAATTTATAAAGTGAAACCCTTGGTTTGTGTTTTCTATTTTATGTCCAGTGTAGTTTGAAGATATTACTTCAGCTTCACTATCATAATTTAGTATAGGATATTGCCAGTCTCCGAAACGGTTAAATACAGACCCTACTAAGATGACTAAAAAAAACACTGCTATACAGCTTAGTACCATTACAATTTTTGCATTAAATAGCTTGCCTAAGAAAAGTTTGCTTTCAGAAACAGGTTGAGTCTTTAAAAAGTTTAAGGTGTTTTTTTTGCCTCTTTCTGTCGCCAAACCACCACCTAGTAAGAATAAAAGTAACGCTAGTGGTATAAAGTGTAGATGTTTTTCAAAGTAAATATATAAAGTAAATAGACCGCTGTTGTCTACTTTTGTGTTTTCTTCTACCCAAATTTCTTTTGCTTCTGTATCATTTTCCCATCCGCCGTAAAAGGTAGTAGGTATATATATTCCTGAAAAAACTGGCTGAACACCCCTCTCTAACATCCATTCTTTTTCTGCAATGGATGCCTCTAGGGTAAACCTCCCTAATTTTTCTTGTTTAATTGACTGATCAGCAACATAGCCTGTATCAAATTCATTATTATAGAATCTATTTTTAAAGAGATGGTATTTATGCATTGACTGCCAGTCTTTACTTTCATACCCTGATATCGCTGCATCCAGTTTATCAATCCAAGTTTTTAAATGCCTATGTCCCTTTTCACGCCTTAATAGCGTCCTCTCATATACCTCTTTGTCGTAATTTTCTTCTACATATTCTACTTCTCGTTGCATAGCTTCTTTAGTATTGTCCAGTCTTTCTTTTTCCCAACCTAAATTTTGCTCTAACCTTGCAATATAAGCGGTCTCTCTTTGATAAGTTTGCTCTGATACTACTGTATAACCAAATAATACTAGCAAGGCTAGGATAGCATAGACCTTAAGTAGTAGACCTTGTCTTTTTATTTTCCTCCATTCAAAGGTGCTTATATTCCAAAATGTAAAGTGACTTTTTTGGGTTACTCCTCCTTTATAAGGTTGTTTTGTGTCTGAGGTAAAAAGTATGTTCATTTTCCCTTCCGGGATAAAAGCTGTCATGCTGGTAAGGGTAGTGCCCCATATTACCCCTGCTAAGGGGTATAACCAATCTGTTGGTTTAGGAGTTTGATTTAATATTTCAGAGAAACGAAGCTGAGCAAACGGGTTTGCCGCCGTTTGTAGCGGTACATACATTTCGGTGATTGCATATCCCATTATAACTGTAAATATCGATAGCATTGTAACTGTAAAAGGATTTTTTGCCCATCTACTTAATAGCAAAGCTATACTGAATGCAAAAATGCTTGCTCCTAGAAAAAGTATTGCAGCTCTTGTTATATATTCAGAGGTTGAGATGATTGTAAAATGGTCACCTTCGGTCAGTATTTGTGGGTATTGAAAGTTTATAGTATGGTCTCCTAGGACATATGGAATGCCTATCCCTACTGTTATCACCAGTAGTATAAATAAAATAGAGGTCAACACTAGGCATATATATTTTGCCCCTATTATCTGCCAATTGGATATAGGTTGTGTTTTTAGAAGTTGCCATGTTTTTTCTTCTTTTTCTTCGATGAGTGTGTTTCCAAAAAACAATAGTAAAAGTATGATACCTAGAAGGCTAAATAAAAAACTTGAGCTTTCCTTTAATAATAAATGTACAGAGTTAGGTATTTCTTCATCTTCGTGAAAAAGATTGTGTTCATTAAGCCACTTATGCTTAGCTTCTGCTATTTCTTTTTCTAAGCCTTGAAAAGTCACCAACTGCCCTTCCAACTCTTCGTACGCTGTTAGATTAGCTAAAAATTCCCCCTCATATTGCATTGCCTCTCTTAGCTGCCTATTTTCTAAAGCCCCTCTCCATTGTACTAAGCTAACCCATATATCTTGAATAGCGTCTAGCTGTCTTGCTTTTAAAGGATCTAATCCTACTTCTTCCTCCAGCTCTGTTAGAAACCTTTGTTGTTCGCCCACTTCATTCATATATGTTTCGTTAATTTTTTCTAGAGTTTGCTGTATGTAGTTAGGGTGCTGGGAAGAGTACTGCCAATAAATAGCAGCTGTAAATAAAATAGCTACAGTTAAAAGCCATATAAGATTTTTCTTTTTAAATAGTTTCTTTACTTCAAATTTCAAAAGTCCTAACCCCACTCTTTTCACCCTTTCTTGTGTACTCTTTATTTATGTTAAAAAAGCTCTTCTAAAAAGAAGAGCTTTTTTAAATTTAATAATGTGGTGATGGTGGGTATCCAAGGGATACATGAAACAAGAGTCCGGAGTTTCCGGATACGTAACCATGGTACCATTCCCCAGTATTAGGGCAGCGGTATGTTGCATACCCATCGCTATTTATATTGTCATCTGGAATATTCTCAACCATTATCCTGAGTGGATACGACATAGTTTCCACAGGCTCCTCTGCAGCTTCCACAGGCATTGCTCCAAAGAAAAACAATCCCCCTAATACCAATGCTGTAACCATCATCAATCTTTTCTTAAACATCTTATTTTCCCCCTCTTATTTTTTATCTCCCTAGTACAACAACTCTTCTCTCTGGTAAGAAGATTATCATTTACATTCCCAGAACTATGTAAATGCTGTTTTGTAGGGAAAGTTACTTACATAAGAAGAATAATGTTCTTTAAGCCTAAGTGTTCTCTATTTGATACCGGCGTATTTTTATAACCATCTGTTGCTCGCTTGGTAAGCACTTTAAGGGCTAAAGAAGCTGATTACCAATTGTGTTCCATTCATATTCAGGTTCCTCATCTTCTACAATAATAATTTCGTTGTCTAGTTGCATAGCGTTTAAGCTGATGAAAGTAGCAAATGCCAAAGCAATCGAAAGTAATCCTAGTTTTGTTTTCATTTATAATCTCCCCCCCTTGCAAGTTACTCTTTTCACTCTTTAATGTTATAATAATAAGTAAATTCAAAAATGTAAAATGCTTTAAAGTATCTTTTTCATATAATTGCAAAGTATCCTTAAAAAGCTCTGCTTAGGATAAGGTAGCCAAGTATTGTTAAAGCTACTGCATCACTTTTCAGAAAACTCAAAGAAGGTGGGGTATATATATTTTTTGTGCATTATTTTTATCAGGCGCTCTAAGATTTTACTATCGCTTTAAAGAGTTTTGAGGGAGGAAAGTTTATGCCGTATGAGCTTCTTTTGTTTGGGGAAAAGGTCAGAGAGCTAAGAGAGCAACAGAAGTTAACCCAATGTGAAGTTTCAGATTTATCAGGTGTTAATGTGGAAACTGTAAAAAGATTGGAGCAAGGAAAGGTTACACCTAAATTAGATACTTTAGAAAGTTTATCGCCTATATTAAAGTATGATTTAAGTAAACTGCTAGCTGAGTTTAGAGTGAAAGACTTTTCTAAGTATTCACAGACTAAACAAAAGGTGGAGTTAATGTTTGATAGAAATGATTTAGACGGTCTAGAGTTGGAAATGGAGAATCTACAAAGGTTGCTGGATGATGTGAAAAACGATTTTTTTAAAAAGGAAATCATTCAACTTCTTCTGTTAGCTAAAGGAGTTCTTTTATATAAAAAAGATAAAAAATATAATAAAGGGCTAAAAGCATTGTGTGATGCCATGAAGGTTTTTACCCCTAGCTTTGTTTTGAAGGATTATAAGTTATGCCATTACTCCCAGCTGGAGATTAGAATTTTAATGAACATAGGTCTTGTATTACATAAGTTAAAAAGACAGCAAAAGTACGAAAACCTTATGAAGTTTTGTTTTGAAAAAGTGGATGAAACCAACAGTATGTATCCGCAAATATGCCATAACTCAGCCGGTGTTTATAGAAGAAAGAAAGATTATACAAAAGCATTGCACTACAGCCAATTGGGCATAGATTATTGTATAGAAACCAAAAACCTACAGGGTATATCCTTTTTATACTTTGGCAAAGGGGTAGCCCAGTATTATTTAGGAATCGAGGACTATAAAGAAGCTTTTGAAAAAGCGGTGTTTTTTTGTAAGTTTTTTGGAGAAAGAAACCTTGAAAAGTCAATGACTGAAAACTGCTACAAGTATTTTGGAGTGAAACTACAATAAAAAACAAGGGTATTTCTCAATGTAGGAAACACCCTTGTTTCTTTATTTATCATTTTTATTATGAAGCCCGCCACTTTGGTTGAGAGGATTGGGATTGGCTTTCAGCTTCCTATCACATCCTGGGGAATGAATTCCCGATTGAGTAATGGGTAGTGTGAGGTTAGAGGTGGGAAAGTGCTTGAATCGTAGCAGGTAATTCATTGCCTGCGGTCATCATTTACTCTAATGGGACTGACTTTCGGCTCCTATCGTATCCCGGAGAATGAATTCTCCTCTACGTCTGGAGTGGTAATTCAGTTGTTCTAGTTGGAGATGCTTACACTTATCAATCGTAGCGGTAATTCATTGCCTGCGATCATCATTCGCTTTGACAGGTTCGGCTTTTATCACATTCCGGGGAATGAAATCCCGATTGAGTAATGGGTAGTGTAAAGTTGGAGGTGGGAAAGTGGTTGAATCGTAGCAGGTAATTCATTGCCTGCGGTCATCATTTACTCTAATGGGACTGACTTTCGGCTCCTACCGTATCCCGGAGAATGAATTCTCCTCTACGTTTTGAGTGATAGTTTGTTGTTCTAATTGGATTAGCCTCTGCTTTCTATCACGCTTGATATTATAGTCAATAAGAGAGTGGATACCATAAAAAGTTTCTTAAGCTTTTCATTAACTTATTTAAATAATCATCCCATCTTTCATTTCTATTACTCTGTTACATGAATTAGCTATTTCTTTATCATGAGTTGCTATAATTACCGTTATACCTTGTTTGTTTAATCTTTTAAAGGTTTCGAGTATCTGTAATCCCGTTTGTTCATCTACAGCTCCTGTTGGTTCATCAGCAAGAATCACTGATGGTTTACAAGCTAAAGCTCTGCTTATAGCTACTCTTTGACATTGACCACCAGATATTTGAGTAGGGTAACTAGATGCTTTTTCTAGTATCTCCATTTCTTCTAAAATTTCCATAACAGTCCTTTTTATTTCTTTACTACTTTTTTTATTGTATTTTAACGGTAAAGCAACGTTTTCAAATACTGTCATATCGTTAATTAGCGCAAAATGTTGAACAATAAATCCAATATTTTCACTTCTAAATTTCGCCAGTTCATTAGTTTTAAGATTGCTAACTTTTTTATCTTTAAAGGTGTATTCCCCACTACTAGCGATATCTAATCCACCAATTATATTTAACAAAGTGGATTTTCCGCATCCACTTTTTCCTACAACTGAAATCAACTCACCTTGTTTTATGTTAAGTGATATGTTTTTAAGAGCTCCTACCTTTGCGTTATTTTTGCCGTAAACCTTGCTAATGTTATTTAACTTAATTATATCCACTATTCTTTCCTCCTTATTAGTTGACTTACCTTAATATTTTTTATGGCTATAAAAGCTGGCAGACTCACTAGTGCGCTGATTACCAAGGCAACAATAAAAACTATTAATTGTTGAATTCCAAGACCTGTTAAAATTAAAGAAAAAGGTAATGATACAAAAAAAGCTGAAAAAATGATAAACAGTATTAGCCCAACCATTTCTACAAAAATGTAATCAGAAGTGGCACCACATATTAAGTGAACACCATAGCGATAATAGTTTTCTCTAATTCTAGATAAAATTGTTACAGTTATCCCTATTACAGTAAAGATGGTAACTATAACAGAGACAATTGCTAACTTTTTTACTACTTCTCTGGATATATTAACTAAGTTAAAAAGCTGTGTTGAATCAATTGCATGGACTTCAAATTTTAAGGTTCCGTATTTATCAGAAAGGGAATTTACAAGCTTAGTTACATTTAGGTCTGGGTCATTTGAAACTATAACCCCATTTGACTGCTGCAATAACGCAAACTGAGCAATATCCTGAAATTTTTCATAATTATATTCTTTAAATGCAGGAAGAACTACGTATCTATCCAAATACAAAATATTCCCATTTTGCAATATATATGTATCTTGGGGCAAAAAACCAGCCACTTCAAAATACATAGCTTCATCAGATAAGTAGTGACCTTCAAAAATATCTCCTACGCTAAAGATGTCTTTATACTCACTTCCTAAAATGACACTTATCTTATTGTCCTCTAAAATATAATCTGTATCAGAAAACCCTCTCCCCGTATCTACTTCAACACCAAACTCCTTAAAGACATTTTGCGATACTTGCACACTTTTAACATCAATATGTTTTATTCCATTTATTATCTCTGGTGAAATTGGACTTCCTTCTTCATATTGAAACATAAATTTATCAGGTATATTATGCGATTGGATAGCAACAAGAATAGGCTGCCTAACAACGTTTATGAACTCAATACTCTCTAGGCTACGAAGCTCGTTAACAAATCCATAAAGCTTTTTATATTCCATTATTGAATTTTCATACTCTCCTAAAGACATACCGGTACCAACGTTATCAATAAGAACATACCTGTCTTTTTCAGCTACTTCTTTTAAGGGGTAAGTATCAAGGTGAGCAAAATAAGCATTGGCGACAACTATTGATAGCAAGGTAAAGCAAATAATACATTGTAAAATTAGCACAAAACTTACAAACAGGTTTTTCTTAATGTCTCTAGCAATCTCTCTTATAGAAATTTTTAAGTCTATATTTAAAATTTTCATCACCTCATTACCTCATCTACTGAAATTGCAAGCATCTTTTTAGTTGGCGCTATAGTAGCTAACCAACCAAAAAGTATTTTTACTATAATAATTACTGCTAGGGTCTTTGGTGAAGTAAAATGTCCGTTATACAACCTCATGATAATTATCCCTAAAAGTGCCCCTATAAAGACAAACCCAAAATAACTTCTATAAATTGTTAACCTTAGTCTATTGTTACTCCAGCCAATCAATCGCATTACAGCTATATTTCGCCTCTGCTTGTTTATCCATTCATAAGATATAGTTATGCTGCAAACCACAAAAATTAGCATCAATAAACCATAAATCAAGGTATTGCTAACTATTTGACTTATAATCCTATCAGTACCTTCAGATTCTATATCCATTTTTACTAACCCATCCCCCATTTTTGCAGATATTTCATTAAAAATATCCAAAGAAGCATTTTCCTCTTCTTGAGAATGTGCGTCAATCATGTAAATAGAATTTTGCCTATAAAAATTAAAACTATCGGCATTTACAACTACCATATCATCAAGTTGAGTATCAACCTTATATCCCATCACCCCAATAACTTTAAATAACCCAGCACCTTCTACTTCAATTTTTTTTCCTTTATCCGTTTCTACAACATAGTCTAATAAGTTTCTGCCAATCACAGCATACTTTTTGTCTTTAGCAAAATCAGTTTCTTTCAAGAATCGTCCTGATAGCATCGGCGGATTATTGTACTTACCTTTTATATATATTTCCGTTAAGTTGTAGTCAATCTGATGTATCAAAGCAAAATTGCTTTGCTCTTGATTTTCAATAACATCAAATAGCTCTGTTATATCTTCAGTACCTGGATCAGTGAACATAAATTGAATTGCACTTTCACTAAATCCACCTCTGCTTACTCTATGTAGAATATTTTTTTCTTGTATAGAAGTAACTAATGCAATAGACGTTACACATATAGCAGTAAAAATAACAATAATAAAAACTGACATAACATTTACTTTCATTTTCATTACCAATTATCCCTCATTTTTAATAAACTTTAATTTAATAGAATGCTTGTTAAATGATATAGTTGCAAAAAACTACTAAACACAAACACGCTTACTTTTTTCATAGAACTTACAAATGTCCCCTCCTGTCAACTCACTTTCAACTCAGGAAAATTAAAAGTGTGTCAATAGGGAAAAATATCAACTAAATATAAACTTTATACATCAGCAAGAAATGCTAATTCAAGAATAGTATTATTTGTACCATTGGAACAGCTTATAAAAGTAGTTTTAAAAAAAATAATAAAGAAAATATTACTATTTTATAGTAGATATTATGATTTAAATTCATAATATGTCAAATCATGAAAAAAGTCCATTAACTCTCAGGAAAGTTTTCTTTCCTGAGAGTTAATGTTAGTTTGAAGCCTTATACAATTTTATATCTAAAATTTAAAACTTACGGGGTATATTCTTTTTATACTACGGCAAAGGGGGTAGCTAAGTATCACCAAAATCGATGATTAAAGCGGCTTTTGAAAAAGTGGTGTTTTAACTTTTGAAGAAACAAGCTTGTAAAAGCATAAGTTGTAATCGCTACAAATATTATGGAGAAAAAACAAACTAATAAAACACAGGCATATTAAACATGCCCCTGTCAAGTAGCAGGTAATTCATTGCCTGCTGACATGGTTGCCCTGATGGAATTGGTTTCGTCCTCCTATCGTATCCGGGGAATGAATTCCCCTCTACACTTGGGCTTGCATCTTTTCCTCAATCTTCCCACTTCCAAACTCCCATTACTCACTTCCAACTTCCCACCTCCAACTACCGATCCAAACTAAAAAAAGGTGACCAAAAGGTCACCTTTTTTTAGTTTGGATCTATTACCCCACTCATCCTAATAACCTCTACACCCTTATCTTCTAAGGCTTTGCAGATTTTGTTGATTCCTACTGAGTCGCTGGCCATGTGGCCTGCTACTAGGATGTTTCCTATGTTTTGTTCTTTAACAGCTTTGATTACATCTTCTGGCATGTGCATAGCTACTATTGTGCCTACACCTGCTTCGAAGTATGCTTTGTGTACATTTACTCCACCACCGGTTCCACCAGCCATGGTTACACATACTTTGCCAGCGTAATCGTCTTTTGCTCCTACGCGACAAACAGGTTTAGCTTCTGTTCTTTGGTACTCTGGCAGGGTTTCTAGGGCTTCGATTACGTCGCTAAGCTTCGCTTTTGGGTTGTCAGCTAACTTTTCGTCGATAAGCTCTTGTACTGTTCTTTCAGCTAAAATATCTGCAGGAGTGTGGATAGCCATGAATGGCATTTTAAGTAGTTTGGCTGCGGAAACAGCTCTGTCATAGTTGGATACGTGAAGTCCTCTTTCTACTTGGCCCATTTTTTCTCCCAGGGCTTTTTGGGCTTTGTTGATTGGCACTCCCGCTCTTACCATGCTGTCGATTTGATTTTTCATTACTTTGTGTAGGTTGATGCGAGGAGCTCCACCGGATGGATGGTGAGTAATTACAAGGTCTGCCCCTAGCTCTTTTGCTAGCATCATTTCCGAAAGTTCCATGTCTACACCGATAGCGATCTTTTTGATGTTTTCGCCTTCAACAATTATCCCGGAGTCCTCTGGAGTTTCTTCCAGCCCAGCTAGCTCTAGCGCTATGTCCATAACTTCTTTAGTATTCATGTAATATATTCCTCCCTTTATTTTATCTTATAGGCAGTTTGCCTAAATTTAGCTACTCTAAATACTTCTCTATTAGTCTATGAAACTCCTTTCAAACTTAGAGCAATTCTTCCTTTTTTTATGTCCACACCGATAATTTTTGCAGAAACTGTGTCGCCAACGGAGACAACCTCCAGCGGATGCTTTACGTAGCGCTCCGCCATTTCAGATATATGAACAAGTCCTGCTTGCTTTACTCCGATGTCTACAAAAGCGCCAAAGTCCACTACGTTTCTAACGACACCTTTTACTATCATTCCCTCTTCTAAATCTTCTATTTGCATAACTCCCGATAAAAATAGCGGCTTTGCTAAATCTTCTCGCAGGTCAAGTCCCGGCTTTTGGAGGGCCTCTACGATATCTTTAAAGGTTGGCACGCCAATTTCTAGCTCGCCGGCTAGCTCTACAGTGTCTATACCTTTTAGCCTGTCGTTAATATCTGACAGCGAACCTTTTTCCGCCAGTTCTTCTAGGGAGTAGCCTAGCTTTTCCATAAGCTTTTTAGCTGCAGCGTAGCTTTCCGGGTGGACGGAGGTGTTGTCTAGTGGGTTATCTCCATCTTTTATCCTCAAAAAGCCGGCACATTGTTTAAAGGTAGCATCCCCTAGGCGAGGCACTTTTTTAATTTGGTTTCTGTTTGTAAACTCACCATTTTCCTCTCGCATTTTAACGATCGCTTTGGCTTGTGCTTTTTTAATCCCGGCGATATATCCCAAAAGAGATGGACTAGCGGTGTTTAAGTCGGCGCCAACTTTGTTAACGCTGTCTTCTACAACTCCACCTAATAAAGATGCTAGCTCTTTTTGGTCCATGTCATGTTGGTATTGGCCGACACCGATGGACTCTGGAGCTATTTTTACAAGCTCAGCTAGTGGATCTTGCAGCCTACGAGCGATGGAGATGGCGCTTCGCTCCGCTACGTCTAGGTCGGGAAACTCCTCTTTTGCTAGGGGAGATGCAGAGTAAACAGAAGCTCCTGCTTCATCCACTATGGTGTAGGCGATCCCCTCTCGTTTTTGCACGATTTCCCCGATAAACTCTGCTGTTTCCCGGCTAGCGGTGCCATTTCCGATTGCGATTACGTTTATAGGGTGCTTATCTAAAAGCTGTTCCACTTTTTTGGTGGACTCTTTTATTTTCATATAAGGTTTTGTGGGGAAGATTTTGTCTATAGCCAAAACCTTTCCTGTAGGGTCCACTACTGTTAGCTTACAGCCTGTACGATATGCCGGGTCAACTCCCAGCACTGTGGCCCCTTTGGTTGGGGATTGAAGAAGTAAAGATTTTAAGTTGGCGGTAAATATTTTGTACGCTCCTTGGTGGGCTGTTTCTGTCAGCGATTTTCTAATATCTCGCTCCACAGCTGGAAGAAGGAGGCGGTTGATGCAATCTTTTAGTGATTCTTGCAAAACCTCTTTGTTGACATCTGGAGTATCTTGTAGGTTTTTTTGCCATAGCTTGTCAAAAAATCTATCTTTATCGGTCTCTAAAGTCACCTTTAAAAACTTCTCCTTCTCTCCACGGTTAATTGCCAATGTACGGTGGGGAGGAAGCTTTTTGATGGGTTCGGAATAATCGTAGTACATCTCATAGGGGGAGTCTTCCTCTGCCTTTTTAACCTTTGTGGTTTTTATAACTCCGTTATCGAACATGAAGCTTCTGCCAAACTTTCGGTTTTCTCCTTTGTCAGCTATTTTTTCTGCAATTATGTCTAAGGCACCTTGTAGGGCGTCTTTTTCTGTCTCTACTTTTTCGTTTATGTATGCTGCGGCAAGTTCTTGCCATGGGGTATTTTCTGAAAGCAGGCTGTCGGCTAGTGGCTCAAGGCCTAAGTCTTTAGCTTTAGAAGCGCGGGTGTTTCTTTTGGGCCTATATGGGCGGTAGATATCCTCTAGCTGCTGAAGCTTTGTGGATGCATAGATAGCTTCTTTAAGCTGCTCTGTCATTTTGCCTTGTTCTGTAATTAGTCTATGTACTTCTTCTTTTCTTTCATGGAGGTTTCTTTGGTACTCTGTAACTTCGGCGATTTTACGGATTTCTTCCTCTGACAGACCTCCGGTCATTTCCTTACGATAACGGGCTATAAATGGTACGGTGTTGCCATCATCTATCAGGGCTATGGTCTCTTTTACTGACTTTTTGGAAAGCCCTGTTTGCCCCACTACAATACTAATAATTTCTTCCATGTTATCAATCCTCTCTTTATAATCTTCTGTTAAGCAGTTTTGACACTAGTTTACCTAATCTATTGTTATGCCTAAGCTCTATAGTTTTTTGAGGGCAAAGCTCGTGACAGCAGTAGCAGCTTATGCAATGGTCATAGTCGATTACCGCCTTTTTGTTTTCGCTAAGCTCCATAGCATCTACAGGGCAGCTGTTTATACAAAAAGAGCAGCCGGTGCAGCCTTCATCTTCTATGTCAGGGATAACCTGCATAAGGCTTACTGCCATTGAGGTCAAAAAGCCGGGCAGTTTTGACACCATTTTGGTGTTGGGAAGGACAAAGGGGGTTATACCTAATTCTTTGGGCTGGGTGCCTAAAATTTCAATATCCTCTAGTTTGCCCACACCTAGTCCTTTTTCCGCTCCGTAACATGTTGTCAGCACATCTTTATATCCGCAGTTTAAAATATCTGCTAGCACTCTGTCAGCACTTATGGCATCTGGCGACATTACAATTGTACCGCAGTATTTTGATTTTCCTGCAGAGGGGCCGTTTCCTTCCATAGCCATGATTCCGTCCACTACGGTAAAATGAGGCTTTACCGCTGAGTATAGCTCTACAAGTCCTCTGCAAAAGCTGTCGATTGTTTGAGCTTCTTTATGGTAGTTGGCCTTTTGCCGACCTGGTACTGCGCCAAACATGTTTTTGACTCCGCCGGTCATAAGGGTAAGGCCGTGGGTTTTAAACTTTGCCACCGAGATAACAACGTCCGCTTCTAGCACCGGCTTTGCTACATACAGCTTGGGAAATACATCGCCACCTTGTAAAATTTCCACCCCTTGGTTGTCAAAGTTTATAAGCTTTGCTTTCTTTTCTTTAACAACATCGGCGATGCCGGTTATCTTAAGGGCTTTTTCGGTGGGGTTACCCTCCACCATGTTGCCGCCGGAGCTGTCGCCAACTAAAACCTCGCAGCCGTGGTTGTGTAGTATGTCTATAAGCTGGCCGATAACCTGGGGATGGGTGGTTACGTTTTGCTCCGGCTTTTTGGCGCTTAGCACGTTAACCTTAAGGAGCACCTTTTGACCAGGCTTTATATATCTTTCTACACCACCTAGCAGCTCAAATCCTTCTTCCATAGCTTGTTGGACGTTTTTAGGCTCATAGTCTGCCGACCTTGTAATAGCTACCTTAGACATTATGCATCACCTCAAATTATATAATGGCAAAAGCTACTGTAATTCCTTTATTATACCATTTTAGAATGGTTAGGGAAAGTTGGGGGGGGGGGAAGGGCTAGTTGGATAGAAGATGGTTGGATAGGAAATGCTTAATTGTAGTCAGGTAAGTAGTTTATAAATACATACTGAAATGCTCAGTCGGACATAGGTAACACTTCGAAATAAGTTAACATCATTTATCCACTGTAAAAATCATATATCCCGTAAAATTGTGCAGGACACTCGTAACCTCATTTCTTTTTTGGTTGATGAGTGCCCTACAACTACAAAACAAAGATTGTGTTTATATACTCCCAGCTAAACTAAAAGTAAAAACTATGATTACCAATTTTCTTGGCAAGTTCTCTACCTTGTAAAAACTTTGGCAGCGCTACTACTTTATTTTCGTTTAAAAAAAATAATGTTCCATCTGGCACTGCCCAATATCCCTGGATGGCCTCATGGGTTGCTTTAAGACATTCTTCATTAGCCTTTATTTTGTTAAAGCTATTGTTGGCAATTGGAATAAATTGCCCTGGTTGATATATTACCTCTTCCACTGTGTTAGGAAAAAGTTCGCTGTTTACTCTGCTTAATACTACATTAGCTACAGCAATTTTTCCTTCAAAGGATTCACCTTCTGCTTCTGCCATAACTATTTTTGCTATTAAATCTACTTCTTTTTCTGTTAACTCTAATTCTGCGGATTTATCATCGTTTTCTTTTTTGTGGTTTTTGTCAGCACTTATAGTGTCGGGATTTTTTGACTTATAACCTGTTTTTGAAGTTTCATTTGTTTTGTGTATCTTTCCGACTATATTTTTTAAACCAGTTATTTTCATTAAACACTCCCCCTCTACTTTTATTACATATTACTTTTATATCGCCCATATGATACAGTTTCTCATTATTTTGTACAATTTATAGAGGTGATTTAGGAGTTCTCGATGAGTGACAAGCTCATCTTGGGTTGTGGTCGGCACGGTGGCGCGACCACTACTTTGTAAAAGGTGGAGGATGTGTTCCTTATAGCGGGGTAGTGGGCGACCTCTGTGTCGCCCAGCATTTATGGTTGATAGTATATATTGGGCTGTCTGTCTAAATAGAGATAGTAAGATGAAAGAGATGGTAAGTTTGTATAACTACCTTTGTGCTTAATTGGAGATATGTATTGTAAAATTAGCTGTTATTTCTGTATTTTTCCCCTTTTGGGCAAGCTCATCTTGGGTTGTGGTCGGCACGGTGGCGCGACCACTACTTTGTAAAAGGTGGAGGATGTGTTCCTTATAGCGGGGTAGTGGGCGAACTCTGTGTCGCCCAGCATTTATGGTTGATAGTATATATTGGGCTGTCTGTCTAAATAGAGATAGTAAGATGAAAGAGATGGTAAGTTTGTATAACTACCTTTGTGCTTAATTGGAGATATGTATTGTAAAATTAGCTGTTATTTCTGTATTTTTCCCCTTTTGGGCAAGCTCATCTTGGGTTGTGGTCGGCACGGTGGCGCGACCACTACTTTGTAAAAGGTGGAGGATGTGTTCCTTATAGCGGGGTAGTGGGCGAACTCTGTGTCGCCCAGCATTTATGGTTGATAGTATATATTGGGCTGTCTGTCTAAATAGAGATAGTAAGATGAAAGAGATGGTAAGTTTGTATAACTACCTTTGTGCTTAATTGGAGATATGTATTGTAAAATTAGCTGTTATTTCTGTATTTTTCCCCTTTTGGGCAAGCTCATCTTGGGTAGTGGTCGGCACGGTGGCGCGACCACTACTTTGTAAAAGGTGGAGGATGTGTTCCTTATAGCGGGGTAGTGGGCGAACTCTGTGTCGCCCAGCATTTATGGTTGATAGTATATATTGGGCTGTCTGGGTAGAGGTAGTAAGTTGAAAGGGATGGTAAGTTTGTGTAACTACCTTTGTTCTTAATTGGAGAATATGTATTGTAAAATTAGCTGTTATTTCTATATTTATCATCTTTGGTAAGCTATATCTTGGGTTATGGTCGGCACGGTGGTGCGACCACTACCTTGTAAAAGGTGGAGGATAAGAGTTCCCCCATAGCGGGGTAGTGGGCGACCTCTGTGTCGCCCAGCATTTATGGTTGATAGTGTATTGGGCTGGCTGAGTAGAGGTGATAAGTAATCTAAAAGTGGTAGGTTGAAATTTTTTTTGCCTTTCACCATCCTAAAAAACATAACAAAATTAGCCACATGCTCGGACAAGCTCTTTAATTGTTTTTTAGTGGGCATACCCTGTTTAAATATTATTATCTTGGTTTGGTAGGATATTTGGGTATTCATTCCCCTTAAAGTTTGGGTGTTTAGGTTAGAGAATTATAGTAATAAAACCACCTAATTAGGTGGTTTTAGTTATTTATGTCATTACTTAATAGTTTTAGGAAAAATTACTTTACAAACCTCAGTAATATAACAAACAGTTATTAGTATTTATCTACTAGCCGCCCCTTGCGTTTAGTCTTTCACCAGAGTTTAAAATCATCGTAGATGTGGAGGGTTCTAATATTTGTGCTTCAATTTTTGTATTAGCCATATGTTGACGGGTTAGCACAGCTACCTCTGCGAGGAAGATTAATAAAATATTGTATTTCCGTCCTTTAGCATAGCAAGGGGTAGTAAGTGTTTTTATGTTATTTTGAGTCGAAGTATCTTTTTAAAGATGGGCCTTGCCAAGGTTTATATGGCAGCTTAAAATCCTCTGCTTATGTTTTAATTAAGTTTCCGTCCTCACTATACTACTTAAACATAGTAGATTCTTAGACCAGAGCAGGAACGTGTAAAAATATGCAACTGGTCTTGGTAGCCATTTTACAACAAAGATAAGTGTTTATAAGCTGTCTGACTTTAGCTTGAAAATAGGTTTTATTAGGCCTACAATGTCATCTCTGTGGTTTTTGTTTTCTTTCATGTGGTATTCTTTCAGCTCTTTTAGTTGTACTTCGCTTAAAGCTCCTAATTGTCTCAGAGTCTCCACTACTGCTGCTTGTCTTCCTCTTGGCATACCATCTTCCATTTTTACTGCTATGCCGCGCTTTTGGTCTTTTATTCCTACACAATAGACCCCTTCAGCTCCTGCTTTAGCAACTAAATTTCCATTTCCAGCTTTCATTAAGTCAGTGCAAAACCTATCTGTCCCACCAACCATATCAGGATTTTCTATCATTGCATCTGTAATTGTTTGTATGACATTTTCCTCTATTAGTTCATTTTCCTTAGGGTCAGCCAAATAACTATAGGCTAAGGCCCAGTTGAATATAGGCATCCCATATACCGGAACACCGCATCCATCTATGCCAATTACGATATCTTCTTTGGGGTATTTGCAAAATTTGGCAGATATTTCTAGTAGTTCCTGCTGCAAAGGATGGTTTAAAGAGGTATAATCATCATTTTTTATATCATAACCCCTTTTCTTACAAAGAACTAACATTCCAGAGTGTTTACCGGAGCAGTTACAGTGTACATTAGTTTCTTTTTTATTGGAGTCCTTTAATTTTGCTGCAGCTTCTTTATTTAATGGAGGATGAGAACCACAATCTAACTCCTGCTCAGTAAACCCTAGTTTGTCCAATACGGAGAAAACTCCCTGTGTATGGATATCTTCCCCGGAATGTGATGAACAAAATAAAGCTAATTCACGTTTTGTTATTCCATATTCTTTCATAGCTCCACTATCCACCACCGGTATAACCTGTATCGGTTTAGCCGATGAACGCCAATAGCTAACTAGTTGGGGATCCCCTACTGAATATTCAAGTTCTCCCTTGCTATTTACCACTGCAATATTTCCCCTGTGCTGACTTTCTGTTATAGTTCCTCTAGTTACTTCTACTAATACATTACCATTTCCCATATTTTTTGCCTCCCTTAGCAATTTGAAACCAGCCAGTTAAATAATTTTATATTTTCCTCGGTATTTTTCCATAAATTCTCTGGATGCCATTGAACTCCTAAGATTTGTTTTTCAGTATGTTCTAGTCCTTCTATTAAACCATCTTTGCTTCTACAGTTTATAATCAAGTCTTTACCAACCTTATCTACAGCTTGGTGATGAAAAGAGTTGGTATAAATTGTGTCTTTATCTATAATACTTCGCAACAAAGTATTTTCTTCTATGTCTACTGAATGACTAGCATAAGCCCGTGTCCCCTTTTGGCTATGACCAATCCATTCTCCTGTATGAGAAGGCAAGTCTTGAATTATAGTACCACCTAATACAATGTTAATTACTTGCAACCCTCGACAAATACCTAGAATAGGTTTGTCTGTTCTCATAAATTCTTTCGTCAATGTAAGTTCCAAATTGTCTCTTAACGGGTCTACTATACCCATATCTGGCACCGGTTCTTGCGCAAAAGAAAGTGGATTAACATCATCACCACCCGAGAGTAACAGTCCATCTAAGTGATTAGCCAAAGCTAAAATCTGTTTATGTGGCAATGAAGATGGTATGACCACTGGTACCGCACCGCATTGACTAATAGCGGAGCAATAATCATCTCCTAACCAATGAACATTTTTATTATAGTCGTAAACTGAAGTAATGCCTATTAACGGGGCTTTCATACAAACACTCCTCTCCAAAAAGTATCTGTGCCGTAATCCCTAGACTAATTCAACTAGTAATATTATTTAGGTACTCTAAAGTTATATATTCTATAACTCACTGTTAAATTCCTTTGTAATGAATTTGAATTAACATAAAATTAATGCTTTAGTAATTAAACTTAGACAGCAAAAAAGACGGATTATCCGCCTCTTTAAACTATTCTAAATTCAATAAGCCTAGACTCACTTGTATAGCTCCATCTACCTTTACCATCATATCACTACCTAAATGAGCAACTTTTTCATTTAATCTCTGTTTATCTATTGTGCGGAGTTGTTCTAGCAGAATAACCGACTTTTTTTCCAGCCCAAACTCAACTCCTACCTCCACATGTGTAGGCAGCTTTGCCTTGCTAATTTGAGAAGTGATGGCAGCTACAATAACAGTAGGACTGTATTTATTGCCTACGTCATTTTGTATAACCAATACAGGCCTTATTCCCCCCTGTTCAGAACCAACTACGGGACTTAAATCAGCGTAATATACGTCTCCCCGTTTAACAGCCATTTTTACTACGCTCCGCAAACCATCTTTTCAGCTTCATTTTCCGCATCAAAAGCTTCATTTGCTAAAGACAAATTAATCTCCGACATTTCAAGATATCCCCTTTGAAGTTTATCACGAAGTTGTCTTCTTTGCCTTTCACAAATATATAATTTTACTGCTTCTCTAATAAGCTGGCTCCGATCTAAGTTTTCTTTACCCACTAGAGCATCAAGTTCTTGAAGTAAGTTATCAGGAACACTTACTGTTATTTCCCGCGTTTCTGCCATGTAGGCACCTCCTGTAACAATCAACTTTCTTCTATACAATATACACATATAGAAGTTATTATACATATAAATAGTAACTAATGCAATAAGTTTTGGGGGGTTATTTCTTGTAAATTCTTGGCACACGATTAGAAATTGAACAAACTACCTCGTAGTTAATAGTATTTACCATTTCTGCCACAGTATCCACACTAATACAGTTTTCTGATACACCTCCCATCACATTTACTTCATCATCCAATGATATGCTTGGTATATTAGTAACATCCACCATTATATAGTCCATACATACGCTGCCTAAAACAGGAGCCTTAAAGCCCTTTATTTCCACCCAGGCTTTGTTAGATAGCAATCGAGAGTAACCATCAGCATAACCTATAGGCAGTGTAGCAACTTTAGTTGTGCAAGGGGTTTTGTATGTTAATCCGTAGCTGATGGGGGCCCCCTCCTCAACTTGTTTTATAGAGGCTACTTTTGTTTTTAGTTTCATAGCTGGTTTTAGGTTTACTTTATCCAACTGGAGCTGGGATGGATAAAGCCCGTACAAAACAATGCCTAAACGAATCATGTTGCATTTGGGTATGCAACTCAAACCTTCTATCACCCCTGCACTATTAGATATGTGTCTTATGGGAATATTATACGGCAAATTTTCGATAACCTCCAAAAACCTTTGCCTTTGCACATTGGAGTAATTGCTGTTGTTGTCATCAGCGTTGGAATAGTGGCTAAAAATTCCTTCTACTTGTATATTTTTAAGTTCTTTTAAACGATGTAGAAAAGAATTAATTTCATTCCACAACACTCCTAGACGATGCATACCTGTATCTACTTTAACGTGAACAGCTACGGATTTATTAACTCTTTTATTTAGCTCTTCAGCAATTTTTAAATCATATATTGTGGAAGTAAGACTATACTCAATTAATGCTGATGCACTGCTAACAGGGACAAGTCCCAAAATTAAAATTGGCTCTTTTATACCATTTTTTCTTAAAGTTATGCCCTCTTCAACAGTTGCAACGGCCAAATCTGTAGCTCCTGCTTTTATAGCCGCTTTAGATACTTCGACGCTGCCGTGCCCATACCCATCAGCTTTTACAACAGCCATAACTCTAGTGTCGGGTTGTAGGTTTTTTGTCAGTTCTGTTAAGTTATAACTAATATTTTTTAAATCTATCTCTACATAGGTTGGCCTATACAATAAAACACCTCCTAATCAAAACAGTATTTTACAATTATTAAATCAATTCGTCATTTTTGTTAATTTTCCTCCTTATTTGACAGAAATATAACAAATATATTTCAACATCAACTAAAAATAAAGAAACTCAACACTTAGGTGTCGAGCTTCAATTTACTATCAGCTTTTGAAATTCTAACTTATACTCCTTACCACCCCAATTTAGTTCAATAGCTTGAACCGAGCGTTTGTCAAAGTAAACTTTGCCTTCTTGATTTTCTCCAAATATAGCTACATTTGGTTGAGTATCATCTACATGATTAAGCAAGCTGGACAAAGCTTTCACTGTCTTTACATAAGTGTATTGGGGGGTATCAAAGTCGTTTATATGCACCTTTTTTGTAAATTCAGCTGGATAAAAAGAAATAGTAACCTCATCACTTTTCCTTTCGATAATCTGTTTCTGTCTTTCAGGAAATATAACGACAATTTTGTGATAGTTACCGCTATCCTGGTAGCTTTCTATGACCTTAAATTTTTGCCCATTTTCTGTTAAAGTATACTCTGCTTCATATTCTTCCATGTCTTTTACATGTTCATCTATGAGATGAGATATATCATCGGCGTCAAAAGAGCATCCTGGCAGCGCTAGTAACACAACTACCATTAACAGGGTCAATTTCAACGGGTTTTTCCTCCTTGTTTAGGCTAGCCTCACTTTGCTAGACCTTTTAGAATGTCTCCCCTTGAAACAATCCCTACTAGCTTCTCCTCTTCTTCCACAGGTATTCTATTAAAGCCTTGCTCTACCATAAAACCCAAAACTAATTGTACATCATCTTCAGGATTTACAGAAAAAACTGGGGTGCTCATCACATCTTCTATTGAAGATGATAGAGATTTTTTAAGTCTTTCATTTGCTCTTGTTGGATCTTCAAGGTAAACAAAAGCTCCTAAAATATCTACATAAGGTGGTGGAACAAACTCTTTATGCCTTGTCAGCAAATCTTTTTCTGTGATCATCCCCACTACTTTGTTTTCACCATCAACAACTGGCAATCCTCCTACTGACTTTTCTATCATAAGTTTTGTAGCCTCTTCCACTGAAGCGTCTTTACTAATTGACACAACCTCTTTATTCATAACCTCTAAAACTTTCATGATTTGTCCCCCTTTTTTTAATTATAACTTATTTGTTTATAAATATTCGTTTATTGAGTTATACTGTTAATTGCCTTAGGCAGATGGTTGGCCACATCCGAAGGCAGTATCCCTCTGTAATTTTGGCTTTCTAGTAATAAATCAGAACTTAACCCATGTATATAAACACCAGATATAGCAGCTGCTAACGGTGTAGCTCCGGCGCAAATCAGCGATAGAATTACACCCGTCAAAACATCTCCACTTCCCCCTTTAGATAAGCTTTTGTTGCCAGAAGTATTGATAAAAGCTATGCCCTTTGGACTACAGATGACAGTACTAGCTCCTTTTAGCACTAATGTGCAGTTAAACTGTTTACTGTAGTGTTTACATACTTCAACTGGATTTTCTACAATGTCGCTAACTTCTAACCCCGTCAATCTTGACATTTCCTTAGGGTGAGGTGTTAACACCCAGTTGCTTTTAATAACTCCCTTGGGCAACTTTGAAAGTAAGTTTAAACCGTCTCCATCCACCACCAATGGTTTTTTGTAGCTTAAAATAAGTTTTTCAAAGAATTGGTCATTACTTTTTGTGCCCATACCCATCCCTAATGCCATGGCATCTGACTTTGTTAAAACTTTTGCGGTATCATTTAAAGAGCTTCGGCTTTTGGAATAGTCTATTGCCCATGTAATATTTTCAGGCATATAGTTTTGAACAGTATTTTTTATTTCATTGGGAACTATTGTATGTAACACTCCTATACCCATTCTAACAGCGGCTAAAGAGGAAAGCTTCACTGCACCAGCCATATTTGTGTTTCCACCTAAAACAATACCTGTTCCATAATCACCTTTATGACTATCTTCCCTATGTTTAGGAAGTAGCTTTTTAACAAAGTTTGCTGTAACCTGATAGCTACTCGGTCTAACTCTATCCCTCACCATCTTTGGAATTCCAATATCTACCACATGTAGTTTTCCCACTACCTTTTTATGAGGATATATTAGCATATTTTCTTTGGGAAACTCCAAGGTGATTGTGTGATCGGCTTTTACTGTAGGCCATTTAGATAAAGATCCACAAGCCTTCAATCCAGAAGGAATATCAACACTAATTACTTTAGCATCTTTTTTTTGATTGATTAAATCAATAATTTCAGCATATATTCCTGTAACTTCCTTGTTTACACCTATGCCCAATAATGAATCAATTATAACTTCACTGGACCATAGGATTTTTTTGGCTTTCTCTAAGGTCTTAATTGTGTAGATTTCAACATCCCTATAGGTTTTTAAAATATCATAGTTTGTTTGCCCATCCTTGGATAGGCTGGTTGAACATATCACTACATGTACTTTTTGGCACCCGTTATTTAGCAAATGTCTTGCAACGACTAAACCATCACCACCGTTATTTCCGCTTCCCACTAAAACACAAATTTTACTTTGTTTAGAAAAAAGCTGAGTCATTTTTTCCGCTATACTTCTACCGGCATTTTCCATTAAAACTATGGAAGGAGTATTGTGTTTATATTCAATTTCTTTATCTATAAACCTAATATTTTCTGAACTTGCTAATTTCATCAAATCACCCCTCAGCAATTACATAAGCGATGGCATTTGATTTAGAATGGCTAATACTGAGATGTATTCGAGAAACTCCCAATGACCTTGCCCGTTTTTGGGCATTGCCTCTGAGATATACTCTAGGTTTCCCTAACCTATCTTTTATTATCTCAACATCTTTCCAGCTAACTAAACCAATACCCACTCCCAAAGCTTTTACAACCGCTTCTTTTGCTGCAAATCGTCCTGCTACAGTTGATACAGTTAAGTTCATGGAATCGATTTCTCGCTGCGTAAAAAGTCTTTTTAAAATTTTAAGACCTCGTTTGTTATATACTTTTTTTATTCTTGATATTTCAATAATATCTGTACCCACTCCAAATATCATTGCTTCCCTCCTTACAAAGTGAACTGAGATAGGCAATTACAAAGCTGCTCTGCAACTGTTTGATATAACAGCGTTTTTATAAATGATTTCAACCCCCGAAATACATAGCAAAAATCTTATCATCTGAGCCTAAAGCTAACAATCTTAAGTCGTTCTTTGAAAAATACTTTATCACATAATTACCTTTGACTCAAATAAAAGCATCTTTTTGTTAATATATAAGTATGATATGTTAAATAAAAGAATTATATTTTAAAATGGGGAAATTCTTAATGTTAAATTTGAAACACTTTTGAATCAAGTGATTCTTTTTTGAATCGCACAGTTGGTTTTTATAACTAAAACTCGGCTTTGTCTTTAACTTTATGGTTATAATCTTAATAAAACAAAAATGGATAGGCCCTGTCATCCATAACAACCAGTATTCTTTAACTAGTACAACTCATCTTCTTAAATGGCTTTGGAAAATTGGCAAAGTTTTTGCTAGAATATAATTGAAAGACAGTTTTTTAACGTGCTTTTTATCAATTCTTTATAAAAGGAGTGGTTATGTTGGGCAAGATGGTAAGTGTTGAGCAAGCTTTATCTAAACTAGATCATGGGCAAAGTTTTTTAATTGGTGGATTCTTAAATGTTGGAACACCAGAAATGTTGGTTAGTGGCATCTTGGAAAAAGAATTAAAAGACTTAGAAATTATCGGAAATGATTCTGGTTTTCCAGATAGGGGTGTAGGAGAGCTAATTGCTAATAAAAGGGTGCGTAAGGTGGTAGCTACTCACATAGGTACAAATCCAGAGACTGGAAAACAAATGCATAGCGGTGAAACTGAAGTTGTGTTAGTTCCTCAGGGAACACTAGCAGAACAGATTAGAGCTGGAGGCGCTGGACTGGGCGGCGTACTGACAGCTACAGGTATCGGCACTGTGGTGGAAAAAGACAAACAAGTTATAGAAGTAGACGGCAAAAAATTTCTGTTAGAAAAACCTATAACTGCTGATGTGGCTCTTATTAAAGCTTATAAAGCCGACAAGTATGGAAATTTAGTTTACCGTAAAGCTGCTAGAAATTTTAACCCTATTATGGCTACTGCAGGTAAGTTAGTGATTGCAGAAGCAGAAGAAATTGTAGAAGCAATTGATCCTGATGAAGTTATGACTCCAGGAGTATTTGTTGATATGGTTGTTAGGGGGGAAGAATAATGGATAAAAAACAACGTAGAGAGATAATTGTAAAAAGGATAGCTAAGGAGTTTAAAGATGGGGATGTTGTTAACCTTGGTATCGGAATGCCTACTATGGTGGCAAATTACATCCCAGAAGAGATAGATATAGTGCTTCAGTCAGAAAATGGATTTGTAGGTCTTGGTTCTGCACCAATGGAGGGTGATGAAGATAAAGACTTAACTAATGCAGGTGGGCAACCAGTCACCATAAGAAAAGGAGGAGCCTTTTTTGATAGCGCCACATCTTTTACTATCATTCGAGGAGGACATGTAGATGCCACTGTTCTAGGAGCTTTAGAGGTAGATGAAAAAGGAAACCTAGCCAACTGGATGATTCCTGGAAAGATGGTTCCTGGCATGGGAGGTGCTATGGATTTGGTTTCTGGAGCGAAAAAAGTTATACTTGCTATGGAACATGTGTCAAAAGATGGCAGTCCTAAAATATTGAAGAAATGCTCTTTACCTCTTACAGCAGCTGAAGAAGTTGATTTAATTGTTACCGATATGGCGGTAATTAAAGTTACAGAGAAAGGGTTGCTTCTTAAAGAAATTGCCTTTAATACAACCGTGGAAGAAGTACAGAAAAACACCCAAGCCAAGTTGATTATTGACGAGGATTTAAAAACTTTTGGTGAGTAAAGAAAAGGCATCGCCTAATAAGGTGATGCCTTTTCTTTATTGAACTAAAAGCAAAATTATAAACGAATTATAATCACTTCTGATAATAAAGCCATGATCAAAAGTATTTAGCTCTCTTCTATTTGATTGTTAGTTGACAGTTGTGACTCTTCCTTTTGCTCACTAGTTTCATTTACTTCCCCTAAAGCTTTAAGCAAAAATGTATAAGTATCTGCTTGCTCCTCTATAATCTTGTAAATTGGTTTACCCATGCCGTGCCCGGCTTTTTCTTCCACCCTTAGCAAAATAGGATTATCTCCTTTATAATGATGTTTTAGCGTTGCAGCAAATTTGAGTGCATGGGCGGGAACCACTCTATCGTCCACTTCCGCTGTTAAAATTAATGTCTTTGGATATTCTACGTTATCTTTTACATTATGAAGAGGGGAGTATTTATACATAAATTTAAAGTGTTCTTTGTTTTTTTCGGCGTTTCCATATTCACCGGTCCAATATCTTCCTACGGTAAACTTATGGAACCTTAGCATATCTAACACAGGTACACCACAAATAACCGCTCCAAATAATTCTGGTCTTTGGGTCATACAAGCCCCCACCAGCAACCCTCCATTGCTACGGCCGGATATTGCCAACTTAGATGCGGAAGTGTAACCTTCTTCTATCAAGTATTCACCGGCTGCTATAAAGTCATCAAAAACATTTTGTTTATTTTCTAGCATTCCTGCTTTATGCCACTCTTCACCTAGCTCTCCTCCACCTCTTAAATTGGCTACAGCATGGATTCCACCTTTTTTGAGCCACATAATTTGCTGTGGTGCAAAGTTTGGGGTAATACTAATATTAAAGCCGCCATACCCCCAAAGAACAGTAGGATTTCTACCATCTAGTTCGATGCCTTTTTTATATGTGATAAACATAGGTACTTTAGTTCCGTCTTTAGAAGTATAAAAAACTTGTTTTGTTTCAAATTCCTTTGGGTTAAATTCTAGTTTTGGTGAATTAAACTCTATACTCTTTTGGCTATCTAAATCAAAAGAATATATTGTCATGGGAGTAAAAAATGAGGTAAAAGCGTAAAATACCTCTGAGGACTTTTGCCGACAAGACACACCGGCTACTGTCCCTATACTAGGCAACTTTATTTCATTATCTTTATGTCCTTTTAAGTTAAATAGTTCCAATAAATTTTGAGCTTTTTCCATATAAGTAACCAAAAAATTATCGCCTACCAATTTAACATCAGTCATAACTTTAGTGGAATGCTCTCCTATAATTTCTTCCCAATGTTCTTTCATTGGTTTTTGCAGGTTAATAGATATTAACCTTTCTTTCGGGGCATCGAGATTAGTTCGGATGTAGATATTATCTCCATGGGTGGCAACAGGAAAATATGAGGCATCCGCTTTATCCAATAACTTAATAAACTTTTCACTGTTAATCTCTCTGATATAAATCCTATTATTTCTTTTAGTTCCTTCAGAAATATACAAAATTAAATATTTATTATCTTCTGTTACAAAGGGATGAAAACTAAGCTCTTTTTTATCGGGAAGTTGGAAAATTAGTTTATCTTCCTTTTGTCTCGTTCCTACTTTGTGAAAATAAACTTTATTGTGGTAGCTTTCCTGCCCAGGCTCCACAGTATTGGGATCTCTAAATCTGCTATAGTAGAACCCATTCCCATCTGGATGCCAAGCCATATTGGTAAACTTACACCATTTAAGTTTTTCTTGTGTATGCTCCATGTTGTTCAGGTTTTTGATATATATAGTCTGCCAATCACTTCCGCTTTTTGAAATTGTGTAAGCTATATATTCTTCGTCAGGGGATATGGTATAGTTTGTTAGAGCTGCAGTTCCGTCTTTCTCAATTGTGTTGGGGTTGAGAACTTCTTGTTTTTCTTTAGTTTCTTTGTTTACTTTATACAAAATTCCTTGATTTAAAAGCCCGGGGTTTTCGGTGTAAAAGTAGTAGTTTTTTGTTATAGTAGGTAGTGAAGTTTTACTATAATTATAAAGTTCTTTAAGTTCTTCTGTTATGTTTTGATGCAATGGACCCTTGATGAATTTTTGAGTTTTTTTGTTTTCTTCTGAAATAAATTTTTTAGTTAATGGTTCTTCCGGATTTTCAAGATACCTGTACGGGTCATGGACCTCTGTTCCAAAAAAATTTTCTTTTACATTTTCCCTTTTCATGTTTTCCCTCCTCTAAAATTTTACCATTAGGCGATTGCAAGCTTTACAATCCTTGACTTTTATATTTTAAAACCCCGTTAAATGCTTTAAATGATGGCCGGCACAGTGACCGGCCACTACCCTATCGAGGGTTGGTTTTAGTTTTATATGGGGTTTGCCTCCTTATCCACAAAGGGGTAGAGGTGACCTCTGTGTCAACCTTAGTAACACTGCTCTTTTTTCCTTTTGCTCTGCTTGGTTATATCCGACACAGCGACCAGTCGTTTCCCTATCGGTAGTTGATGTTGGTTTTATATGGGGTTTGCCTCCTTATCCACAAAGGGGTAGAGGTTGACCTCTGTGTCAACCTTAGTAACACTGCTCTTTTTTTCTTTTGCTCTGCTTGGTTATATCCGACACAGCGACCAGTCGTTTTCCTATCGGTAGTTGGTGTTAGTTTTATATGGGGTTGCTTCCTTATCCCCAAAGGGGTAGAGGTTGACCTCTGTGTCAACCTTTGCAACATCTGCTCTTTTTTCCTTTTGCTCTGCTTGGTTATATCCGACACAGCGACCAGTCGTTTTCCTATCGGTAGTTGGTGTTAGTTTTATATGGGGTTGCTTCCTTATCCCCAAAGGGGTAGTGGTTGACCTCTGTGTCAACCTTTGCAACATCTGCTCTTTTTTCCTTTTGCTCTGCTTGGTTATATCCGACACAGCGACCGGTCGCTACTCTACCTGGGGTATTGAAAATTCTTGAAGTGTAGTTGGTTTTTAAATTAGACCTTCTTCCATTTTTTTAGATAATGTGGTGTTCATGTTTTTATAAAATTTTTCTGCTCTTTGTGCTATATTTTCAGCAGCTTTCTGACCTTCTAATATTGCCTGTTTTTCATTTGTTTTTGTTAGCCTTCTTTCTTCCATAACTATCTCTCCATCAATAATTACTGTTTCAACCTCACTACCATTTGCGGAATAAACTAAGTTTGGCACTATATTTCGTTGAGGTGTTTGTAAAGCTGGGAACATGGAAGGGCTATTTGTGTCCACTATAATAATATCTGCTTTTTTTCCTGGTGCAATTGAACCTATTTCATCCTCCATACCAAGCGCTTTTGCTGCGTTGATGGTTGCCATTTTTAAAACTTCCCAAGCGGGGAATACTTTTGGATCATTTACTTTACACTTATTCAAGATTGCTGTAAACTTCATTTCGTTAAACATGTTGTTACAGTTGTTACCCGGTGCTTGATCACTACCTAAAGCTAATTTGGAGCTATACTTTTTAAATTCTGCTGCCGGCGGAACAATTCCATCTATTATACCTATACTACCGGAACAAAGTATCATAGAAGCTCCCCGTTGAGCTACAAGTTTTGTTTCCTCTGCAGTGGCTTCTGTTAAATGAACTGCCAGTAACATATCATCTAAATAGCCAATTTCATCAAGGTATTGAATAGACCTTTTACCATACCTTTTTTCCATCTGATATATTTCTCTATCCCCTTGAGCTACATGCATATGAATTTTTGTGTTATATCTCTTTGCAATTTCTTTAACCTCTAAAAGCAGTTCTTTTGACATCATATCGGGTCCTTGTGGTCCCATTAAACATCTTATTCGGCCGTCTTTGTAACCATGCCATTTTTCCATCAATTCTAAAGCGTTTCGTAACTTTTCTTGCCCAACTGACGGGTCTAGAGGATAAAGATCACCAACTTCAATATCACTTTTATCAGACATCTCGTTAACTGTATCAGCCAAAACTGCTCGAGAACCAACTTGAGCATGATTGTTTGCAATCTTGCCCATCGGGTTATCATAATCGCAAAAAGTTGTAGTACCAGCTTTTAGACCCTCGATAATATTTACCATAGAGCCTTTTACTCGGCCTTCTTCATCTAAAGCTTTGACAAATGGCCATAGTCCCCCTTCCATCCAATTATCAACATCTTGTGAAAGACCTCTTAAAATACCTATCCCTGTATGAATATGAGCATCTATAAGACCAGGCATAACTACTTTTTCTTCTACATCTATTTCCTTATGAGCTTTTTTCTGAGTAAAATTCCTTAATTGGCCCACTTCAGTAATTTTATTATCTTTTATAGAAACTGCCCCCTGCGGAATAATACCCAGTCCTTTACCTTCCATAGTTATCAATGTAGCATTTTTTATCAATATATCCACCATAGTTTTTCCCCCTTTTTTAATATTTCGTAAGTCTAACTTTATAATTGTATTCAATAAAAATAATTAAAACCCTTTTCACTACATAAAATTTATTTCGATAGCAGGATTTTTCTTATCTTTTGTACAATAAGTAAAAAACAACTAAATTTAAAGGAGTGTCTATATTGCAAAAAAGAGCGTTGGGAAAACTAAATGCTAACTCTTCATTATTAGGTTTAGGATGTATGCGTTTTCCGATGAAAGGTGAGGGAGATAACTCCCAGGTTGATGAAAAAAAAGCTATTGACTTAATTCGACATTCCATCGATAGCGGTGTAAATTATATTGACACTGCTTATCCTTACCACGGGGGAGATAGCGAACCCATTGTAGGTAAAGCTCTTAAAGACGGGTATAGAGAGAAGGTTTATTTAGCGACAAAATCACCTGTCTGGAAAATGGAAAAAGAAGAGGATTTTGAAAAGTACTTAGATGAACAATTAGAAAAACTGCAAACTGACTATATTGATTTTTATCTTTTACATGCCTTAGATAAAGATCGTTGGGAAAAGGCTAAAAAATTAGGTGCGGAAAAGTTTCTAGAAAAAGCTATCGCGCAAGGCAAAATAAAGCATGCTTGTTTTTCCTTCCACGATAATTTTGAAATCTTCAAGGAAATCGTAGATGCTTATCCATGGAGCTTGTGTTTAATTCAACTAAATTACTTAGATGAAAATTATCAAGCTGGAGTAGAGGGTCTTAAATATGCATATGAAAAGGGGTTAGCCATAGCCATTATGGAACCATTAAGGGGAGGAAAACTGGCTAAAAATGTCCCCACCGATGTTCAAAAAGTTTGGGATAAGTATGATGT
The DNA here is from genome assembly GCF_040267685.1 of Proteinivorax tanatarense. Classification (GTDB taxonomy): domain Bacteria; phylum Bacillota; class Proteinivoracia; order Proteinivoracales; family Proteinivoracaceae; genus Proteinivorax; species Proteinivorax tanatarense. The sequence goes on from NZ_CP158367.1 coordinate 2,841,457, forward strand.
AAAAAGAACTCCAGCAGAATGGGCTTTTAAATGGCTAGCTAATTTCCCAGAAGTTTCTGTAATTTTAAGTGGTATGAACAGCAAAGAAGAGGTTAATGAAAATGTGAAAATCTTAGACAAAGCCAAACCTAACTCGCTAAGTAAAGAAGAAAAACAGCTTATAGAAGAGGCAAAAAGTATCTTTGAAGATAAAATTAAAATAACTTGTACCGAGTGTAATTACTGTATTCCGTGTCCCCATGATGTAATGATTCCAACTTTGTTTAATGTTTATAACAGTGGGTATATGTTTGAAAACGTACAAGGGAGTAAAGATACTTATTTAAGAATAAAGAAAATGGAAAAAGACGCATCTAAGTGTGTAGAATGTGGTCTTTGTGAAAAGGAATGTCCGCAAAATCTTCCTATCATAGAACACCTTAAAAAAATTGAAGAAGAGTTAGGATAGTAACTCTGCTGGGCTACTAAGCACAACAAGATTTTTAATTGAAAGTAGGGGTGGCTGTTCTCTGTAGTTTTAACTATGTTTCTAACCCCAAAGTTCTTAGTAAACGATTTTTAACACAGGAGGTGAGCTCAGCTTATGAGGATTATTGTTTCACCTGCTAAAAAAATGAAAGAAGACATGGACTTAGAATATAATAATCTTCCTCAGTTTATAAGTGAGGCGGAAAAACTACTATCTTTTTTAAAAAAGCAAGACTACGATAAACTTAAGTCTATATGGAAGTGCAGTGATAAAATTGCTACTCTCAACCACCAAAGAATACAAAGTATGGATTTATATAAAAAATTAACACCGGCTATTCTTGCCTATGAGGGAATTCAGTATAAATATATGGCACCAGGTGTGTTAGAAAACAAAGAGTTAGATTTTATTGAAAAACATTTACGTATCCTTTCTGGATTTTATGGCGTGTTGAGACCCTTTGATGGGGTTGTTCCCTATAGGTTAGAAATGCAAGCAAAGCTTGGTGGAGAACATCTAAATTCCCTTTATGATTTTTGGAGAAAAAAGCTTGCTAATCAACTTTTTTCTGAAAGTAATTGCATTGTTAACCTAGCATCTAAGGAGTACAGTAAATGTATCTCTGAATATCTTACCAAGGATATAAATTTTGTTACTTGTGTTTTCGGTGAAATGGTTAATGGAAAAGTTAAAGAGAAGGGAACTCAAGTAAAGATGGCACGTGGAGAGATGGTACGGTTTATGGCACAAAATCATATTGAAAATATCGACAAAATAAAACAATTTAATAGGCTTGGTTATAGCTTTGCAAAGGAGCTATCTGATGAAAGTAATTTTGTGTTTATAAAAAGTTAAGATGTATCTGAGACGGTTATGAACAATAACTTAAAGGATATTATGTATTAAAAAAGCTGGGACTAATGCTCCAGCTTTTTTTCTGTCTTATTTTTAAGTATTTTATTCTGCTGCGCTCAATACAGCGTTTAGTGTTTTAAATAACTGTAAAAAATCAGTATTTTGAATTTCCACCGTCTTGTTACCCACTTTTGTCACTGTGGGAATTCTTTCTGCAAGACTCGGCCCCTGACTTGTCAAAAATTCTACCTCTAAAATAAAAGGACCCTCTTCCGCTAATACTTTTCCTTCAAAATTAAGTGCTTCTTTAATTTTGCTTTTGTACCCATCCTTTAGCTGTTCATAGCTTATATTATGTGCTGATGAACGATTTATAGACTCTTTAACCGCCAAAGTTGGTATATTACCAATTTCTTCTTCTACCTGTTGAGTCAACATCGTATCGCCGGATACAAATACCACAGGTACAGAATAATATCCTGCTAGTCTAGCGTTCATCCCCGCTTCACCTATAGGATCACCGTTCAGTTTCACAGAAGCAAGCAAGCTACTGTTATATGTGTGGTCAAAAGCTGAAAAAGATGACCCCGCTCTGGAGTGATAACCGATAAACATAGCTTTATCATATCCTTTTTCTATGCCCTGCATCATACTTAAAGGTTTAGGACTCCCTGATATAAGTTGCACCCTTGAATTAAGCTGTTCTATAAATAAATTGTCCATAGGTCCGTGGGAGTCATTTATAACAATCTCCTCTACCCCGTTTTCAAATAAAGCTTTACAAACTAAGTTAACTTCTTTGGTCATAAGCTCCCGACCCCGTGTATAGTCAGGGTTTTCTCCAATAATTTGCTTTCGAGAAACAACACCCCATATCCCTTCAATATCAGCAGATATATATATTTTCATTGTTAAAACACCTCCTGTATAAAAATATTCTGTGTATTAAAGTTAATTCCTGCAATTTTCACAAAAAACGATATTTTTATTCCCCCATCAAGGGGTATGAATTGACCTCTGTATCAACCTTACAGTAACTGGATACAGTTTTGGATGCTTTATATACATTTTCGATTAAATTGCCAAATGCGGTTATGGTCGGCACGGTGGCGCGACCACTACCTCTGGGAGGGAAGGAAGAGACAGAAGCACTATTAAAAATATATTTTTTTCTCTCCCATCAAGGGTAGGAATTAACCTCCAACCCTACAGTAACTGGATACAGTTTTGGTGTTTATATACATTGTCGCTTAGATTGCCAAATACGGTTATGGTCGGCACGGTGGCACGACCACTACCTCTGGGAGGGAAGGAAGAGACAGAAGCACTATTAAAAATATATTTTTTTCTCTCCCGCAAGTAGGGGTTGACCTCTCAACCCTACAGTAGCTGGACACAGCTCCGGCTGTTTTATATACATTGTCGCTTAGATTGCCAAATACGGTTATGGTCGGCACGGTGGCGCGACCACTACCTCTGGGAGGAAGGAAAAAAATTGAAGCACTATTGCTACTGTACTTTTCTCTCTCCCGCAAGGATAGGGGTTGACCTCTGTGTCAACCCTGCAGTAACTGGATACAGTTTTGCGTGTTTTATATACATTGTCGCTTAGATTGCCAAATACGGTTATGGTCGGCACGGTGGCACGACCACTACCTCTGGGAGGGAAGGAAGAGACAGAAGCACTATTAAAAATATATTTTTTTCTCTCCCGCAAGTAGGGGTTGACCTCTCAACCCTACAGTAGCTGGACACAGCTCCGGCTGTTTTATATACATTGTCGCTTAGATTGCCAAATACGGTTATGGTCGGCACGGTGGCGCGACCACTACCTCTGGGAGGAAGGAAAAAAATTGAAGCACTATTGCTACTGTACTTTTCTCTCTCCCGCAAGGATAGGGGTTGACCTCTGTGTCAACCCTGCAGTAACTGGATACAGTTTTGCGTGTTTTATATACATTGTCGCTTAGATTGCCAAATACGGTTATGGTCGGCACGGTGGCACGACCACTACCTCTGGGAGGGAAGGAAGAGACAGAAGCACTATTAAAAATATATTTTTTTCTCTCCCGCAAGTAGGGGTTGACCTCTCAACCCTACAGTAGCTGGACACAGCTCCGGCTGTTTTATATACATTGTCGCTTAGATTGCCAAATACGGTTATGGTCGGCACGGTGGCGCGACCACTACCTCTGGGAGGAAGGAAAAAAATTGAAGCACTATTGCTACTGTACTTTTCTCTCTCCCGCAAGGGTAGGGGTTGACCTCTGTGTCAACCCTGCAGTAACTGGATACATTTTTGAGTTTTTTGATCATAATTTCAGTTTATTTTCCTTAATTTTTAAAATAATTCAATTATTAAAAAGGTTTTTTCTGCTTATTTTAGAATACTTCTTTAAAATGTTAAGGAGGTAAATAATATGAGTCGTAAAAAAATTCGACTAAGTAATTTTAATTACTCAGCTACTGGTGCCTATTTTATCACTATATGTACACAACACAAAATCCCATACTTAGGAAATAAGCAGACCCTGAAGAAGAATAAATTTGGCGAAATTGTATTAAGAAGTTGGATAGATATTGAAAAAATTTATAACAACACAGCGATAGATTACTTTGTTATTATGCCAAATCATATCCATGGAATTATTTTTTTATATAATGATTCTGAGGAAAATCAAAACAAAAACAACATAATAACGATTATAAAAAATTTTAAGTCCTACACCACTAATCAATACGGCACCCTTGTAAAACAAGATGGTTGGAAGCCTTATAAAACCAGGTTATGGCAACGAGGATATTATGAGCATGTTATCAGAAATGAACATTCCTTAAATAAACTTCGAAACTATATAATAAACAACCCCTTAAAATGGAAATTAGATAGGCATTATGTCTAAAAGAAAGGGATGGAAAGTTATTTGTCTACTGTAGTTACCTTCCCTCCCACAAGGGTAGGGGTGACCTCTGTGTCAACCCTACAGTAACCGGATACAGTTTTGGGTGTTTATATACATTGTCGCTTAGATTGCCAAATGCGGTTATGGTCGGCACGGTGGCGCGACCACTACCTCTGGGAGGGAAGGAAGAGACAGAAGCACTATTGCTATTATACTTTTCTCTCTCCCGCAAGGGTAGGGGTTGACCTCTGTGTCAACCATACAGTAGCTGGACACAGCTCGGGCTGTTTTTATATACATTGTCACTTAGATTGGCAAATACGTTATGGTCGGCACGGTGGCGCGACCACTACCTCTGGGAGGGAAGGAAGAGACAGAAGCACTATTGCTATTATACTTTTCTCTCTCCCCGCAAGGGTAGGGGTTGACCTCTGTGTCAACCCTGCAGTAGTTGCATACAGTTTTGGATGCTTTATATACATTTTCGATTAAATTGCCAAATGCGGTTATGGTCGGCACGGTGGCGCGACCACTACCTCTGGGAGGGAAGGAAGAGACAGAAGCACTATTGCTATTATACTTTCTCTCTCCCGCAAGGGTAGGGGTTGACCTCTGTGTCAACCCTGCAGTAGCTGGACACAGTTTTGGGTGTTTATATACATTGTCGCTTAGATTGCCAAATACGGTTATGGTCGGCACGGTGGCGCGACCACTACCTCTGGGAGGGAAGGAAGAGACAGAAGCACTATTGCTATTATACTTTCTCTCTCCCGTAAGGGTAGGGGTTGACCTCTGTGTCAACCCTGCAGTAGCTGGACACAGTTTTGGGTGTTTATATACATTGGTCGCTTAGATTGCCAAATACGGTTATGGTCGGCACGGTGGCGCGACCACTACCTCTGGGAGGAAGGGGAAAAAATTGAAGCACTATTGCTACTGTACTTTTCTCTCTCCCGCAAGGGTAGGGGTGACCTCTGTGTCAACCCTGCAGTAGTTGCATACAGTTTTGGATGCTTTATATACATTTTAGCTTAAATTGCCAAATGCGGTTATGGTCGGCACGGCGGCGCGACCACTACCTCTGGGAGGAAGAGGAAAAAATTGAAGCACTATTGCTACTGTACTTTTCTCTCTCCCATCAAGGGTAGGGGGTGACCTCTCAACCCTGCAGTAGCTGGACACAGTTTTGATTTTTATCCAGGTATAATTGGGGTAAAAAGTACACTTATAGATTTAAACTAATATATTAACATAAATGAGCTGGCAGATAGCCAGCTCATTTATGTTATTTTCCTGCTACACTTATCACCGCATTTAAGGTCTTAAATATTTCTAAAAAATCGTCACTTTTTATTTCTATTGTTTTTGCTCCTGTTTGGGTTACTGTGGGGATCCTGGGTGCTAAATTTGCTCCTTGACTTGTTAAAAATTCTACTTCAATAACGTAAGGACCCTGGGGATTTAGTGGTTCAATGTTTAATTCTACGGCTTCCTTTATTTTATCTTTATATCCTTGTTCAAGTTGTGAATAGCTTAGATTAACCGCTGAGGTTCGGTTAATTGATTCTTTTACTGCCAAAGTTGTTATGCTACCTATCTCTTCTTCAACCTGCTCTGTCAATGATTTATCTCCCGAAACAAACACCACTGGCACAGAATAGTACCCTGCTAGGCGAGCATTTAGTCCAGATTCACCAAAGGAAGTCCCGTTTAATTTGATAGATGAAATTATTCCTCCGTGATACGTATGGTCAAAGTTGGATCTTGAAGATCCCGCTCGTGAATGATACCCGATAAACATCGCTTTGTCATAGCCTTTTTCGATTCCTTGCATCATACTTAAAGGTTTAGGGCTTCCTGATATAAGTTGAACATTAGGATTAAGGTTTTCTATCAAAATATTATCCATCGGTCCGTGAGAGTCATTAACTGTTATATCTGTAACTCCATTTTCTAACAATGCTTCACAAGCTAGGTTAACCTCTGTGGTCATTAGCTCTCTAGCCCTAGAATAATCTGCACCGGCACTCATAACCTGTTTTTTTGAAACCACGCCCCATATTCCTTCAATGTCAGCAGAAATATACACTTTCATAAATTAAGCACCACCTTATAATATTATTTAGTTATACCATGATAAATTTATAAAGCTTCTTACTTTTAAAATTCATTATAGTAGTTTTATAACACGCTAGGGTTAAAAGGCTAGCTCTGTGTTAACCCTATAGCAACTAAATTGCTAGTATCTTACATGCTAATTATTACTTAGAGCTATGGTCGGCACGGTGGCGCGACCACTACCTTTGGGAGGGAAGAGACAGAAGCTATTGCTACTATACTTTTTTCTTTCCCGCAAGGGTAGAGGTTGACCTTGTGTCAACCCTGCAGTAGCTGGACACAGCTCCGGCTGTTTTATATACATTGTCGCTTAGATTGCCAAATACGTCTATGGTCGGCACGGTGGCGCGACCACTACCTCTGGAGGAAGGAAAAAAATAAAGCACTATTGCTATTATACTTTTCTCTCTCCAGCAAGGGTAGGGGTTGAGATTATTGACAGCTTAAGTCTTTATGGAAAATCAAATCATCTATATATCGGCCCTCTTTTTCATTCCACTGTAGTTTATGAACTGTCCCTGAGCAAGTAAATCCACATGATAACAGAGAGGCCACAGATGCTTTGTTGTAACTATAAACATATGCCCTAATCATCCAAATTCCTTCCTGTTTAAGATGTCCTAAGGCGTAATCCATCAACTTTTGACTTATACCTTTTCCTCTACATGCTTTTGTAAATGCCGCTGCTATATGGCAAGAATGTCGTTTATTGCCTTTCCCTCTTCTAGCAGAAAATGCCCCAATTAATTGTTCTTTCTCAAATGCTCCAAATAAGTAGATATCAGGATCTTCTAGCATTTTCTCTATGTCTTCTTTGCTATCAATGCTTACAAAATGAACTCCCGCCTTTTCCTCTTTTAGTTCCAAAGACAGGTCCCAAAGTTGTTCTATATGGTTTTGGTTAATAACCCTAAATTCAAAGTTCATAATGTTTCCTCCTCCCAGTTTATTTATTTCGTCCTACTAAATATATTATCACTTTTTTTGTAAAAGTAAATATTTTTGCAAATACTCGTTGTAAGTTAGCGAATAGAGTTATCCTTTAGTCCAATATCATGATTCCACTCTAGCAATATAATATTGCTTTTTTAGCTCAGCACATCAATTTTCCTTCTACATAGCATTTAATAAACGTAAAGTCTTTGACCTTCGACTAAAGCGAGTTTCAGCTGCTCCTTAGTGAACTGCCCATCTTTCCAAAATACAATTTGTTCTTTACTTCAACTAATAATAGAGGCAACATATATTTTATACCTTTGTCTATATCTAAGATATGGGTCAGCTAAACAGCTGACCCTTGAACTGAGTACTACTATCTTTTAAATATAATAAGCCATATTATAACTTGCAACTTCCAATTAGTAAGCTCTGCTAATCTTCATCTTGGTAACATCAAATTTTATTTAATTATATATAAAGAGAGTATAGCATTTTCAGCTATACTCTCTTTATTACTAAATATTTAACTTTTACTCTTCGTCTTCAACGCCGCCGTTTTCTTCAACTGGTGGTTGCTCGTCCAAATCAACATCTTGATCTCCGCCACAACCTACAAGTACAGCCATTGAAAACATTAGCACAAAAAATAAACTTAATAGTTTTTTCATAACTTTTACCCTCCCCAAAGCAATTTCCTAAACAATTGCTTAAAACAATTATTTAGGATTGATTGTATTCTACCAATTATAACCTGTTTTGTAAAATGCCAAATATTATTATTTATTGCTATACAGTCTAATGATGCGTCATCTATTTAAAATATATGCTTCTATGTATATATTAATAAATATTTTGGCTTTTTCCTCTCTTTTAAGGCGTTCCCCCTTACCTAACACCTTTAAATCACTCTTACTTTACTAGTAATTTAACCCACTTATTTTTCACGTCTTTAAACTAATATCATATACTATTTGTGAAACCACCGATAACAGATAATAAAATTAAGCTTTAATTAAAGATAAAGGAGGAATAAAATGACTACAAAAGGAAGAGTACCCTCAACCTGCCCCCATAATTTTCAGGGTCGTTATACAGTGCAAAGAGGGGATACCATGTTTCTTATTGCAAAGCGTTTTAGGGTTAGCTTGCAAAGCCTAATAAACGCCAATCCCCATATAGCGAACCCTAATGCTATCTTTCCAGGAGACGTATTGTGCGTTCCAAAGGTTACTCCACCCCATCCGCCAAGAGTACCAACCGATTGCCCCCCTGGTTTTAAAAGAAGATATACAGTTACTAGTAGCGACACCATGTTTTTGATAGCAAAAAGATTTGGAGTAAGCTTGCAAGCCCTTATCAATGCCAATCCTCACATTCCAAATCCTAACGTAATTTTTCCTGGTGATGTGCTTTGTGTACCAGGTAAAGAACCATCCGGTAGGATTCCTCAAACTTGTCCTCCCAACTTTCAGGGAAGATATACCGTTCGCACAGGAGAGACAATGTTTTTAATAGCTCAAAAGTTCGGAGTATCGTTACAAGCCCTTATTAACGCTAATCCACACATTCCTAACCCAAATCAACTTGTTCCTGGCGACGTACTTTGTGTGCCAGAATAATTTGAAAGGAGGTGAAATAAAAATGTCAACAAGAGGTAGAGTTCCTGCTACTTGCCCACATGGTTTTCAAGGCAGATACACAGTTGTTTCTGGTGATACTATGTTTTTTATTGCTAGAAGATTCGGTGTTAGCCTACAAGCTCTTATAAACGCTAACCCCCATATCCATGACCCTAACTTAATCTTCCCAGGCGATGTTCTTTGTGTACCGGGACCACCTAAGCCACCTAAGCCACCTAAACCAAGAGTTCCTAAAAAGTGTCCACCTGGTTTCCAAGGAAGATATACAGTACAGCCAGGTGATACTATGTTTTTTATTGCTCAAAGATTTGGTGTATCTTTACAAGCTTTGATAAATGCTAACCCTCATATAACAAATCCAGACCTGATATTCCCAGGAGATGTTCTTTGTGTTCCTGAAGAAGAGCCAGAACCCACCTTCCCATGCGCCGTTGTTTTAAATCCTACTAGAGAGGCTCGCAGGTTCGATATTTGGGGTTCGGTAATTCTGAACAGCATCAATGATTTCGCTGTAACATTTGTAGGAGTTAATCTGCCACATCCACGTAGATTTGGTAAATATAATAGTTATATTGGAATTCACAATCTTGCCAAACCTAGAAGAGAATTCAGAGTGGAACTGGAACTGGTAGAAAACGAGATAGACACTTGGGTTGGCACTAGAACAGTACCAAGAGCTACTCCAAAGGACACCCTAGAAATTAGACCATACAATACCCACACTGATGAAGTTGGGCCAGTTATTTTAAGAGGAAGAGTAGCAGACTGCTGCAATTAACCAATATAAAAGAGCTGTCTCAAATTACCATAAGGTAATTTGAGCAGCTCTTTTTGCAAATTCGAGGCTCTGTCCTTTAGCGATTATTGTTAAATCACCTTTATTTTTTAAATCTTGCCAGTTGAACCAAACCCTCCTTCTCCCCTATCCGTTGGAGACAAGTCTTCTACTTCTACGGTTTTAACAGGATAAACTGGCTTTATTACCATTTGTGCAATTCTCATATTTTTTTGCACTTTAAATTTTTTTGTTCCATGATTAATAAGAATGACTTTGACTTCTCCTCTATAACCTGAGTCTATGGTTCCCGGTGTATTTAACACCGTAACTGAATGCTTTAAAGCGAGGCCACTGCGAGGGCGAACTTGTGCCTCGGTATCATAGGGAAGTTCCATAGAAAGCCCAGTTGAAATCAAAGCGCTTTCTCCTGGTTTTATTTCTATATCTTGATCGGCATAAATATCCAGTCCTGCGTCGTTTGTGTTCTGCCTTTTGGGGATAATTGCTGTATTTGTTATCTTTTTAAATTTTACCTCAATCACATCTCCACCTCATTTCTCTCAGTAATTTTCCAATCAATTGGTAGCTCATTATTTTTTAGCAAAAATCTGTTGACTTTAGAAAATGGAGCGCTTCCAAAAAAACCTCTTCTAGCAGAAAAAGGACTGGGATGAGGAGACTCCAAGATTAAATGATTAGAATTGGTAACTAGTTTCTTTTTTAGCTGGGCATTTTTGCCCCACAAAACAAAAACCACTGGCTTACTTTTCTCATTTAAAAGATGTATTGCCTTGTCTGTAAATTGCTCCCAACCCATGTTTTTATGGGAGTTGGGCTGCCCTTTTTTAACTGTTAACACACTATTTAAAAGTAGCACACCTTGCTTTGCCCACTGGATTAAACAACCGTGATTAGGGTAAGAAATATCTAAATCCCGTTGCAGCTCCTTGTAAATATTTTTTAATGATGGCGGAATGGAGACATGGGGTTGAACGGAAAAACTTAATCCATGAGCTTGTCCATGACCATGATAAGGATCCTGCCCCAATATTACCACCTTTGTTTTGGAGAATTTTGTTATGTTAAAAGCATCAAAAACCTGCTCAGGAGGAGGGTAGATGGTATTTTTTTTATATTCTTCTTTTAAAAAAGTTATTAAGTTTTTATAGTAACATTTGTTTTGCTCTTCTTTTAACAGCTCTGCCCAATCATTATGTAGTGAAAACACCCATCTCACCTCATTTAAGTTAATTGTAAAAACATCTAAATGATAATAACAGAAAAATAGAGTTGAGCTTACACACTCATCTCTATTTTAACATTGATATTATGCTTTTTGTTTTCCATCCTTTTTAACATACTGATTATAACAGTAGTTTATAATGTCACTTCTCTTTATAATTCCGATAAAAATTTCTTTGTCATCTACTACCGGCACAAAATTTTGACTAGTAGCAAGATCGATTAAATCCTCAATATCTGAGTTTATTGACACTGTTTTGTTTACCATATGTTTTGGTATGTCTTTAAGATAAATATTTTCCGTTTCGTTTAAGCTAATTTGTGGTAAACTTTTTAATTTCCAAAGTAAATCCCCTTCTGTAACAGTATCCACATATTTACCATCGTCATCAATAACTGGTATAGCAGTGTAACGATGGTATTCCATTCTTTCTAAAGCTTGCCTCATAGTAGAGTTTGGTTTTTCAAAAATAATATCTGTTTTAGGCGTAAGAAAAAATGCTATGTTCATTAAATACCCCTCCTAAAATTTGCGATACCCCCAACACCCATATTTATTATATCACAAATTCAGGCAAAGTTTTAGGTAAAAACTTTCTTTTAAAAGTAGATTCAATTCTCTGGGACTATACTATTAAGTTCATTTTTGGTTATAAACCCTTTTTCTAGCATTCTGTTAAGCACTATCTGTCTTTGGTCCATAGCAACCTCTGTATTTGCTAGGACCGCAGGGCCATAAACATTAGGAGCTTGTATTATACCTGCTAACATTGCAGCCTGTTCTACATCTACTTCAGTTACCGAAGTCCCTTTAAAATAACTTTGAGATGCTTTTTCTACTCCCCAGTTGCTTTTTCCAAAATAAATTTGATTTAAATACATTTCCATTATTTCATCTTTCTCAAATTGTCTTTCTAACTCAAAGGCAATTGCTATTTCTAGCATTTTCCTTTCCGCCGTTTGTTCATGATTTAAAAATAAATTTCTAGCTAACTGTTGCGTTATTGTGCTTCCCCCCTGCTTTATCTCTCTATTTCTAACGTTAACAGTCAAAGCCCGCATCATCCCCTTTATATCAAAACCAGGATGATCATAAAATCTATTATCTTCTATAGCAATAAAGGCTTGAACTACGTGTGGAGGCATATCTTCAGTAGAAACAAAGTTAATATTATTCTCTTTGTACTCTCTTATTAATACATCTTCTACCATATATATCTTTCTATGGGTATCATAGATAGGTGCGGGGTCATCCCAATCGATATAACGGGGTGAAAAAGGAACCTTAATAGAAGCATAAGTATAGCCAAAAACTAATCCCATAACTAAAACAACACTAAGTACAGCTAATAGTGTATACCTTACAATTCTCAAAAGACCCCTCCTTTCTTAACCTTAATAGACAATTGTAAAACTCTACAACACCTTATATAACAGCATTTATAAATAATTTCAAAGAAGCCCCAAACAACCTAATGTTAATGTCATTTTGAGTCTAAAACCGAAGAACCTTGATTTTGTTCTAATTGGCATGATTGTATATGAGGTAAAAACTTGACCATTTTACAATTACTATAACTTAATCTGCTGTTAATTTAATATTATATACTAAAAAAGTATAAAAAGTAACTCTTTTCTACACAAAAAGACGCTTTGTAACCAAGGCTACAAAGCGTCTTTTTGCTAAAATATCCCTAAGTGTAAAAGAACCACGATAAACACCAAAATCAGCAGTTCAATGGATATAACTAAACTTAAATCAGCTGTTGTTATCTCAACGTTTCTTGAATTTTTAACTCTAGTTCGCAAATAACTAACTTGCTTTATTTTTGTTGCTTGCAACAATTCTTGAGTTATTTGTTTAGCTTTTTCAGCACTATCTATAACTACTGAAATAATGGTTATTAAAGCTAACTCTATGCTAGCTTGAAGATTAATTGCAGCTTGAGCACTTAATTTATTGATGGTCACGTTATATGAATCATAAATCTCTATGTCTTCATCTATTATTTGAAACACTTTGCTTATCTGCTTTGCTTCTTGTGCCACCAAGTCTTCTAAAGGAAATTTAGGTTTTGGGTACTTTTTAAATTGTGCATCGTAATTTACTTCTTCATCAAAGTCATCTTTTAAATCATAATCATCCATAAAATCATCTTTAAACATCTTACTCCCCCCTTGTTATGTTTTTAAAGTTTTTAACAAAATACATAATTTTACAGCATTCTTAAACCTTATTAGATATACCAGCTCATTTTTTAGCATAATTGAGTCTTAAGTCTAGTACTCTTGAATCTTCTGCTAGTTTATTTAGAGGTTCCCCCTATTCAGCGCTGACAACCTATTTTGCTTTTTTATTTCCTTCCTCCTTAAACTTTTCCAGCTGACTTAGGTATTCTATCGCCAATCTTCTTATCTGTTCCTTTTGTTCCTCTGTTATTTTGTTTGCTTTTTCGGTGCTCACCTCGTATTTTTTTAGAATATTTGTAACCAATATATCAACCAAAGCTTGGTTAGGGCCAAATTCTTTTAACTTTTCTTTTAAAAGTTCTTTGCTGTTTTTTTCATCCATTTTAAAATCCCCTCCCTTTGATTATACTTTATTCCCTACCTTTAAAATTGTGCACAACACCTTTATATAATTATTAAATTGGGCTTTTAACAAAAAAATAAAAGCCTACAAAATTGTAGACTTCTTTAGCAAAGCAAAAACTTTAGAATTTGTTTTTTTAACATTAAAGAGGCTAACTCTTTTTTAGGACTAAATCCCTAAATATGAGCTAGCCTCTTTATCTAACTAACTTTTATAGCATCCGTTGGACAAGCATCCGCTGCTTCCTTAGCACTATCTACCTTATCTTCTGGGATTTCTTCATCGATGGCAATAGCCTTTTCATCATCATCGGTCATCTCATACACCTCAGGGCAGATGTTGGGACATAGTCCACATCCAATACACGCCTCTTGATCTACTATTGCTTTCATTAAAAGCACTCTCCTTTTTAAAGTTTTCTCTACTATAATCTTTCTCTTATTATTCAAGGATATACATTTTTACCCTTACAGCTTTACTTTTTGCATTTTTTATAATATTTACAATTGTTTATCTCCATGCTATAATCCTTTTAAGGAGGTGGTACCATGACAAAAACAAGCTTTGAATCGATAACTTCAACTTCAAGTGTGCCTATACTTCCTTTTGAAGAAAACGTGGACAAAGTAAAAAAAACTATAAAAAATGCGATAAATACTAAGAGAAAGTTAAGCAGCGAAACGATTACTGATATCGAAAATTTCTCCAAGCAATGTTCTCATTCAAAAGTTTGTGTGGATATCTATTTATTGTTGGGAGACTTGTTCTACCATCTAGAAGAAAAAGACAAGGAAATGATTTACTATACCCGGGCTTTGGAAAGAGCACTAGGGTTACATATAACCACGGGATTACATAAAATAGTTTCTAAAATTGTGCCAAACTACATAAACACTGAAAAATATGAAGAAGCAATTAGTTTAAATACCCTTGTGCTATCAAAGGAAAAGGATATTCCTGATAACAAAAAATGGACAGTTTTTTATAACAATGCTTTGGCCTATCTTCACTTAGAAGACTACGAAAACAGCTTGTATTTTGTAAAAAAAGCAAAAAAACTATCCAGCAACATTGGAAAAAATAAGATAGCTCAACTGCTGATAATAGAGGGACAGTGCTTGCACAGCAAAAAATTACATGAAAGAGAATTGATTATATACTACAAAGCTTTAGAAATTCTAAAATCCACAAATAGTATAGAGCTACAAGGATTAGTTTATAAAAATATAGCAAACGTATTTTTGAAGACCAAAGACTTAGAAAAAAAGGATTACAAAATCCATATACAAAACATAAAAGAAATAATATCTAAGATAAGTCAAGAGGATAAAACAGTTCCACAATTATATATCGCTTTGGCTGAAATCTATTACGGTGCGTTAAAGGACATGGATAAGGCGGAAAAATATTATCTGTTAGCTTTGGATAAAGTGGACAAAGAAAGATATCCATCCTTGTGTATATTTCTTATTAATCACTTGTTAGAAATTTATCTTCAAACTAATCAGTTAAAAAATGGCTTAAGTGTAGTTGAAAAGTATCAAGATGTTATTATTTCCAAGTTAGATTTTACACAGGAATTAAAGTTTCTCTTAAAATCTATCTTTATCTACAATAAACTTGAGAATAATAAAGATCTAAATGATTTACTGTCCAAAATTCTCATTCGGCGAGGAGGTGAGATAAGTGAGACGTCTTAAGTTATTTAAATATACTCTTATCTTTACTGCTATATTTAGCCTTGTAATGATATCATCTATCAACCCTGAAACTACACAAACCACTGATAGAAGCACTAACGCCCCAGCTTACAGTGAAGTAATATCACCTTTATTTAACTCTAATGCTCCTTTCCCCATGAGGGATGACGAGTAAAACTACTTATTGACACAAAACAAAGAGCAGCTGAATGTATTCATTCAGCTGCTCTTTGTTTTGTTATTTTACAGGTTTTAATCTTGCTGTAAAATGTCTTAATATTTCTGGTTCATAGGTAAAATCAAGGCCCACTAAATCTTTAGCTTTTTCTTTTACCGCTATCAGTCCATCGGCTATAACATCCATGTGATCATTTGTATAGACCCTTCTTGGAATTGTTAAACGCAAAAGCTCTAAAGGAGATTCTAGATTCTCGCCGGTATCAGGATCTCTGCCCAATAATAGGGAGCCTATTTCAACGCTGCGAACCCCTGACTCCAAGTAAAGCGCATTGGCTAAAGCTTGAGCTGGGAAGTGGTAATAAGGTATGTGAGGCAACATTTTTTTGGCATCCACAAAAACTGCGTGGCCTCCTACAGGGTATTGAATTGGAATACCTGCCTCTTTTAACCTTTCCCCTAGATAATGAACTTGGTTTATTCTATATTCAAGATACTCTTCTTGGCATCCTTCCACCAAACCTCTAGCTAGCGCTTCCATATCTCTACCTGCCAGTCCTCCATATGTGGGAAAGCCCTCTAAAGGTACGGTTCTAGAGCGGCAAGCGTTGTAAAGTTCTTCATCATCTTTTACTCCTAACACTCCACCAATATTAACAATAGCATCTTTCTTTGCTGACATGGTAAATGCATCGCCATATTTAAATGTTTCCTTAATAATTTCTGCTATGGTTTTATCTTCATAACCTTCTTCTCTTTGCTTTATAAAGTATGCATTTTCTGCAAACCTCGCAGCATCGATAACTACAGGAAGGTCGTATTTTTTAGCTAACTCATAGGTTGCTTTAATATTTTCCATTGATATAGGCTGCCCGCCGGCGCTATTGCAGGTAACAGTAATAATTACCATAGCGACATTTTCTGCACCCTTTTCCTTTATAACTTCTTCGGTTTTCTCTAAGTCAAAATTACCTTTAAAAGGATGGTAAGTTGTTGTGTCGTAAGCCTCATCAATAACAGTGTTAACTGCTCTTCCTTCTGCCAGCTCAACATGTGCTTTGGTGGTGTCAAAATGCATATTGGAAATACAATATTGACCGGGTTTGATTAGCACAGGAAATAGCACCTGCTCTGCACCACGTCCTTGATGAGTTGGAATGGTGTAGTTGTAACCAATTATTTCTTTAACTGTATTTGCTAAATTAAAATAATTTCTACTACCTGAGTAAGCTTCATCCCCTAGCATAATTCCTGACCACTGTTTATCACTCATTGCACCTGTACCGCTATCAGTTAACAAGTCGATATAAACGTCATCACTTTTTAAGCTAAATAGGTTGTGACCGGCCTTTTCTAATGCTTCCTCTCTTTCCTCTTTGGAAATCATTTTAATGGGCTCCACCATTTTTATTTTAAATGGTTCAGCCTTCGGTCTTTTAACAGCCATTGATAATCCCCTCCAAAACGTTTTTATTTTAGACTTTTCCGATTTATGTTCATCTTTAATCTATCATACTGTTTAAAAAAATCAAGTTAATTTAAAATATTTTTCATTTCAATTATTTTACCCCAAAATGTAATAATTTAAGTTACTTTATATTTAATACTTTCATCCTATAATATAAAGTGCTGCGGGGTATCTTTAGCTCCTTTGCAGCTTTGGCTTTGTTATTTGAATATTTTTTCAAAACGTTGATAATAGCATCTCTTTCAAACTTTTCCACCTTGTTATCAAGCTGCTCTCTACTGGGAGGTTCCTCTAAAATATAGTTGGGCAGGGCATTTTTATTAGTTTTTCCATCTACAGAAAAAACTACAAGCCTTTCTATAATGTTTTTTAATTCTCTTACATTTCCAGGCCAGTTATAATTTTCTAAGATATCTACTATTTCTGGTTCAATCCTTTTTACATAGATGTCATGGGCTTTGTTAAAATATTTCAAAAAACTCATCGCTAGGGGAATTATATCCTCTTTTCGCTCTCTTAAAGGTGGAAGTTCTATATTGGCTACGTTAATTCTATAAAATAAATCTTCTCTAAAATTTTTATTTTGAACCATTTCTGCAAGGTTTTTATTTGTGGCTGCAATTACTCTCACATCTACTTCTGTGGGTTTTACTCCTCCCACTCTATAAAATTTACCTTCTTGAAGCGCCCTTAACAATTTGGCCTGCATGTTTATCGGCAGCTCACCAATCTCATCTAAAAACAAAGTTCCGCCGTTAGCAAGCTCAAAAATCCCTGGCTTACCTTCTTTTTGAGCTCCTGTAAAAGCTCCATTACAATACCCAAAAAATTCGCTCTCAGCTAGGTTCTCTGGTATAGCACCACAATTAACAGTAATTATAGGATTGTTTTTTCTTTTGCTATGTTGATGGATTGCGTTAGCTAATAACTCTTTACCAGTGCCACTTTCTCCGTAAACAAGTACCGTTGCATTGGTTGGAGCCACTTGCTTACCTCTTGCCACAACTTTCTCCATGGTTTTGCTGACAGAAAACATATTTCCAAAAGAGTAATTTTCCCTAGAAATCTTCTTTACTTTATCTTCTAAATAATGAAGCTTGCTGTTAGCTTTCGTTAGTTGATCGTTGAGTTGAGATACATCGCTGACGTCTCTTACAGTTACTATTTTATTGTATTCATTTCCATCTAAAGAAAATAAGTTTACATAGACAGAGTACTCTTTGCCCTTTGATTTGTACACAAAACTTCCCTCGCTACCCATCCCTTCTATCTCTTTAGAAATCTGACTCGGTAGTTTCGGCGGATCTCCAAAAAGTTCTACAGATTGCTTATTGCAATAAATTTCCCCTTGATGAGAAAAAATAAACACCGACTCTTTAAGATTGTTCAGTACCGACTGCAAATAGTCCACTACATACCACAATCGGTTTGAAAAAGCGTCACAAATTGACTTTACTGTGATAATTCCAATTACATCATCGGCTTCGTTGATAACAGGAGCTCTTTTTATTTCATAAGCTCGCATTTTATCCCGCACTTGTATAAGATCCTTCGAATAGTTAAATGTGATAACATCTGAGGCCATTATAGATTTAATAGGAGTTTTTGATTCAATTCCTTTGGTTAGGGCTCTTATCAAGTCGTTTTTAGTTACAATCCCCACTACCTCTTTTTTCTCCATAACTAAAACTTCTTCTTTCTTTTTTAACAACATTATTTCATTTAATTCCTCAATAGTAGCTAGAGGGGTAGCAGTAGTAAAGTCATCAATAATTGCATCCTTTGCCGTAAGTTTAGTTAAGTGATTTAATTCCATAAAGCCCCTCCTTTATTTTAAAAATCAGTCGATTGCCTGCAATATACAACCTCTGATATAACAGCATTTTTACATATAATTTCAAAATAATCCCCGACTACCTAGTGGGATGTCATTCTAAGTTAAGGCGAAGAATTTCGTGTTTATTTTTAAGCTCCATATCTATATAGATCTTTAAAATCTAAGAATTTGCAATTATCTATTTAAAATATCAGGCGATTATAAAATTTAAATCGCCTGATATATGGGTGTTCCGTAATTCAAAGCTCTCTCGCTTTATAGCGAAAAAACTTTTTTATGTCATTTTGCGGTAATGATAGTCACTGTTATTATTCTATATAATAACAATAATGTCCTTTTAAATATGGATTTCTTCTCCGAAATAACCAAGTGCTGCTTCAAAAACACTTTCAGAAACTGTGGGATGGGCAAAAACAGTACTGCATATGTCATCCACCAACAATTCTTTTGTGACAGCTATAGCGATTTGATGTATTATCTCTGTTGCTCCCACACCTACTACAGTTCCACCTAGTATTCTATTGCTGTCTTTATCCACTATAAGTTCAACAAAACCTTCAGTCTTTTGCGTAGTCAAAACCTTACCGTTAGCTCCATAGGGAAAATTGCTTGTTTTTATTGTATAGCCCTTATCCTCAGCCTGCTTTTCGGTCAAGCCTACTTGTGCTACTTCAGGGTCTGAAAATACCGCCGAAGGAATTAAGTTGTAGTTCATGCTATTTTCTTTGTTCAATATGTTATCAACTGCTACAAATGCCTCATGGGACGCTTCGTGAGCTAGCATGTACCCACCTATAACATCTCCAATAGCGTAAATATTTGTAACGCTAGTTCTAAGCTTTTCATCAACCTTCACTGCCCCTTGCTCTGTTAGCTCTATCTTGTTTTTGTCTGGATCTATCCCTTGGATGTTAAACTCCCTACCTATGGACATCAAAACTTTTTCTCCGTAAACTTTTAGCTCTTCTTTATCTTTAGTTAAAGAAACAACAGCACCTCCATTAGCTGCTGAAGCAATTTCTTGAGCTAATACTCCTGTTATAACTTTTATCCCTTGTTTTTCTGCACTTTTTAGCACAACTTCAGAAGCTTTTTTGTTTAAGCTGGGCAATATAGAATCCATTGCCTCAATTACAGTGATTTCAACACCAAACTTCCTCAAAATAAAAGAAAGCTCCATTCCTATTACTCCGCCGCCTATAACTACCATGCTCTTAGGAAGGTTTTCTAAAGATAGTATATCATCGCTAGTTATAACTTCTCTGCTATTTATCCCCTGTATTGCAGGCATCTTTGGTTTAGACCCTGTAGCTAATATAATATGTTCTGCGCTAATTTCTACCTTGGCATCGCTAGTTTCTGTTGTAATAACTCTGTCTGAAATAAGTTTACCTTCACCGACAAAAACTTTTACATTATGTCTTTTAAGCAAGCTTTCAACACCATTTCTTAAAGTTGACACAACACCGTCTTTATACTTTATTGCCTCTGAATAATTCCCTTTAACCTCATTGACTTGAATCCCAAACTTTTGTGCCTTTTGAATTTGACTTAGAAGATTGGCAGATTGAAGTAAAGCTTTAGTGGGAATACAGCCTCTGTTTAAACAGGTTCCGCCCATTTTATCTTTTTCTACTAAAGCCACTTTTAAGCCTGATTTAGCAGCTTTAATTGCCGCAACGTATCCCCCAGGTCCACCTCCCAAAATACATAAATCCACTTTATGTTTTTCTTCTCTCTTATTTAAAAGAGAGCCAAAATAGTTCATGCCAGATTGTGCATCATCTTGTTTTTCTGCAGGGTTATCTTCAGTTTCAATACTACAAACGGCAGAGTCTACATTTACTACCTCTCCTTCTTGAACTAGTATTTCTTTTATAGTTCCACTTACTTCTGCTTCAAGCTCCAAGTTAACTTTTTCAGTTTCTATTTCTAAAAGAAGATCACCCTGGCTGACTACATCCCCTTCTTTAACCGCCCACTTAGATATTGTTACCTGGTCATCATTCCCTTGAGTGCCTTCGGGAATTTTTACTAAAAAGTCCAAATTTATTACCTCCTTTATTTAAAAGAGGGTAGCTACAAGGTAGCTACCCTAACCTAATTATTTCTCAAATTCTGGTAAAAAAGCGTCAATTGATTCTTTTACTAACGTTACTGAATAAGCCATGGAAGGTCCACCACCGAAAGCAACTGCTACCATAGCTGCCTCGATTATTTCTTCTTTTGTAGCCCCTGCCTCTAGAGCTTTATATACATGGAAAACAATGCAATACTCACAACGGTTATAAGTACCCACTGCTACAGAGATAATCTCTTTGGTCTTAGTGGATAGCGCCCCCTCCTTGTAAGATGCACCTAATAAGTTCATAAAAGCTTTGGTTTGCTCGGGAGCCTCTTTCTCAAAACTCTGTAATCCTCCCATAAATTCGTTTAACATTTTTTTCGGGTCTGCCATTTTAAAGTCCTCCTTGTGTGAAATTATTATCAAGCTTAACTACATTAAGCCTTATAATAATTTATAGCAAATAATATACCAATTTTAAAAACCCTAGAATAATAGTTTGTCAACTTTTTATGCGTCAGTTTTTCGACGTTTATTGGGCGTATTGTCAGCTTTTTGACAGTCGGCAAGCACATAAAAAGGTCCTAGCTCAAAAATCAACATTATAATGAGCTAGGACCTTTAATCAGTTATTTAATTTTCCTTTGAATCTTCGCAAGGGTGCTTTTGATCTCCATGACATTCTTTTATTTGCTCCGGACTACATTTTTGGGGCTCCTTAACATCTTTCTTTTTGCATTTTTCCTCAACCATTTTATTTCCCTCCTTTTCTTTTTTATGGCAACTTATTTTAACTGCTGGCGGATCATCCACCAAGCTGCGCAGCTCATGGGAAAGATTATATATAATTTCTTTATTTATTATATAGTGGGTGTAGTACCCTCTTTTTTCACCAACGACAATGCCTGCTTGTCGTAAAACTTTTAAATGCTGAGATACTGCAGCTTCTGATATGCCCAAGTTCTTAGCTATTGCCCCTACGCAAAAATTGTAATTTAACAATAGTTTTATTATTTTTAACCTTGTTTTATCTGATAATGCTTTTAAAGCTTTTAGACTTTTATCCATTTTTACACCCTCATTCATTTAAGCTAATGCTTAATTAAATAATATTATAGTTAAACTAATTTGTCAAGCAATGTTACTATTTAATCTGCCATTTTCCAAAAATCATTTGCCATATCCACAACGGAACTACTGGATACATCTTCAACCATTAGCGTTATCAGCATATCTTTATCTTCGTAATCAAAGCTAACATACCAGCCAAGTATATCTCCATCTTTTTCTTTAAAATCTTTTTTTAATTCAGCAGTTCCAGTTTTCCCTGCAATTTTCCTATTATGCCCTGGATTTTCTCTATAGGCAGTTCCTTTTTCGTTTTCAACTACCTGCTTTAACGTGTCCAAAACAATATCTGCGGTTTGAGAAGATGCTACATCAGCTTTAAAAACCCGAGTCTGTTCTTCAGCAATTAACGTAGGTTGTATCATGTCTCCATCGTTTAAAAAAACCGTATACATAGCAGTTAAGTGTAGTGGAGACATTTGTAGTTCACCTTGACCATATCCAGTGTCCGCCAATAAAACATCTGATTTTAAGTCACTATTTGACAGTTTAGATGGATGCAACGGAAATTCAAAGTTTAGATTTTGTCCAAACCCAAAATTATCAGTCCATTGTTCTAGTTTGTCGCCTCCTAATTTTAATGCTTGTTTAGCAAAGTATATATTATCAGAATAAATCATAGCATTATTCAAGTTTACTTTATTAACATCAGAAACTCGGGTAATATGATATCCACCCCAGCTGCTATCGGGTTGCCACCTAAGTCCGTCTATTTTTAACACATCATTTGGTACTAATGTATTTTCTTCAATACCCATTATTGCCGTAAAGGGTTTAAAGACCGACCCAGGAGAATATTTGTTTTGAAATCTTCTTTCAAATAATCTGGAAGTATCTTCTATTTTATCTGCTCTAGGATCAGGCAGACCCAAATACCGAAGATTGGGATCAAAGGCTGGTTCGCTTACCATCGCCAAAACCTCACCGGTTTTAGGCTCCATTACTATACCTGCACCCGATTTACCTGACAAAGATTCTAGAATTTTTTGTTGAATATCAACGTCAATTGAGAGAGTTATATCTTCTCCGTCAATTGCTTTTTGCTCAGCTATTATCTTTCTTTCGTTACCGTTTATGTCTACAGCAGTAATGGTAGCGCCAGGTGTTCCTCTTAACTTTTCTTCATACACTAGTTCTAAGCTGTTTTTCCCAATGAAAGAAGATGCCCTGTATCCTTGACCTTGCCTTTCTTTCAGCTCTTCTGCCGTAATTGGGCCTATATGCCCAGTAAGATGTCCCACAGCATCTCCGTAAGGATACTGCCTACCATCAACCTGGCTTATTAAAACACCATCAATATCCAAAAGTGATTCCTTTCTTGGATCATCCAGTGACAAGTTTTGAATAGGCGCCGCCCAGTCAGGCCTATGGGAATATTGGTTAGAGAGTTCTAACACTTTTTCTACATCCATATCTAATTCTTCAGCTAGGTTTTCTGCCGTTTGCTCTAGCTCTTTAGTCGCTTCAGGCACCACAGACACTTGAAGTATCTTACCATTAACAGCTAATTCTTTACCATTTCGGTCGAATATCTCTCCCCTTTGTGGTTGTTCTATTTTTAAATTTATTTTATCGGTAGGTTCCTCTAACCCCTTCAATAAATGAGATGGATGCCACACTACATACCAACCTTCTTCATCTTCGTTTTCAGCCTCTTTAACCAAATCTACCTCAGTTTGGTATTTTAATTTGCCTGCAACTGAGTTCATTTTTATATCTAATAGGTAAGTAATTTCTGTAATTTCATCTAGATCTATACCCTCTCCTTTAAAGTCTATTTTCTGAAAATCAATTTTTATTTCATCAATTTCTAGGTCGTTATAAATATTTTTATAACGTTCAGAAAACCTCCATTTTTGATTGTCAACCATCTCTATTGATTCTTTACTCAACAACGTTAACATGTTTTCATATGAACCATTGGACCAGCTATTTATATACTTTTTTAACGTGTCTTCTGGATTTACATCTTCAGATGAACATCCGACCAAAAACAATAGCATTAGTAAAAAGCACACTATAACAACTTTTCTTCTCATTTTTTGCCCCCCTTTAAAGTACTAAAAGTTTTTAAAAAATCCATGAGTTTAGTTGACTTTATAGTTATACTATTATACGATAGGTTATAAATTTATAAAATTAAAAACCGCGAAGAGGAAAATTAGGTAATAGAAGGTAGTTTTAGCGAGTTGGTGATGGTGAAAGACCAATACGAAATCTATACCGAAAAACACCTCTTAGTTGCTAACCGAACTCAGTGAAAGTAGGCTTAGCCGGAACCAAACCGTTATAGATTGGACGATATCGATTATAAGGTTACTCCTTTTAATCCGTATCGATTAAGAGAGCCGTTAGCTAATCTAAGGTGGTACCGCGGAGGATTTGTATCCCTCGTCCTTTATCTAGGACGAGGTTTTTTTATTTATAAACAGGAGGTATCATAATGAAAAAAACTACTGGTTATTTAACAATCCCCAAAAGTTATCAACCAATTTTAGACATCAGAGAAACAGAAATTGCAATTAAGCAGATAAAAGACCATTTCGAACAAGAATTGGCAAAAGTGTTAAAACTAACTCGTGTTTCTGCTCCTTTGTTTGTGTATTCGGAGAGTGGACTAAATGATAATTTAAGCGGAGTTGAGCATCCCGTTTCTTTTACGGCTAAAGACATCGGTAACAGTGTGGAGATAGTCCATTCTTTAGCTAAGTGGAAACGACTAGCTCTTCACCGTTATGGCTTTAATATAGGTGAGGGCCTTTATACAGATATGGATGCTATTAGAAAAGATGAAGACCTTGACAACCTACATTCTATATATGTCGATCAATGGGACTGGGAAAAAGTTATTTCTAAACAACAGAGAAACAAAGAAACTTTAAAGCACACTGTAAAGAAAATTTATGATGTATTTAAAAGTACTGAGAATCTAGTTTATAAATTATATCCACAAATCGGCAAAGCTCTCCCTGCAGATATATTCTTCATTACTAGCCAACAGTTAGAAGAACGATTCCCAAATCTTTCTCCTAAAGAAAGGGAGCATGAAATAGCGAAGCTAAAAGGAGCTGTTTTTATAAGCGAAATCGGAGATAAATTAAAATCAGGAAAAAAGCATGATAACCGCTCTCCAGATTATGATGATTGGAACTTAAACGGGGATATATTATTGTGGTACCCTCTGTTAAACAAACCTTTGGAATTATCCTCAATGGGTATTAGAGTAGATGAAAACTCTTTAGAGATACAGTTGGAAAAAGCAAACCAAGAAGACCTTAAACAGCTTCACTTCCACAGTATGCTTTTAAACAAAGAGTTACCCTACACCATAGGTGGAGGCCTTGGCCAATCCCGTATTTGCATGTATTTTCTTAAAAAAGCTCATATCGGGGAAGTCCAGGCCACGATTTGGCCACAAAGCATTGTAAATAAATGTAGGCAGTCAAATATCTTCCTACTTTAGGGTTCGACAGTATGGCACCTCATCCTCTCACCCCGTCTTTCCTTTACACCTTTGTCCAGCCCTCTACACCTGGGTCTCCCCGGGCTGAATTTCAAGAACTGGAGCGAATCCTTTAAATCAGGTTTCAGCTCGGATTGCAGGCTGCAACTCGCCTGCTTTAAGTTGGAGTTCTAATGCAATAAAGTTTACCCCTAGGTTTTCGTTTGCTTTAGTCTGTGATGTGCTTCTTAATGCATCTACGTGTCTCTAGGTTATCTATTCATTAAATCACCTCTTCTCATTTTAAATATTCTATATAATCTACGGGTTTCCCTCTGCAAAGGTTTGTAGTTTTACAGCAAGGTCAGCAGTAAATTTAAAGTTATGCCATATTAAAAAACTGTCTTAGAACACTTCCCTGTTCTAAGACAGCCTTTAAAACTAATTTGCCTGTAATAACGCGATGTAGGCTAAACAGTCAGGCTGAACTGTATCTTCAGCAATTTTGTTTTTCTGTTCTTTTCCGCAAGATATACACTTATGGATAATTTGGTAACCTTTTTTAGTGTTATAAATTACATCTATAGGTTTCATCATAAAATTACACTGACTTTGTCTATCCCCTGGCTCTTTATCAAGATGTTTAGAATACAGACAAAATGGACAGTGGTTTCTAAAACTGCCATTAGTTAATGGTAAAACTTGTTTATTGCATTTTTGACATATAAATCCAGTATTTTCTTTGTGTTTACTCAAAGCAATTACCTCCTAGATTTTTATTCAATCTAGAAGGCAGGGTTCCGTATCCTTTTCCCTATGCGGTCTTCAGGCTTAGTTACTCTATTGACATATTCACCGTTGTTCCTTTAGGGTCAACGATTACTTCTGGTTCCTCCTTCATTACAACCTATTTCATTTGTAAATCCGAACCATAACTGGCTTTTGAAATTGTACCAGCCACTGTAAGACGGGATGCTCCCACCTTCCACCAGTAAGTGTATGAGTAACTTCACTGACATTTGGCATCGTCCCCTGCTAAGCTTTGAGTTCATACTTCACCCCATCTACCCACCTCCTATTGTTTAAGGTACTAAATTAATTATATCACTGTTTTCTTTATATTCAAATATTTTGCAGCAGTGTTAGCTTGCAATTGTTAAGTGATGTTGACACGAAAGCATCTGTTTGATAGTATATATTCACAAATATAACAAATACTATTGCTACAATATACAGCTAAATAATTTAAAACTATGATGAGAATAGTAGGTTAATTTATTCTTTTTCAGAGAACCCTATCTGCTGAAAATGGGTAAAGAGTGGTTAGCTGAACAAGCCTCTGAGTTTTACAACATAACCCTTTTTATAAGGAAAACTGCAATCAATAGTTATCTTTATCTCTCTGATTGCTATTTTAAACACTCCCTTTTTGCTGACTGTTGTCCACAATTACAATCGTTTGATTTCCAAGGTTTGTTAATTGAAGGCTTTTCAGCCAGTTAACCCGAAGAAATGTTGTAACAGTGCTCCTGTTATAGAGCGAGAGTACATATTTTATGTACCTATAAAGGTCGACATGGTGACATGGCGACAAATTAGAGTGGCACCGCGATTATCTCTCGTCTCTTTTATTTAAGGACGAGAGTTTTTTTGTATAAAATTTGAGATAGTTACAGAATGACATTGTTACTAGGTAGTTCTACGAGATTTTTTTAGGTCTTATATAAAAGAGGTGTTTTATCATTTGTTATAGAATTTTGCAATGGCCTATTTAAAAATTTGTTTTAGGAGGTTAATTATGAGTAAAGTTAATAATGAAGGTGAAAAGCAAACCTACAATTTCCTTCACAGGGAGATAGAAAAAGATTTACAGGAGAATACTTACAGCAGGGATATCTGTACAAGGTTCCCACCAGAACCCAATGGTTATCTTCATTTGGGAAGCGCTTATGCAATAAACATAAGCTATACGGTAGCGCAAAAATATGACGGCAGTTTTAATTTGCGTTTTGATGATACCAACCCGCTCAAAGAAAAACAGGAGTTTGTAGATGCCATTATCGAGGATATTAAATGGGCTGGTTTTACCCCGGATAAGATTCTTTATGGTTCTGACTACTTTGAAAAAATTTATGATTATGCTGTACAATTGATTCAAAAAGGAAAAGCTTATGTTTGTGAGCTGGATGCAGAGCAAATGCGAGAGTATCGAGGAACTCTGACTGAGCCAGGAAAAAACAGCCCTTATCGTGACCGCAGTATTGAGGAAAATTTAGATTTGTTCCACAGAATGAAAAATGGAGAGTTTAAAGAAGGCTCCAGGGTTTTAAGAGCAAAAATCGACATGTCCTCTCCAAATATTGTTATGCGAGATCCTGTAATTTATCGAATTCTTAAAGCTAGCCATTATAGAACTAAAGATAAATGGTGCATATATCCAATGTATGACTTTGCCCATCCTCTACAAGATTCCATTGAAGGCATTACCCACTCGATGTGTTCTATGGAATTTAAAAATAACCGTGAAGTTTATAATTGGTTTTTAGAGCAACTGGGAATCCCTGAACCGCCAAAACAGAGAGAATTTGGTCGTTTTAACTTAACTGGGGTTGTAACAAGCAAAAGATATTTGCGTCAGTTAGTTAGCGAAAATCATGTGGATGGATGGGATGACCCTAGATTACCAACCCTTAAAGGGTTAAGAAGAAGAGGGTTTACCCCGGAAAGCATCCATAAATTTTTAGGTGAAGTAGGAATTGCCAAAAATCAGTCCACTGTTGATATATCGATGTTGGAAAATTGTCTCCGCGAAGACCTCAAACCTAAAGTTAATGCGGTGATGGCGGTGCTAAACCCTTTAAAAGTAGTCATTACCAATTATCCTGAAAATCAAGCGGAAGAACTTGAAGTTCAAAATAATCCAAACCCTGAACTTGGGGTTAGAAAAATTCCATTTGGCAGAGAGGTTTATATCGAAAGAGAAGATTTTATGGAAAATCCTATTAAGGGATTTAAAAGACTTAGCCCTGGAGAAGAGGTAAGACTTAAGGGGGCATATTTCATAAAATGCAATGAAATTGTTAACGATGAGAACGGTGAGGTAGTGGAACTTCGTTGCACCTACGATCCAGAAACTAAAAGCGGCAGTGGCTTTAAAGCTCGTAAACCTAAAGGCACAATCCATTGGGTGTCTAAAAAACATGGTATAAAAGCTGACGTGCACCTGTATGATAGATTGCTAACCGACGACGACCTGCTAAATGAAGAGGGCAAGAGTTGGGAGGATATCATTAATCCTAAGTCTTTTGTAAAACTACAGGAATGTATAGTGGAGCCTACTTTGAAAAATGCCACTTTGGAAGATAAGTTTCAGTTTTTAAGACATGGTTATTTCACAGTTGATACTAAATACTCAACAAATGAAAAACTAGTTTTTAATAGAATTGTACCGTTAAAGGACCCATGGAAAAAAGGCAAAAAGAAAAAATAGTTGTATCAAGCAAACTAGGCTGCTGAGAAAAAACTCAGCAGCCTAGTTTTATTGTACTATATTTTCTTTTACATATTTCACCCTTTTTAAAACGTTTTCCTTTCCTAACACCTTTAACACTCCACCCATATCGGGTCCATGCTGTTGTCCTGTTACCATCACTCTTATTGGCATAAAAAGTTTTTTCCCTTTTACTCCAGTTTCCTTTTGAATTTTCTTAAATATAGTAGAAGCAAATTCCTCATCCACCTCTTCTATTTCATTTAACTCTTTAATGAAAGCATTGCAAAGGTCAGGAACTTGCTCCCCTTCCAAGATTTTTCTTGCTTTGTCGCTTTCAAGCTCTAGCTGTTCGGTGAAAAAGAAGCTTACTTTTTCAGGTATCTCTGAAATAAGAGAAACTTTTTCCTGCACAGATTGAATCATGGTTACAATCCACTGATATCTATTTTGGACATCATCATCTGTTATATAACCCGCTTTTTTTAGATATGGAATTGCCAAATCTGTTATTCTTTCTGAGCTGCTGGCTTTAATATATTGACCGTTAATCCAGTTTAATTTATCCACATCAAAAACACCGCCGGTTTTAGAAACCCTTTCAAAGGAAAAGTGCTTTACTAGCTCTTCCATAGTAAATAACTCACGGTTATCCTCAGGACTCCATCCAACCAATGCAAGGTAGTTTACCATGGCTTCTGGTAGATATCCTTTTTTCATAAAATCTCCTACCGCCACATCCCCCTGCCTTTTGCTTAATTTTTTCTTATCATTGTTTAGCACTGTTGGTAGATGAATATACTGGGGCGCCTTCCACCCAAATGCTTCAAATAAATATACATGTTTCGGTGTGGAGGTTAGCCACTCCTCTCCCCTAACAACATGGGTAATTTCCATAAGGTGATCATCGACGACTACAGCAAAGTGATATGTGGGAAATCCATCTGCTTTCATCAGTACTTGATCATCCATATCCCTTGTATTAATGGTTACATTACCCCTAACTGTGTCATAAAAGCTAATATCTTTTTCTTCAGGAAGCTTTAGTCTAATTACATGCTGCTCGTTACAATCCAATCGTTGTTTTACTTCTTCTTTGTCTAGGTTTTTACAGTGACCATCATATCTAGGTGTTTCACCCTTCTCTTTTAATTGTTCTCTAACCTTTTCAATTCGTTCTTTTGAACAAAAACAATAATAGGCCTGGTTACCTTCAAGAAGATGTTTAATATACCTATTGTAGATATCCAGCCTTTCAGATTGAATATAAGGGCCGTGCTCACCTTTTTGAATGGTATTATCACTGTTTGGGTCTATAAACACACCTTCGTCATGCTCTATACCTGCCCATGCTAAAGATTGAATTAAGTTTTCAATAGCAGTTTCTACAAGCCTAGAACGATCGGTGTCTTCTATTCTTATAATAAATTTGCCCTTTTTCTGCTTTGCATATATATAATTATAAAGGGCCGTTCTCAGGCTACCTATATGTAGATATCCCGTGGGACTAGGAGCGAACCTCACCCTAACATCTGACATACTATTACCTCCCATATTTTGTTTATCTTTAGATATTATACATTATATAATTAATTTGTAAAAGTTTTTACAGTTTAGCTAACATTGGTTGAAATGCAAAATGTTAATTAGAAACCTAACAAAATTAAGCATTGATAAAATATTATCTCTTTAATCACAATAAATAAACTCCCAGGATGGAAAAACTGAGAGTCTATTTTTATTAATTTTTATTGTTTTCTTTCATAAGCCTTAAGTATTTACTCTCCTTTGTGCCCCACTCAAAATATGCAATTATAAAAGCTATTATCAAATACAACACTATGTTAGACGTAAAATTATCCATTGAATCCTTAAAAATATTTACCAACAGTAACATCAATAACAGTAGTATAGCGTATAAAACGCCTCTAATTAAGGTATAATTTTTTCTTCCATGCTGTCTTGTAAGCTTCCACTTTTCCATAAACTTTTCATCTCTACTCATTTAGACACCTCTAAAGTTTATTTTACCTTCCCAACAGGAGAAATATAAATAACAAATTCTTCATTGCCATCCACCCCGATAAACTTATCAATTGCTTGCTGGTCATAAGCTCCTATAGCACATGTTCCTGAATCTATAGCTTCACAGGCTAGATATAAATTTTGACATAGATGTCCAGCATCTAAAGCTATCGGCTTATGAGAAGCTACGCTGTATCTCCATTCAGTCCTATAAGGAATTACCGACCAAATAAAGGTTGCAGCGCAATCTCCTGCAAAAGGCTGGTTAAGACAACATTCAACTAACTCATTACTTTTTGAGCGATTTTTTAGCACCACTAGTTTATGGTCCATGGGTAAATATCTATATAATCCAGGTGTTAATTGCTCCACATTATGAACTTCAATATAAGTTTCAAATGGATGTCTAGCTCCAGCCGATGGCGATGTTCTTAAGTTCTCGTTTTTCCCACTTATCCCCTGGGTGGACCAAAGCAAAAAAGAAAGTTCTTTTAAACTTAGCTTTTTATCTAAAAACTTTCTATGACTTCTACGTCCTGCAAGGCATTTTTTTATTGATTTTTCGCCGATGTCAATATCTTCTATAGAAGGTAGATCAATGACCTCTTCACCTTCTTTAACTGGCTTTTGTTTTACAGGCCTTTCCATCCCTTTCTGTTGGTCGGTCTCAATTTTTGCTAGCTCATTTCTAAAGTTTGCTTTTAAAAACTCTCTATTTTCCATTTTTCAATAACCTCCTCATTAGTAAGGTGAAAAAAATTACGGTGATTTTTACTTCTTCCGCTATTTTAGGTAAGCTAATTAACCACCAGATAACGTTTTTAGCTATTCTACCCTAAATATTTCGATAATATAGATATTCTATACTTAATGCCATTTTCCTGTATATTATATAAAAATCTCATGGTCGCAACAGATATTAATAACAATAAAAACATCATCTTCAATTTGATACAACTATCCATATTGGTAGAGTAGGTAACGATTGCAAGCTTTCTTTTTTTATATTTGCTCCATTGTAAATTTTTCCTTTATCTTTGGTTAATATTAAAATAGACAATATCACTAAGCAAACATTTTTGTGTTATTTGTTTGAAATTTGCGACCCTTTGCTGATATTATATAAGTAAATACCTGTAATATTTGTTTTTTTATAATTATTAATGCTATAGTATGGCAAGGAGGTGAAAAAAATAGCAATTATAAAAACTAAAGAAAGCAGCTTAAAAAAACAAAGAAACGAACACTTAAAGATGTCCTTTTGGGGAGTAATTTCATTTATAACTTTAATTATTCTAGGCTTAGTTTTTATTCAGGATTTTTATGTTTTAGCGGTTATTCCTATCATTTTTTCAATTTATCAATTTAATAAAGGTTTGTTTTTAAACCATGGAATTAAAGGTGAAAAAGTCGTCCTTAAAAAGCTGAAGAAGTTATCTGATGATTATATAGTTTACAATGACATAACTATTAAAAACAAAGGGGAACAAGCGCAGATAGATCATTTGGTCATAGGACCAAAAGGTGTTTTTTGTATCGAAACAAAGAATATGAAAGGCGATATTAGCGGTCGAGAAACAGACCATAACTGGGTGCAAAAGAAAACCGGAAAAAGAGGGGGTATATATCACCAAAAATTTTATAACCCTTGTAAACAAAATGGGAGACATGTATATAAGTTAAAAGGTTACTTAAACTCCAATAATTTGTCCCATGTTTGGGTTCAATCAGTAGTTGTATTTACAAAGGGATGGTCTTCAAAACTTGATGTTGAGTCTAACACTCCGGTTCTAAAAGATGGCGACTTGATTAAGTTTATTACTTCCTATAAAAATCAAAAAGGCCAATTATCTTCAAAAATTATCAATGATCTAGAAAACGCTATAGACAAAAATATAGGATTGTTAAAAAGAGCGGCATAATAATCTAAGACCCTAGTTAAAACTGGGGTCTTAGATTATTATGGTGGTCAAAGCTTTTAAATATTTTTAGACCATATATCTGTCGCTTGCATAGGTCTTATACAAGACCTATTTTTTTAAGGGCCTCTGCAATTCCATGGGATAGCACATCTTCAGTCACAAAAGTTGCTTCTTTTTTTAGCTCTTCTTTAGCATTACCCATGGCTACTCCACTTTTTACTAACTGGAACATTTCTATATCGTTAGTTCCATCTCCAAATGCGAAAGTATCTTTAATGTCCAAGTTTAAATGCTGCAAGAGTATTTTAATACCATCAGCTTTTGTGCAATCAGTAAAATAAGCATCATATGAAGATTCTCCTGGATGTCTCATTAAAGTAAATTCACTCCCTAAAACTTGCTGACACTTCTCTAACTGCTCATCTTCTTTTAATATAACCACCATTTTATTAGCTTCTATGTCATCTAAATTCCATCTGTCTGTTATATTATTTTGGGGAACATGAAATGTCTCAAAAAATCTTTTCGCTTCGGGAGAAGTTAATGTAGAAAAGTAAGCCTTTTCTTGCCCCTCTAAAATATAGTCAATATTTTCTCTGTTAAAAAAACTCACCAATTTATGAAGGGTGGGCTTTTTTATCTTTTTGCTATATATAACTTTACCTTCTTTTTGAATTTGGGCGCCATTTGCAGTTATATACCCGTCAAATCCAATGTCTAATAAATATCTTGGCATAAAGGACATGGGTCTTCCCGTAGCTATTATGGCCATGTGTCCTTGTTCCTGAAGCTGACTAATTGCTAACAATGTGGAGCTCAGAGGCTTGCTCATTCCTTTTCCGCAGTCTATCAAAGTTCCATCTACATCGAAAAAAACAATTTTTCTATTCATATGTGTTATCCCCTTTTTTAACAATTGCTTATTATTATCCTAACATACTTTTTAAAAGTTAAGAACTATATTTAATGTTAAACTTAATACTTTATGGGCAAAACTCCAAAAATGTTACCTTTTTTGAAAATTGTTAGTTCACTATCCACACTTATTTACTTATGAAGCAAAATAGCCTTCTCTAAAAAAAAGCAATAATCACTATTGTTCTTTTATTGTGGCACCACCTTATTTTATCCATATCCTATTTATAAGAAAATAAGGGAGTGGTAACAGTGATTTTGAAGGAAGCCAGCTGGATTTTTGCTAACAGAGGTAAATTATGTCCAAGCAGCAGAAAATTTGCCTTAAATAGCTATAGACCAGCTAAGTTTGATAACTGTGTGACATATAAGCCCCATAGAGCTTTTAAGCAACGTTTTAAAACCATTTCAGTGGTAGTGCAAATTGATAACCCCTCTGTCTCTAAACAGTCAATGGATGCCCTAGCTAGAAGTTGCAGCTGTAAAATACAAAAAAAAATGCAGTTCATCCATTGTTTTAGCACCACAGTAAATTCCAAAAAGTTAGAACTATTAGCTAAAAATAAACACATTAAAAAAATATGGTTTGATAGGAAATTTAATGCATATCTTGATAAGTCAGTTTCTGTTGTCGCCTATGATACTCTTCAACAAAAAGGGTTAACTGGTAAAGATGTGGTTATAGCAGTGTTAGATACAGGAATATATCACCACCCCGACTTAAAGGGAAGAATTATTGCTTTTAAAGATATAATAAAAGGAAAAAAAGAGCCTTACGATGATAACGGTCACGGCACTCATGTAGCTGGTGCAGTTGCTTCTAATGGTAGCAAGTCCAATGGCAAGTTTACAGCACCAGCTCCTAGCTCAAATTTAGTGGGAGTAAAGGTGTTAAACAAAGTAGGTGGAGGTAGCTTGTCTGGCGTCTTAGAAGGTATACAATGGTGTATCGAAAATAAAAGAAGGCTCGGAATAAACATTATGAATCTTTCGTTAGGTTCTGAGGCAATTCTGCCGCACTATGAGGATCCTGTTTGTGTGGCTGTAGAAAAAGCTTGGGATGCAGGAATTGTAGTTTGTGCTGCAGCTGGAAACAGTGGCCCCAATTCCAAAACAATAGGTTCCCCTGCAATACATCCCAAAATCATAACTGTAGGTGCACTGGATGGGAATAATTCACAAGTTGCTAGTTATTCCAGTAGAGGCCCTACAATTGATGGAACTTCTAAACCTGATGTCATAGCTCCAGGAACAGTTATATCTCATCGTAGTCCCAATTCAGTTATCGACAAACAAAATAAAAGTGACAGGGTTAAGGATTGGTATTTAACTTTGTCGGGGACCTCTATGGCAACCCCCATATGTTCAGGTTTAGTTGCCCAGATAGTACAGTATGATCCCTCCTTAACTCCTGATGAAATTAAAGAAATAATCGTTGCATCGGCTACTACTGTTAAAAAAGAGGACAAAAATAGTCAAGGCTCAGGAATCATTAACGCAGTAAAACTAAAGGAAAACCTCCATACCTAAAAAGCATGGAGGTTTTCCTTTAGTTTTTGTTATGAAGATGACAGGACACAAACCTTTCTTTTTCTATTTCAAATAACTCTGGGTTCTTCTGATTGCAGATATCCATTCGATGTCTGCATCTTCCATAGAATCTACATCCTTCAGGAGGATTTACAGGACTAGGAACATCACCTTCTAATATTATCATCTCTTGTTCAACATCTATTTTAGGTATCGGGATGGCCGAAAGAAGCGCTTGAGTGTAAGGATGTAACGGGTTTTTAAACATGGAATTATAATCTCCAAGTTCAACAATTTTCCCCAAGTACATTACAGCTATCCGGTCGCTAACGTGCTTTACTACGCTTAAGTCATGGGAAATGAAAAGGTAGGTGAGTCCCATTTCATCTTGAATATCTTCCATCAAGTTAAGGATTTGAGCCTGAATTGATACATCCAAGGAAGAAACCGGCTCATCTTGAACTATAAATTTGGGTTTTAACGCCAAAGCCCTTGCTATACCAACTCTTTGCCTTCTTCCTCCATCTAGTTCATGGGGGTAGGCATTTACTAATCGTTGGGATAGACCAACAGTATCCATCAATTCTTTTACCCTTTCTGCAATTTCATTTTTTTTCTTATATATCTTGTTAATATATAATGGTTCTGAAATAACTTCTTCAACACTCATGCGAGGGTTAAGGGAAGAATATGGATCTTGAAATATAATTTGCATATCCCTACGGGCTTTACGCATTTTCCGTCTATTAAAATCTAAGATATTTTCTCCTTCAAAAAATACCTCACCTTCTGTTGGTGGTATCAACCGCAATAATACCCGACCAGCTGTGGATTTCCCACACCCCGATTCGCCAACAAGCCCTAAGGTTTCACCCTTTTTTATATAAAAATTGATATCATCCACAGCATGTAAGGGACCTTTATTAGTTTTAAAATACTTCTTTAGACCTCTGACTTCGATAATTTTCTCAGACATCTCTATGCACCTCCCATTGACTGGTCTTTATCCTTATACAAGTGACAGTTTACAAAATGTCCATCCTTGACCTCCACTCTATTAGGAAGCTCTTTTAAACAGATAGGCATAACTTTTTGGCATCTGGGATTAAAGGGACAACCGTTAGGTATTTCAGTTGGTTCTGGCATTAGTCCTTTTATTGGTTTTAATCTAGCTTCATCTTCATCTATACTAGGTATTGAGCCAAACAGTCCTTGGGTATATGGATGCAGCGGGTTAGTGTACAATTCCCTTTTAGTAGCATATTCCACTGTATACCCCGTATAAATTATAGCTACTTTATCGCAAATGTTGGCAACTATTCCTAGGTCATGGGTAATCATTATCATAGAGGTTTTAAATTCTTCCTTTAAATTTTTCATCAGCTTTAGCACCTGTGCTTGAATAGTGACATCTAAAGCTGTAGTAGGCTCATCTGCTATTAACAGCTGAGGATTACAGGCTAAGGCTATAGCAATTACAATTCTTTGTCTCATTCCTCCGCTAAATTGGTGTGGATAATCTTTTCCCCTTTCAGCTGGAATACCAACCGTTTCTAACATTGCCTTGGCCTTTTCGCTAGCTTCTTTTTTGCCTACGTTTTGGTGCAATATGATAACTTCAGCTATTTGATCTTCAGTAGTCATAACTGGGTTTAAGGAAGTCATAGGGTCTTGGAATATCATAGATATTTTGTTCCCTCTTATATTGCGCATATCTTCTTCTGATTTTTTTAACAGATTCTCTCCCCTAAAGTTTATCTCTCCATTAACAATCTTACCCGGTGGATTGGGGACAAGTCTCATTATCCCTAGAGCTGTTGTTGTTTTTCCAGCTCCTGTTTCTCCAACTATTCCCAAGGTTTCACCAACACCTATATCAAAGCTCATATTGTCAACAGCTTTTACAATTCCATCATCGGTTTTGTACTCTATGGACAAGTTTTTTATTTTTAATAACTCATTGTTTTTTTTCATTCTTCCTCT
Source organism: Proteinivorax tanatarense (assembly GCF_040267685.1). GTDB lineage: Bacteria > Bacillota > Proteinivoracia > Proteinivoracales > Proteinivoracaceae > Proteinivorax > Proteinivorax tanatarense. Next base: position 2,878,676 of record NZ_CP158367.1, read on the forward strand.
CCCTTCCTCAAAAGACTACCCCTTTAATCTAGGGTCTAAAGCATCTCGCAAACCATCTCCTAATAAGTTTAGGCCAAATATCGTTACCATTATTGCTAGTCCTGGGAAAATAGACATATGCCAGCTATCTCTAATGTAGTGACGTGCTTCAGAAAGCATAGCTCCCCACTCCGGCTTTGGCAATTCGATTCCAAGCCCTAAAAAGCTTAGCCCTGCTGCGGAAAGTATAGCTTCTGCTACACCAAGGGTGCCTTGTACAATTATTGGTGCTAAACAATTAGGCAAAATGTGCTTTATTATTATTCTTAGATCATTTGCTCCCACGGCCCTTGCCGCTTCAACAAATTCTTGGTCTCTTAAAGAAAGAACAGATGCTCTAACAATTCGTGCATAGCGAGGAACTGACCCTATACCCACAGCAATCATTACATTAACCAAGCCTGGCCCTAAAGCCGCAGCTATAGCTATAGCTAACAAAATCCCTGGTATGGCTAATAAAATATCCATAAGCCTCATTATAACGTTATCCACATGACCGCTATAATAGCCAGAGATAGCTCCTAACAGTCCGCCTACTACTATAGCAAACCCAACTGCCACAAAGCCAACTTGTATGGAAATTCTACTTCCATAAACAACTCTACTAAATATGCATCGACCAAAGTTGTCTGTGCCAAAAATATGTTCGCGGCTAGGTGGTTGTTGACGATTTTCTAAGTCCTGAGTTCGATAGTGCTGAGGAGCTATAAGAGGGGCAAAAATAGCCGTAAAAATAAGGGCCCCAATAATTATTGCTCCTACTATTGCTGCCTTGTTTTTACTCAAACGCTTCCACACCTCATACCATTGACCCCTCTTTTTTTTAGGCTTACCATTTATATTGGTTTTGCCCTTGTCTGGGTTTATCTGCGTGCTCATATAGTATTTACCTCCTCCATTTATTTATATTGACTCTTAATGCGAGGGTCAATATAAGCATATAAGATGTCTACCAATAAATTGATAATGCAAAAAGTAAAGGCAATAAATAAAACTGCTCCCTGAACTAATGGATAGTCTCTGGTGCTTATAGATGCTATCATTACTCCACCTAAACCGTTAATGCTAAACACTCTTTCTGTTAACACAGCGCCCCCTAATAAATATCCAAACTGTAGACCTACAACGGTCACTATAGGAATCAAAGCATTTTTTAAAGCATGCTTGTAGATTACCACCGATTCCTTTTGCCCTTTAGCTCTAGCGGTTCTAATATAATCTTGCTTAATCACCTCTAGCATACTAGATCGGGTCATCCTTGTTATCATTGCTGCGGAACTTGTCCCGATGGTGATTGCCGGTAATATCATGTGCATAGGCGTGGAGTAGCCGGAAGAAGGTAGCACCCCTAAACCTACTGCAAAAATTAAGATTAACAACAGTCCTTGCCAAAAATTAGGCATAGAAACCCCTATTAACGCAAAAACCATAGCCACGTTATCAAACAGGGAGTATTGTTTGGTAGCGGATATTATTCCCACTGGTATTCCTATAACTACAGCTACTAAAACTCCAGTTGCAGCTAATGTCAGTGTGGTTGGAAATCTGCTTAATATTTCATCTAACACAGGAGCATTGGTGGCATATGACCTGCCAAAATCTTGACGAATTATTATATCAGAAATAAATCTCCAATACTGTAATAAAAAAGGATCATTTAAACCCATTTGAGCCCTTAGCTGTTCTATCTCTCTAGATGTAGCCTGTTCTCCCAAAGTGATAGCCGCTGGACATCCAGGGGTAATATACATCAAAGAAAACACTATAAATGAAACCCCTATTAAGACAGGAATAAGAAGCAGTATTCGTCGGATTATATATCTATACAATTTTTCCTCTCCCCTTCTCAGTTAAATAATAGTATAGGGCCAACGGACCCTATACTATTTAATTTCAATATTCTATTCGTCCTCTTCTACATAAACTGTCCAAAGAGCATGGTGGCCTGCAGGATGATTTACAAAACCTCTTATGTCGCTTCGCAAGCCTGTTCTATCTTCTCCGGTATTTAAGAACAGCCAGGGAGCTTCGTCTCTAATTATTTCTTGCGCTTCCATATAAGCAGCTTCTCTAACATCTGGCTCAGCTGAGCGCCGTGCTTTATCTAGAAGTTCATCAACTCTGTCATTGGCATAAAAAGTTCTATTACCTGCTTCTCCAAACTCTTCAGAGTGGAATAGGGAATATAAACCATAGTCTGGATCTCCTGTAACCGTCACCCAGCCAAGGATAAACATATCATGCTCTCCATCGGCTGTGGCTTCCAAGTACGCTCCAAACTCTAGAACCTCTATATCAATTTCGATTCCAACTTCCAACAGCTGCTCTTCAACTATAGTTGCTATATCCTGCCTTAGTTGATTATCATTCGTCCATAAAGTTGTGCTAAAGCCATCTTCATACCCTGCATCAGCTAACAGTTCCTTTGCTTTTTCTACATCATATCCATAAGGATCTAAGTCCATATTAGCTGCCCATACCTCTGGACCAATTGGACCTGTAGCAACCTCCCCAGATCCTTCCATTACAGCATCTATAATGGATTCTACATCTATCGCATAGTTAATTGCCTGTCTTACCCTAACGTCATCGAAGGGTTCCTTTTCACAGTTAAATCCTAAATAAACTGTAGAAAAGTTAAGATCCCTAAGTAGTGTCAAATTTTCATGTTCTTCTATTCTGTTAATATCTTGAGGTAAGATATCATAAGCTATATGAACTTCCCCGGTTTCTAATTCTATAGTTCTATTTCCATCCTCTTGAATATTTCTAAAGGTAATCATAGGTATATGAGCTGGTTCCCCATGGTAGTCATCAAATCTCACCAGTTCAATCTCATTTCCCATTTCCCAACTGGAAAACTTGTATGGTCCTGTTCCAACTGGATTTCTAAAATAGTCTTCCCCAGCTTCGGTAACCGCTTTTTCGTTTAATATAGAAGTTGCAGTATGAGCTAAATGAGCTAATAGCGGAGCAAATGGCTCACTAGTAGCGATTCTAATAGTGTAGTCATCTATAACCTCAATACCATCTGGATCAATAGCACCAACTATATGGCCAACATGAGCAGACTCTAACGCCCGTAACAAAGTAAATTCTACGTCTGAAGCCTTTAGCTCTTCGCCGTTGTGAAAAAGTACCCCTTCTTTTAATTTAAATTCAAAAGTTAATTCATCGATTTGTTCCCAACTTTCAGCAAGTCCTGGTTGCAACTCCATGTTTTCATCTTGAGTAATTAAAGTTTCATAAATCTGCTTTTTTACTCGAGAGGAAGGCTGGTCATTTGTAGCATGTGGATCTAGCGAATCGGCATCAGATCCTTGTGCAACTACAAGATTGTCAATTTGACCTCCAGCTTCGTCACAACCTATTAACGCTGCTGGCATAACTAACAAAAAGCACAAAAATAAAATCATCTTTTTTTTCACTTTACTTCTCCTCCTTAAAACTTTTTATAAAGTTTTTAGTTGTGCTTGTTACATCTTGCTTTAAAGTTATGCTTATTTTTTTAAAATATGAACAAAAATAGTTAACTGTTATTCAGATAAAGTTTAGGTAAACATATAAGTAGAGTTAAGATTATTTGGCGGCCCTATACCATTTACAGTTAACATAACAGTTAGGTAATGGAATTATAACAACAAGAAAAGCCAAAACTACTTAAACCACCTTATGTCCCCCTTTCATTTGTTATATTTTTCTAACTATTACTTTTCAATTACAATTATTCTACAAATTACGTAATATTCCTGCAATAAAAGTGGGTAAAACTAAGGTTTTTTGAAAAAAAAAGCGAACTAATCGCTTTTTATCTTTTATCAGTAATTGTTTTGTAACATATTTGGTTTTTGTCAACTATAATTTAAGTGTATAAATATTATTTTAATTATTACATTAAAAAGCGTATTTACCTTTTCAATGTAGTTTTTATGCTTTTTTACAAGTTTATTTCTTAACCTTAAGTTTTATGATTTTTTTATTTTTATGCTGTATAATATGTATATATAAAAATTTGGTTACCATACTGCACTGAACATGGAAAGAAAGGGAGTTGTATATGGAAAGTTTTGATTATAAAAACGAAGACACTAAAACCATTCTTATATTAGTTGGTAAAGAGGGAGTAGTTGCCTCAATACTTGCAGCAGCTTTAGGGTTAATATACGGGGTTTTTTTAACCGAGGGGGATTATCTAAATACCATTAACAGAGCTTTATTTATAATGGGAATTATTCTAGCTTTGTATGCGTTTGTTTTTGGGTTTAGAAAAGACAAAGAGAACATTAAAAAGTCCTTTAAAGGAAAAACAACCTTTAAAGAAAGTTATTTAGCAAAGCTAGAAGCAAGACAGGAAAGACTAATCCATTTATATAGAGCCGGTGTGGTTTTTTTTATAGCTATACTGTTTGATCTAGCTAAGTATTATATAGGATGATAATCTAATAGGGAAAATCTCATTAATTAAGCCGCCCCTCACACCATTAGGAACTACTTGTGTACAGTGTTTCGTTATCTTGATGTTAGGCTTTGGTAAAAGATTAATTTAAAAAACCTATCTATTTAAGCTAGTAATCAAAGTAGGTCTATGGGCGAAGCGCTCATAGACCTACTTTGTGTTTCTCCATTTAGATACTTTTCAATTTAGGGAATTCATAAGATATTAGATTCTTTATACATCCTTAATGTTCTTCTTGTCCATTAAAATGGTAAGATTGATTTTAAAGTCCTTAATTAACCGCCAAAACATATAAATTTACTACATGCTGAGACCTAAACCCATTTCCAAAAAAGTTACATACTTGGTCAGTAATAAAATTAGGTCGTGGTAGGCACTTACAGACCTAGCATCACATCTATTTTCAAGTCCGGGTTTAAGACCAAGCAGATAAGCAAATATCGACGTTTTCGTGGCCAATTAAAGTTTTGAACAAGCCCATAACGGATTTCACCGCCAACTTTCGCACATGCTGGGCGCACCCACAAAAAAGTAGGCTGCAAATTGCAGCCTACTTTTTAAGTTCTTCCGCACGGTGACACGATACAAATCTGCCTGGTGCATATTCTCTAAGCTCAGGTGTTTCTTGCTTACAAGCATCTTTTCTGTGTCTACACCTTCCATAGAACCTACATCCTGCAGGGGGATTAACGGGACTTGGTACGTCCCCTTCCAAGATAATCATCTCTTTTTGAGCATTCAATTTTGGAACTGGAATAGCCGACAACAGAGCTTGAGTATAAGGATGGAGAGGATCTTTAAACATAGAACCATAATCAGAAATCTCCACAATTTTACCAAGGTACATAACAGCTATTCTATCACTAACGTGTTTTACAACACTTAAGTCGTGTGATATAAACAGATAAGTCAATCCTAGTTCATCTTGAAGTTCATCCATTAGGTTAAGGATCTGCGCTTGAATTGAAACGTCCAACGCTGATACCGGCTCGTCTTGTACGATAAATTTGGGATTTAAGGATAACGCTCTTGCAATACCTACCCTTTGTCTTCTACCTCCGTCAAGCTCATGAGGGTAAGCATTTATAAGTCTTTGCGAAAGCCCAACTGTGTCCATAAGTTCTTCTACCCTTGCGTCTAAATCTTTTCTGTTTTTATAAACTTTGTTTATAATAAGGGGTTCAGAAATTGTTTCGCTAATGCTCATTCTTGGGTTAAGTGATGAAAACGGGTCTTGAAAAATAATTTGCATATTCTTTCTTGCCGCTCGCATTTGCCTTCTATTAAAATCTAGAATGTTTTTGCCTTCAAAAATAACTTCCCCGTCTGTGGCCTCAAGCAGCCTTAACAAAACTCTACCAGTGGTTGATTTTCCACAACCTGACTCACCAACTAGACCTAAAGTTTCACCCTGTTTAATAGCAAAGCTTACATCATCAACAGCGTGTAGTAATCCTTTAGGTGTTTTAAAGTGTTTTTTAAGATTTTTTACCTCTAAAATATTTTCAGCCATCTAGCTCACCTCCTGTTTACTTATCCTTTTTGTTGTATAAGTGACAATTTACAAAATGCCCTTCTCTTGCTTCTATACGCTTAGGAAGTTCTTTAGAGCAAATAGGCATTGCTTTCGGACATCTCGGGTGGAAAGGACATCCATCTGGCATCTCCGTAGGTTCTGGCATCAGACCTTTTATAGGATTTAATCTTTCTTCGTCATCATCTATACTAGGGATAGAACCAAATAATCCTTGTGTATAAGGGTGTAACGGTTCTGTATAAAGATTCTCTTTTGTGGTATATTCCACAACATATCCAGTATAAATAATTGCTACTTTATCACAAATGTCAGCAACTACACCTAAGTCATGGGTAATTAGAATCATTGATGTTTCAAATTCTTCTTTTAGATTTTTCATAAGCTTCATAACCTGAGCCTGAATTGTTACGTCCAAAGCGGTGGTTGGCTCGTCGGCAATAAGAAGCTTGGGATTACAGGCTAACGCAATGGCGATAACAATCCTCTGCCTCATACCCCCACTAAATTGGTGCGGATAATCCCCGCTTCTTTCTGGAGGAATTCCAACAGTTTCTAGCATTTTTTTTGCTTTTTCGTCGGCTTGTTTATTAGTTACATCTTCGTGTAACTTTATCACCTCTGCTATTTGCTCCCCTGTGGTCATAACTGGGTTTAGCGAAGTCATAGGGTCTTGGAAGATCATCGAAATTTTCTTTCCACGAATTTTCCTCATCTGTTCTTCGCTTTTACCTAAAAGGTTCTCCCCCTCAAAAACTATTTCTCCACTTACGATTTTTCCTGGAGGATTTGGCACAAGACGCATAATACCTAAAGCCGTAGTGGTCTTGCCCGCTCCTGTCTCTCCTACAATACCTAAAGTCTCTCCTACTCCTATTTCAAAAGTCATACTATCAACAGCTTTTACCGTACCGTCTTCAGTTACATATTGAATAGATAGGTCATTAACTTTCAATAGTTCTTTAGATTTAGCCATTTTTTGTTCCACTCCTTTCCCCAAAATTTATCCTTTTAACCTAGGATCTAGAGCATCTCTTAATCCGTCACCTAGTAAGTTAAGTCCGAATATAGTTATCATAATAGCAAGTCCAGGGAACACAGACATATGCCAGTCAGTTCTAATATAGTCTTGGGCTTCAGATAGCATAGCACCCCATTCTGGTCTTGGAAGCTCGATACCTAGTCCTATAAAACTTAGACCAGCTGCAGATAGAATTGCCTCTGCTACACCAAGGGTACCTTGAACAATGATTGGAGCCATACAGTTTGGCAGAATATATTTAACAATTATTCTAAGATCATTGGCTCCTGTGGCTCTAGCCGCCTCTACAAACTCTTGGTCTCTAATTGAAAGAACAGAAGCTCTTACAATCCTTGCGTAACGAGGCACAGAACCAATACCTACAGCGATCATAACATTTACCAGTCCTGGTCCAAGAGCAGCTGCAATTGCAATAGCAAGTAATATACCTGGTATAGCCATAAAAACGTCCATTATCCTCATAATCACATTATCTATTTTGCCACTATAATATCCAGCTATAGCTCCTAGCATACCACCTACTACCATGGCTACACCAACAGCTACAAAACCTACTTGAATAGAAATCCTGGATCCGTACACAACCCTACTAAAGACATCACGGCCAAAGTGATCTGTGCCAAATATATGATCTGCGCTGGGTCCTTGTCTTCTCACTTCTGGGTTTTGATCGTCATAGTGATAAGGAGCAATATATGGTGCAAATATAGCGGTAAAAACAAGAACTCCTATTATAATCATTCCCACTATCGCCGCTTTATTTTTTCTTAAACGTTTCCAAACCTCACCCCATTGGCTTCTTTTTTTTGCTTTTGGTTTTGCCTTTACTTCCGTCTCTGATTGAGGTTCCTTAATTTCTGGTTTTTGTGCCATTTGATTTATACCTCCTTTTCAACATTACTTATATTGAGCTTTAATTCTCGGATCGATAAACGCATATAAAATATCTACAAACAGGTTAATCAAACTAAAGGTTAGTGCAATAAATAGCACTCCACCCTGAACCATAGGGAAGTCACGCATGTTTATAGAATCTACCATCAATCTTCCTACACCATTTATAGAAAATACTGTCTCTGTTAGCACAGCTCCCCCTAAAAGGTAACCAAACTGAAGTCCCACAACTGTTACTACAGGGATAAGTGCATTTTTTAACGCGTGTCTATATATTACTACAGATTCTTTTTGTCCTTTAGCTCTTGCTGTTCTAATATAGTCCTGTTTTATAACCTCAAGCATACTTGATCTTGTCATACGGGTAATCATAGCTGCCGAACTTGTCCCTAAAGCTAAAGCTGGTAGCACCATGTGCATAGGACTTGAAAATCCTGATGGCGGAAACATGCCAAGATGCACAGAAAAAATTAAAATCAACAGCATACCTTGCCAGAAGTTTGGCATAGATACACCTAGCAACGCAAAAACCATGGCTACGTTATCAAATAAGGAATACTGCTTTGTAGCAGATATGATACCCACTGGTATCCCGATTGCTACAGCCACTAAAACACCTAAGGCTGCCAGCGTTAAAGTGTTGGGAAATCGGCTTAAAATCGCCTCCAACACTGGGGTATTAGTTTGATACGATCTGCCAAAGTCCTGTTCAAAAACTATACCTGTAACAAACCTTCCGTACTGAACTATAAAGGGATCATTTAACCCCATCTGTTCTTCAAGTTGTTCAATTTCTCTTTGTGTTGCCTGTTCACCTAATACTATTGCAGCTGGATTTCCTGGCGTTATATACATTAAGGTAAACACAATAAAAGAAACACCTAAAAGCACTGGCAACAGCATCAAAAGTCTTCTTCCAATATATTTAAGCATTTATAGTCCTCCCTTCCCGGTTTAGAAAACTGTAGGGCCATTTTGCAATGACCCTACAAAATATGACTATTATCTTAAAAAGTTTATAGTGTTTTTATTACTCAGCTACACGAACGTCCCATAGTGGATGATGTCCACCAGGATGGTTGATAAATCCTTCAAGACCAGCGTTAACACCTGTTCTGTCTTCACCAGTGTTTAGGAACAACCAAGGAGCTTCATCTCTGATAATTTCTTGGGCTTCTGCATAAGCTTCTTGTCTTACGTCTTCATCTACTGTAGTTCTACCTATTTCTAGTAGCTCGTCCACTCTATCGTTGCTATAGAATGTTCTGTTACCAGCAGCTCCATGCTCTTCTGAGTGGAATACTGAGTATAAACCGTAATCTGGGTCACCAGTTACTGTTACCCAGCCAAGCAGGAACATATCATGATTACCTGCTGCTGTTTCATCAAGGTATGCACCGAATTCCATAGTTTCAATTTCAGCGTCAATACCAATTTGCTCTAACTGGTTTCTAACCATAACCGCGATATCTCTTCTAATTCTGTTGTCATTTGTCCAAATAGTTGTGCTAAATCCGTCTTCATAACCAGCTTCTGCCAATAGTTCTTTAGCTTTTTCAACATCATGACCATATGGATCTAAGTCTTCATTAGCTCCCCATACTTGTGGTCCTATAGGTCCGGTTGCAATCTCTCCAGAACCTTCCATAACTGAGTCGATAATTGAGTCTACGTCAATTGCATAGTTGATAGCTTGACGTACTTTAACATTGTCAAACGGCTCTTTTAAAAGGTTAAAACCTAGATAAGTTGTTGAAAAGTTAGGATCCACTACTAAATCAACATTGGGATCAGCTTCTAATCTGTCGATGTCAGTAGGAACGATGTCATAAGCGATGTGGATATCGCCAGTTTCTAGCTCAATTGTTCTGTTGCTGTCTTGAGCAATGTTTCTAAAGGTAATGCGTGGAATGTGTCCACCTTCTCCGCGATAGTCATCGAATTTCACAAGCTCAATTCTATCCCCTTGGTCCCAGCTATCGAACATATATGGCCCTGTACCTACAGGGTTTCTAAAGTAGTCGTCACCATGTTCTTCTACCGCTTTTTGGTTAAGGATTGAAGAAGCTGGATGAGCCAAGTGAGCTAAAATTGGTGCAAAAGGCTCTTTTGTAGCAAATCTGATGGTATAGTCATCAATTACTTCAATGCTTTCAGCATCAATTGCTCCAACGATGTGACCAACGTGAGCAGAATCTAGCGCTCTCAATAGAGTAAACTCAACATCGCTAGCTTTAAGCTCCTCTCCGTTGTGGAACATAACACCTTCTTCAAGAACAAACTCAAAAGTTAGGTCGTCAATTTGCTCCCATTCTTTAGCTAGACCTGGTTGCAATTCCATGTTTTCATCTTGAGTTATAAGAGTTTCATAAATCTGTTTTTTAACTCTTGAAGATGGTTGGTCGTTTGTAGCATGTGGGTCAAGTGAATCCGCATCTGAACCTTGAGCTACTACCAGGTTGTCCAAGTCGCCAAGCTGTCCTTCTCCACCACAGCCAACTAAGGCTACAGATAAAACTAGCACTAGACTTAACAATAAAGCTATTTTCTTCATTCTCATTTCCCCCTAACAAAATTTTGATTATTTTCTTCCATCATAACAATGGAAACTTTAGACGAAATTATCAGGAAATTATTCCTTTGTGGATTAATTGTAGCATAGACTGATACTTTTAAAAGGTTTTTAACCTATTTATCATTTACAATTCATTATTTTGTAACATAGGTGCGACCAAGGTAATGTTGTTGTATTTCTTGCAAAAATTTGCACTTGTGCAATAACGTGTGCAGTTCCTTCACTTTCTGTGTTTTTCAAATTCAATTTTCTAGTTCATAATTAAATTAATGTCTTATTGTTCCATTTTGGGCGATTTCAATTACACAGGTATAACAAAGTTGTTAAGTAGACCAAAGAAAGCGTAACCATTAATTGAAATGGTTACGCTTTCTTTAAGTTAAATTGTCATAATCCTTTAATGATATTCGTTAGATTTGTCCCCTTTTGTTTTACTTTCTTTTGTAAATGGCGGGGTTACTGTAGGTAAAGTGTTTGAATTTACATTAGTAATATTGGAAATAAGTAATGAAGTTTGATGTGTAGCGGGAGCTAAAAGTTGCACCTTTCTATTTTCAACTTCAACTTCCAGTTGTTCTTTTATGCTTTCACTTTGATCAGACAACTTATTGAGAGCATAAAAAACGCTGATAGATACTTCTATTGTGTATATTCCCGCTGGCATGAAATATTTTTTGCGAACAAATTCTATCTCTACCCCATTCTTACCTAAACTTTTCCACTTATAATTATCGTTAATTTGAGGAACTAATCTAGTTTTTCCTTCCTTTATTTCCATGGCTAAGTTCTTTTCTAAACCTACATCATTATATTGTACTTTATTTAGTTTTACTTTAAAGCTTTTTTCGTTAATTAAGTGTTTAATAGGCATACACTCCCCTGGTTTTTTAAAGATTTTTTTAAGCTACATTTAACATGCCTATACTTTAGGCAGTAATACCACTTAAACTTTAGAGATAGATAATTTAGAGAAACAATATTTTTCATTACTCCTTTTTAAATTCTATTTGTCTAGTAATTTATCTATATTCTTTACTTAACCTTGCACTGATTTTTTCTGATTCTATTTCCTCGATTTCTATATATAAGTCAAAAATTATAACTGCCAATCCTGCTGTTATCATTGTAATAGTTATACCCGTAAATAATGGAGTATAAGTACCTAATATAAGCTGAAATAGCCCCGTTAAAATAAATACTATTCCACCAGCAATTTTAGTTTTACCCCAAATCTGACCGCTAAAGTAATAATTTAGCATTATAAAAAACAGTCCCAAAAAAAATCCCATAGCTGATATAATCAGATCACTGATAATCGTAGCCATACAACACCCTCCTTACCCATATGGTCCTGAACACACAGGACTCAATTTTAAAATTATAACCCTATTCTTCTATAAACCATTAGTTATGTTTCAACCCTTTGCTTCAACTTTGCCAGGGTTATGGTATTGATTAAAACAGCAGTTATTCCTACTAAAATATAAGAAATAGATATATAACTAAACAAACTTTGGCTCATCCCTGAAAACACTGAAAAGAATCCTACTCCTACAAAAACTACTCCCCCTAAATAGGCTGCTGTTACACGCAACTTCCCATTAAATTCTACTGCTAGTAATATCAAAAACAAACCTACGAAAAATCCCATAGCTAAAATTAAAAAGTCTATTATTATGCTATTCAAAAAAACTCCTCCTAATGAAAGTTATTCTACTTTAAGTACTTATCAAACCATTGAGTAATTTCTGTTAGCCTTTTTACCCGCTGTTGTGGTCTTCCACCTCTACTGAGCTCATGGTTTTCACCTTTAAACAGGCATAGTCTTGATTCCACTCCATGATACTTTAAGGCGGTAAACATTTGCAAGGCTTCAGGGGTCCAACAGCGATAGTCCTCATCAGAGTGGATAAACAGGGTAGGAGTGTTAACCTTGTTAGCATATTTCAAGGGAGAGTGGAACCATACTTTTTCAATATTGTCCCAAGGAGTTGCAGCCATTTGATCCTCTTCAAAAAAGTACCCTATATCTGTTGTATACCCCATGGAAATCCAGTTTGAGATGCTACGCTGTGACACAGCCGCTTTGAACCTATCAGTATGCCCTATTATCCAATTGGTCATAAACCCTCCATAAGAACCTCCTGTCACTCCAACCCTTTCTTTATCTATTCCGTCATATTTTTTGAAGACTACATCGGTAAAAGCCATTAAGTCATCAAAGTCAATGGTTCCATATTTACCTCTTATATCGGCAAAGCTATTGCCCTTGCCATCACTACCCCGTGGATTGCAAAAAAACACATAATAACCCTGCCCTGCCCAATACTGCATCTCATGATAAAACACTTCTCCATAAACAGTCTTTGGACCTCCATGGATATTTAATATAGCAGGGTATTTTTTATCTTTTTCGATATTTGTAGGTTTCATAACCCATCCATCTACTGCTTTCCCCGCTGGTGTTTTTACAGTCAAAGGTTCTAGACTAGAGATTTTTCTTTCTTTTTGCACCCAATCATTAAAGCTGGTTATTTGTTTTTCTTTATCCTTCTGCAATAGATAGAGCTCTTGAAGCTTTAGTTTCCTTAGCCCCGAAAAGATGATTTTTCCTCCCTTTACATCATAGCTATCCACCGATCCCTTTTCTCTAGTTATCTTTTGGATCTTACCTGTTACATCTATACGATTAATATATGAGCTATCATCTTCTGTAGTTATAAAGTATAAATGTTCTCCATCCAACTTTACTTGTTCTCCGCCGCCCCTTCTACAATCAGAACCCACAGAGTTCCATGTACTGCAATCAAAATCTGGGGTTAAAAGCTGCTTTTTGCCGCTATCAGCTTCCATCAAGTAGAATCTGCTATTTTCGTTAATGCCATATCTTTTCATGTCACTACCTAGGCATAGCAACTTATTATTTTGAATAAAGTGGGCATCAGCATAAGTAAATTCTTTCTCTGGCGATATTCTCTTTAAGGATAAGCTCTGGGTATTTAAGATATAAATTGTGTTTGTCATTTCCATTTTACTTTCAAAAAAACTGCCTATAACTATAGCTTTACTTTTGTCGTTGTTAAATCTAACTTTTTCCACCTGCATTTTTTCTTTTGTTATTGGTTCCCATTGTCCAGTGGCTATGTTGTAAGAAAATAGCCTATTTCTATTACCATTTGTAAAACCCTCTCCATTAAACCAATAAGGGATTTCATCTATAACTTGATAATCCCGCTCTTTTTTTCTTCTTTTTAGCTCCTTTTCTTTTTCCTCACCTTGCAAGGAGCCTAAAACAGGAAAATTACTATTTATATTAGCAGTAAATAAGAACTGATTATTATTAACTTCCTTTATACTAGTTACTGAAAAAGGTAGCCGAAACGCTTCTTGGGCCTCTCCACCGTAAATACCTATCCTGTAAAAGACCGTTAACTCTTCTCCTTCTTTTTGCTTTTTCTTATCCTTTTCATCTCTTAGACCAGCAAAAAGAACATGCTCACTGTCATCCAACCAAATAAAGCTTCCTTCTTTATCAAAGGTTGTAAGTTGAAAACAGCTGTTATCTTCCACTTTATAAACCCATAAATTAGATTTATAGCTATTATCCTCTACATTTCCTTGGTGCACTACAAAACAAGCATACTTTCCATTAGGGCTAAATTGAACATCAGATAAAAGCTTAAACTTAGCAAAATCATCGATTTGTATATTTTTCAATTTTTCCGCCTCCTTTTTCTTACTAGTCAATTAGCCATTGAATGTATAAAACCCTTTTATTTTTAATTAATTTTTATAAATAAAGTATTTATCAGGCTCATAGCAGTTGTATTGTATAAAAAAGCTGTCTCAAAACAAGATCAGTTCTCCTGTTTTAAGACAGCCCTACATTTTATTTTTTTCTATACTTTTTATTTATACTTTTTTTGTTTTTAGACTTTTTCTTGCTAAGTCTTTTAATACTGCTTTTTGTTTTATTTTTTTTGCTCTTACTTTGAGGTGATATTAAAGACGGTTTCTCCGCTATAAAGTCTCCTCGATTGGTAAAAGCCTTAACTTTTGGCAAAGTCAACTTTATACTTTTTTCTATATACTCCAGTCTTTTCTTGTCTTTCGGTGTGACAAAAGTAACTACAGTCCCCTGCTCTCCCATTCTACCTGTCCTACCCATTCTATGTATATACCATTGAGAGTTTTGCGGAACATCATAGTTAAATATATGGGTAACTCCCTCAATATCAAGTCCCCGAGCAGCTAAATCAGTAGCTATTAGAAACTGAGTTTTTAAGTCTCTGAAATTTTTCATCACTTTTTTTCTCTTAGATTGATTCAACTCCCCATGAAGTTCCTCAGAGTTATAACCTCTTTTGCTAAGCAGTATGTTTAATTCTATAGCCCTTTGTTTTGAATGACAAAACACTATACCCATAAAAGGGTGGTTGTCGTCTATATATTTACATAAAGCATCTACTTTTTTAGTTTCCGATGTTAACACAACTAATTGCTTTATTTCCTCTAAAGTTACTTTATCCCCTTTTATTTTTATTTCTTTAGGGTTAGCCATATGTTTTGACACTAATGCTCTTATTTGGCCTGGCATAGTGGCAGAAAAAAGCATAGTTTGCCGACGTTTTTGTGGCATTTGTTTAAGTATAGCCTCCACTTCCTGCATAAAGCCCATATGAAACATTTGATCAGCTTCGTCAAGTACAAGCATAGACATTTTTCCAAAGTTAACTTGTTTTCTAGTTATGTAATCCAACATTCTACCAGGAGTGCCTATTAGCAGTTGGGCACCCCTTTTTATTTTTTTAAGCTGCCTTTCTGTATCCTGCCCCCCATAGGCAGAAGCAATGTTTATGTCTTTACCTTTAGCTAATAACCTAGCTTCATCAATTAACTGAGTAACTAGCTCTCTAGTTGGAGCTATAACAACAGCTTGTATATGCGGGTCTTCTTTATCTATTTTCTCAAATAACGGCAAAAGGAAGGCAAGGGTCTTACCAGTGCCTGTTTGTGCTTGTCCCACTACATCTCTATTTTGCAAAATAAGCGGTATCGCCTTTGCCTGTATTGGTGTCGGCGTTGTTATTCTCCTTTTTTCTAATGCTTCTATAAGGTTTTTATTTAGTTTGTAGTTTTTAAAATTCATACTATCCCCTCTTTATCATAAAAAAATATATTGTTTTCTTTTAAGTATTATCTGCTTCATATAGCTGTTATATTCTATCACATCGGTGGGTAAAAATGCCAGTAAAATTTTAAATAGATAAGAATAAAGAAGGGATATTAGTTCTATCCTTATTCTAGCTTAAAATTATTGATGGCAAGTTGCACTTCATTAGCTAGCTTAGACAGCGTTTCACTTGCGCTTGCTATTTCCTCCATAGAAGCTGACTGCTGCTCAGACGCTGTTGCCACCTCTTTTGTGTTAGCAGAATTTTGCTCTGAAACTATTGCAAGGTTATCTATAGCAGATATTACTTCTTCTTTTTGATCAGTCATTTCTTGGCTATTATCATATATATTCTCGATTGAATCTCTCATATCATCAATAGCAACTGATATCCCATCAAATTTTTCCTTAGTATTACTTAAGCTTTCTCTTTGGCTTTTTGCTAACCCAGATGTTTGCTCTATTGTTTCAACCGCGGTTTTAGTTAGATTAGTTAGATTCTCTATGACATTTATTATTTCTTCTGCAGATTTATTAGATTGCTCTGAAAGTTTACGAATTTCCTCCGCTACAACTGAAAACCCTTTTCCCGCTTCTCCCGCTCTTGCTGCCTCTATTGCAGCATTTAATGCTAAAAGATTTGTTTGAGCAGAAATATCTTTAATTATTTCCGTAGCAACTTCAATTTGCTCCGCACTATTATTAGTATTTGAAACTAATTCACTTACCCTTTCTGTAGCATCATTACTCTCATTTGTTTTTTCTATTAAATAATTTAAAGATTTATATCCCTCTTCTTTAAGTTTATTCATATCTTTAGTTGAACTATGCAACTCTTTTAAGCTTGTAACATTATCATCAATCAATTTCCCTAAATCATTACTGTTTTTAGCCCCTTTTTCAGTACTTTCGGCTTGAGTTTGCGATCCAGTCGCTATCTCTTCTATGCTGCTAGTTATTTCCTCAGATGCAGAGGTTGATTGCTGACTTATAGCGCTTAATTCCTCAGATGAAGAGGAGACCTGCTCTAATGCTTCGGATACGTTTTTTACTGTTGCCGATGTCACATCCAGAAAATTATTAATATAAATGGCTAACCTTCCCACTTCATCATGGGTCCTTACATCTATCCTTTTATTCAAATCCAAATCCTTAGCTACATTTTCTATCTTTTTCAAGGGTTTTAGTATAATTATATCTATTTGAAATAAAAGCATAAAAGTAACTACAATAATATTGATTATAGTGGTTAGATATGAAGCCTCTATGTCGATACTTAAAAAATTACTTAAAAATCTTATAATAAGTTCAGATACAAACGGACTTAATAGTAGTGCAAAAACAATACTCATAACAATTTTTAATTTAATACCTATCTTTATAGAACTATTAAAGTTATCCAAAGCACGTACAGTTTTACCTCTAAACCCTCCATTTTCCATGGTTTACGTCCTCCTCTTTTGGTTATGGTTATAGCCTCGCTACTATTCCGTCTAGAACCCCCTTTTTTAAGGTAAATTTATATACAATTCCCTATTTTACTACAATATTCCACATAATCATTGAATTCTCCTTTTTTTTTTACGATTTTATTACATTTTTCTAGATAATTCGATTCTATTCGACATTTTTCATAAAAAAATTAGACCCTAGGTATAGAGTCTAACTTTTGAACTATTTAATTGCTTAGTCAAGGAATTTTTCTAATTGGTTGACAGATAAAGGTTTGCTAAATAAATATCCCTGCCCTTTAGGGCACTCTAAAGATTTAAGTTTATCAAGCTGTTCAGTTGTTTCAATTCCTTCTGCTACTACACCATAACTAAAATTTTTCGCTAAATATAATATTGATTTAATGATAACCTCATCTTTTGGACTTTCTTCCAGTCTGCTTATAAAGCTCCTATCAAGCTTAATTTGGTCTATGGGCAGGTTTTTAAGATGTGTCATGGAAGAATATCCAGTACCAAAATCGTCTAAAGCTATTTTTACGCCCAAAGCTTTCATTTTATTTAATCTGGCAATAACTTCGTCCAAATTAGCAATAACGGCAGTTTCTGTTATCTCTAAAGTTATTTGACTAAGGTCTAAGCTCTCTTTATAGGAAGTTAATAAATCCCCTAATTCTTTTACCTTTGCATCACTATTTAGCGTAGTGCTTGAAAGGTTTATCGAAACATCTAAAGCTATATTTTGCTTTTTCCAAATTAACTTTTGGTTTAAGGCAGATTCTACTACCCATTTTTCGATATCGTATATTTGTCCTGTCTTTTCCGCTAAAGGTATAAATTTGGCTGGGGATATAAATCCTTCATCTGGATGTATCCACCTTAGAAGGGCTTCTACACCAGTAGTTTTGCCACTTTTTAAGCAAAGCTGGGGTTGGTAAAACAGGGAAAACTGTTCTTTTTCAATGGCATGTTGAAGTTGACTAGCCAGTTTTACATAGTTGAGGTTTTTTTCCTCTGTTTCTTCTGTATAAAAAACACCTTTATCTTTTCCTGTCTCTTTTGCAAAATACATTGCTATTTCAGCGTTTCTAAGCATATCTTCTGACGATTTACAGTGGTCAGGATACAACGCTCCTCCCATACTAACAGAGACAAAAAAATCGTAATTTTCCATTTCCCACCTTTTTCTAATTAAATCTTTAATCTTCCTTGCTTTAGAGATAACTTCAGTTTTACCTTTAACATCTTGTAATAAAATTGCAAACTCATCTCCATCAAGCCTGGCAAGAACGTTAGGAGCTTTGATTACACTTTCCAGCTCACTAGCTATTTTTTTTAAAAACTGATTGCCAAAACTATATCCTAAGCTATCATTGATGTATTTAAAGTTATCAATGTCGATGTGTAAAAGAGCTAGTTTTAAATTTTCTTTAGGTGATATTTTATCAATAATTTCTTTAAGTTTCGAACGATTTGGCAAACCTGTCAGTTGATCATAGTATGCCATATACTTTAGTTTTTTTTCCGACGCTTTTCTAAAAGTTAAATCAGTACCAATTAGCACATACTGGCTATCCTTTCCTCTAATTACATTGGCGTTCCATAAAATATCTATCTTTTGGCCATTTTTATCTATATTTTGGGTCTCAAAGTTGTTAACTTCTCTTCCTCTATCTAAATTTTTACACACTCTTACTATACTATCTCTATTTTTTTTAGGGAATATATAATTTATCCATTTTTCCCCTTCTAACTCTTCCTGCTTATAACCCAATATTTTTTCTCCAAAAGGATTAAGTTTCTTTAGATTTCCATTTTCATCACTTATTATAATGATTGACTGAACTTGCTCAAAAAAATTATCGGTGAAATCTGTTTGGTATTTAACCTCTTCTTGGTACTCCGATAACTGTTGATAAGTTTTATGAAATTCTTTAAATGCCACATGGGCTTTTTGAGAGGCATCTTGATATAAAGCCACCCTTCTTTTTACCAAAAAATATACCAGTGTTGAGGTAAGTACAACAAAAACTATTCCTCTATGTTCTCCAAGGTAATAAAAAGCTGAATAATCTTTAACTATTTTATGTAATATAAAATCTGTTACAATAATCCAAGAAATCCCTAAAATCAAAAAAACTAAAGAAATATTCAACGCTTCAAATTTAGGGTTAATCTTGTGAGGGTTTTGAATATAATAACCATCATTTCTGTTAAAAAGTTTTTTTATCATTAGCTTACACCTCAGAAGAAGTAATATAAACCTTAACAGTTAGTATTATAAATGAATATCATTGTCATATCAATTAAATATTTTAGGATTTTTTTAAAAACTAGTAATATCGCCTAGGGCTTTGGTCCTAAGAAACGACATTTTTCGCTATTGTGCTACAGCATAAAATCAAAAAAATACATTATTATTGATAATAGTTTGATAACTATTTTTTTTAACCATGGCACTTCTTTTTTTTCAGTATCTTGGCTGTAGGCGTAGTCATAGTCTTTTTGCTCTAAGAGTAAACTATCGCTAATATAATTATCCACCTCCTTCTTTAGATGTTCTGCAAACTGAGGACTATCAATAACTAACATTGTCTCTGTACTTAAAAAAGTGCTGCGGAAGTCCAAGTTAAATGAACCAACCATGCTTATCCGATTGTCAAATATATAGGATTTTGCATGTACTGTTCCTTCACCCTGATATTCAAACACATCAGCCCCTAGATCTACTATTTTTTTTCTGTTTCTAATATGTCCTGACATAGCAAAATAATTTGAACTGGTAGCAACAGAGTTGGTCAACACTTCAATATCTGCATCTATTTGTTTTGGTTCTAAGTATCGGTACATATCAGTTGTAGGTATTAGGTACGGACTTTGAATAAATATAGTATGTTCTGCCCTTTCCATAAGCTGGGTTATATCCTTCCAAACCCATGGCTCCTTGTTAAATCTAGTAAGTGGGTTATGGGTTAAAGAGACTTGGTTAGTTGGGTAAGATTTTTCTAACCAGTCAAATTCTTTCTCGAATCTTTGAGGGTCTTTTTCTTTTGCCATTTCCAAGTTAGCTAGCAGGTTCTTTTCTTTTTGGTTACCTTTTCTTTTTTGCCTGTCAGAAAGTTCCTTAATGGGCTGCTGAGTATATTGATGTTCCCATAATAATTCAAAATAATCTTTTACTTCATATACAACACTATTTGAATTGTTTTTAGGTTCGGTATTGATTACCAACACATCCCTATCATTGGATACTAAACCATCATATTTTTCAGGATCGGGAGCAAAATATTTATCACCTATGTTTCTCCCACCTAATAAAACCTTTTCACCGTCCACAATAATAAATTTATCATGTAATCTGTTATTTAAAGTCCAAGGTTTTATTAAATTTAAAGGCTCATATAACCTTAATTCAATATTTGGGTGCTGGTAAAAAACATAAAAAACGTCTTTAAGGTCGCCTCGCAAGTTGTGAAACAAACCATCTAGCATGATTCGTACTTCAACACCTCTATCAGCGGCATCCAAAACGGAAGCTAAAAATATATCCAAAGAAGTTCCTTCATGAAATGTGTAATATGATATATCCAAAGTTTCTTCTGCGTTTGTTATTAAATCTAAGCGAGCTAATCCAGATTTATATCTATCTTCAACTAAGACCACCCGATCTGGCCCTTCAACTTCTCCATAGAATCGCTCCACTCCTTCCATAGGGTAGTAGTCCCATTCTATAGGATCATAAAAAGCAAAAATAAGCACTCCAAATATAAACACATACACTAAGTATATAAGGGCACCTAATAAGACAGCTTTAAGAGCATTCTTCAAGTGTTTTTTATTTATTTTGGACACCTCATTTTTAAGTTTGTTTTTTGCTATTTTACTATATTCTTTTTTTCGCCTTTTTATCCTGCATCTAATAAATATTATTTTCTTTGCTTGACCTTTTAAGTCTTCAAAACAAAAAGTAAAGCTCAGTTCGGGGAAAATAATACCCTTTGAAAATTATCAAGCTAATATAAGAACAAACTTGAAAAAAATAGTTTACACTAAGGACTGTTTTATTATGACATAAATATAATAAAAACCAACAGGATTACTGTTCCCTGTTGATTTTTTAACGTTCTCTACTCTATTTCACTTTGGCTTTCTATTTTATTAAATATGGTTGTTATTATTTGATTATAGTCTCCTCTACCTTTAAAGCCTGAAAAATATTGATCACCCCATAAGTTTTCTATTACGGCTTCTTGCGTTGCTTCTTTTATTATATCTATAGCACTATGGTCTGTAAGACAATGATTGGATTTAACAAGTCTTAGATGTATCCAATCCTTATCTTTATACACTACCAGCGCAAGGTCTGCACCTAACTCTAAAAACATCATGGCTGTATAATAAAGAAAGTTTTTTTCTGTATTACTAAATACAAGAAGTGTCTCTTTATATTCATAAAGTTCTGCGGAAGTTGCAGCAATTAGTTTTTGTTTTCTTTCTAGTTTGCCACTAACTCGAAAGGTGTTTAAAACTGTACTATATCCTATATTGCCATCTTGTAGAATGTTACCTAAGTCTGATATGGCATTATTCGAAGCTTTAGTTAACTGTACTGTATCCCCCAGAATACCTGCTGCTAAACTCAAAGCAACTGCGGGAGTTATGGGTTTTTCTAAATGCTTATATAAAGCATACACGAGCTGACATGTTGCATCTACCTCTTCATGGATATAGCCGATAGCTTTTTCCTTTAAAGTATTAGTGGGATGGTGGTCAATAAGCAGAAACTTATCTAAGGAAATATTAGGAAGCTGTTGTCCATCAGCTGTATCAACTACTATAGTTAAGTCATACTTAGAAGGATCAGGGTTTACAATTACTTTTGCCGCTAACTTTTTTATTAATTCTATAGCATGTTCTGAAATTTTTTGAGGTACTGCTAATGTTCCTCCCAAAAGTTCAGTCAAAGCAAATCCTGCACCTATGGCATCGTTGTCAGCGTCATCATGGCACAAAATTAAAATGTCTTTTTCCTCATGTTCTTGTAAAAATTTGACGAAATTATCAATAGTCATATTAATCACCTTTTTTGTTCAGTATTGCAATCTAACCTAGGTATTTAAGCTCCCTTTTTAGTTCAACACCGAACTTTTCTTTTACAGTTTTTTGAATATGGGCAACTAAGTTTTTTACATCCTGACTAGTTGCATTTCCTTTGTTTACTATAAATCCACAGTGTTTTTCAGACACTTGCGCCCCGCCAATGGAAAAACCTTTTAAACCACTATCTTGGATCAGTTTACCAGCATAGTATCCTTGGGGGCGTTTAAACACTGAGCCTGCCGATGGAAGCTCCAAAGGTTGTTTGGTCTCTCTTTTTGTTGTTAAATCTTCAATGTAAGATTTGACCTTTTCTTTATTACCTTTTTCTAATCGTAAGGTCGCCTCTAAAATAATTACTCCTTCTTTTTGAAAGGTACTGCTTCGATAACCAAATTCCAAGTCATCCTTTGTATAAGTTACTACTTCATGCTCCAATATTCCGGTCACTTCATCAACCACATCTCCAAGTTGACCTTCATACGCCCCTGCATTCATAAAAATTCCTCCACCAACGCTACCTGGAATCCCTACAGCAAATTCTAAGCCTGTCAAGCTTTTCTCCATAGCTAGTTTGCTTACCTCTTCCAAAGAAGCCCCAGATTGGGCTTTTATTTTATTATCAAGCACTGTGCTCTTGGAGAAGTTTTCCCCTAGATAAATGACAATTCCCCTTAACCCTTTATCATCTATCAAAATGTTTGACCCCTTACCTAATATATAGTATGGAATTTGCAACTCTTTAGATATAGTAACAGCCCATATTATTTGATCAACCTCTGAAGGGGTTATAAAGATATCTGCAGGTCCCCCGATTTCAAAAGTAGTATAAGGAGCAATGTGGTGCTTTAATTTTATATACTCTTTTGGTATACCTGATGAAAGTTTCTCTGCTATTTTATCCACTCAAATCACCTCAAGTTTTCTATCTACTATATTATACTTCAATATATTATTATACCTAAAAAATTGTTAAAACCAAACTTTTTATTTATTTTTTTACTTTTTAGGCTTTTTTTATAAAAAAAGCGCCACTTTAAGTGGCGTCTAATCTTTATGATCTGTTTTTATGCCATACTTTTACCATACCAAAGCCATGATCATTTTTATTGCCAAACCCTGCATGGTATCCGACTTCGATCAACTCTTTACTTCCTATTACTTTAAAAGGTACCATATATCCCATTATTTTCTTTCCATCATAGTTAATCAAACGACTAGGTCTACTTTTTTTCTTCATATAGTTGGTGTCAAAGTAAAAAGATAGGTTTTCGTTTTTAGGGAAGCGCTCATGAATAATATAATGCTTTCTAACTAAGTCTTGTCTTAAGTTCTCCCCAAAGAAATCCCCATCTATACTGGAGTACTGTTCTTTCCCGCCTCCGGCTGCATGGGCGATAGTTATTGGAGACATACAAGTAAAATCCATTTCATCATAAAATTGGGGGTGTTCAAGTAGCCTTGCTTGTGAAAATTCAAGTAATGAATTGCCAATATAAACATAGTTGCTGATTGTTAACCCCTTCACAATCGTTTCTAAAAAAATTTTATCTGGCGAAGAGATATACCACTGTATTTGTTCTGAACCTGAAATCATTTTGCCATTGGAAATGGAATAATCCTTTAAATAGAGCTGAGAAAAAGTGTGCAAGCTTTGAGATTTTTTTTGATCATAATCAGCAGCTACTTTTTCCGTCGCCTCTGTTATAATATTTGACAAGTAATGATTATAATTAAAGTCAATTGCAGTCCCCTTACTACATCGAAAAATCACTTCTAAGCGCATATTATAATCCCCCATTAAAAAAATTCTTAGATCTAATAAAATATCGTTATTTATAAATTTCAATGTTATCTATATCTTAGCAAGGTTTTGAGCAGATGTAAATAGCTATTTTATAGTAATATCTTGAATTTAAATTAAAAAAATTGTTCCTTTTAAACCTCAGCATGATTCCTAAACATATGTTTAGTTCGGCATGGTCTTTAGATAATTGTTTAGATATAATTCCAATGTACCCAGATGTAGTAAATATTAAAAAAGAACTGTCTCTAAACCTTTTAAATTTGAGACAGTTCCTTAAGGTTACATTATAATATTTTATTTGCTTTTAGAGATTTTTTAGCCTTGTCTAGGTCTTCAGGGTTTACCATTATTACTGGTCCAGCACATCCCATCCCGGATTCTGCATAAATACCCTCTTTCCAAAGAACTTGTACTCCATCATCAAGTTGAAGGATATCTATCCCTGTAATTTCTTCAGTTACTGTTTTCTTTGGTGGGGCAGAAACCTCTTCAGTTTTTTGCTGGGGCTTAGTTAGCTCAGCTAGTAATTCTTTTAAGCCAGCTTTGTCTCCCTGCTTAAACTGGTTTTTGGCAGTAGTAGGTAAATCTCCTGATACCATTTCATATGTGTACTGTAGTGCTCCACTAACTACAGGTGCACCAGAGGCTCTAGAAATAATAGAAATTATATTATCCATATTTCTCCCTATGCCAGGGCCATAACCCCAGCCTACAGTTTCCTTTTGTCCGCCAGTATTTGAAGCGGTGAATAGTTTCATCAAAATGTTCCCTGTTAATGTGTCACATACAACTACATCACAACTACCTGCTAGAATATCGTTCCCTCTAAGAACAGAACCACCGTCTCGGCGCACACTTTCACCCATACTAAACTCAAGGCCATTTTCTTTAAGTGTGTTTAATGCCTTTTCCACTTGACGAGCACCTTCTACGTTAAGTACACCTATCGAAGGGCTTTTTATGCCGCCGCTTTTCGCAGCAGAAATACCTAAAATTGCGTTTAGAATCATAGCTTCTACTCTATTAGCAGCAGAGGTTCCTGTCGTTGTAGCTATATACATTTCTTTACCGGAGCCAATTGCATTGACTTTTCCTACGGTAGATGTTCCCAAAGGAAAGTTGTAATGAAGTGTGACCGCTCCTTGAACTTCCTTTTCTTTAAGCAGCTTTTCCAGGTGTGTGTGAGCTTCTTTTTCGCAATCGGTATTGTATTGTTCAAAAGGTGCATTGGTTTTAGGTCCTATAATAACTACTTCTAAAAGTGGGTTTTTTGAGCATGCTGTAAGGGCACCTTGTACCAGTTCCTCTGCTGGAAGCTCGCTGCCGATTGTTGTTAAAGCAATTTTTGTTTTATGGGCAGTGTTTTTACCCTCTAAAGCATCTGCCATTGAATATAGGGCATTTGAAACTTGTTTTTCATGGGTCATATTAGCACCCCCTAGTTTTCGAATTTCTCTGCTACTTCTCGTAGAGCCTTTGCAAGAAGTTCTTTTGTTTTGCCTGTGTCAGCTTCGCTTTCCATCACACCACTATTTTTATCGATAACAAATGACACACCGTCAAACTGATTTGTCATTCGAGCTAAAAATAAACTTCCTTTTCCAATAATCATAGTTTTTTCTATTTCCCCGTTAAGAATGGCAGAAACTCCATGGCCGATATAGGGTACCCCTGATGGAATATGACCTTGTGTTGGAGCAAACCCAGGCATGCCATGCTTTTCGACAAAGGTAGGGATATCTTTACGCTCTATATCTCCTCTTTTAACTCCTAAAGCCGCAATCATTTTATAGTTTGCAGTTGGAACATCTCCAGCTCCTGCAGGAACTGTTATCTCAGGATTTTGCATTTCTACTGAGTATTTATCTACTTGATCGATACCCATATCCCCTTTGTCTAAAGGATCGGTTACGATACCCTTTATGACTGCTTGCGGAGAGGATCCAGCACCGATGGTATGTCTTCCAACTATATCAGTACGAATAACTGGGCTTTCTCCATCATTTTCACTTACCATTACCGCAAAGCTGCCAAGTACATCTTCTAATATTGGTAACTCTTTTTGCATGTGGTCTTTTCCATTCATGCCAAGTTTAGCTGTGGCACCGCCAGCTACCACCGCTACATTTTTAAATATACCGGCTTTTACTAAGGCAGCGGCGTTAAGAAGAGCATGAGCAGGTGCTGCACAGAAAGCTCTAACATCTGAGCCAGTAGCATTTTTACATCCAGCTATCTCACCAATAGCTTTTGCAAAGTTTCCACCACCTCTTTGGTTCATATCTCCACATGCCTCTTCAGAAGCCTCGATAATATAATCTACTTCTTCTAGGTCAACATCGCTATTTTTACCTAATTGTAAAAGAGCTAAAACTGCCGATGCTTTAGCCGCTACATTTTCTAAAATAATATGTGAGGTTAGGTTTTTGTCAGTTTCATGTCCTCTTTTAACGCATCCCACCAACTCACCATTCATGTAGAGACCTTCTGCACCATTGTCTAATAGTTTTTCCAAATTTTCTTTATCCCAACCCTTGTCTAGTTTTGCTAAGTCAAGTTTTGAGATTGTAGGGTGTTGAGCTAGTTTTTCCTTTGATTTTGTAGCAAAGTCTTGTTCAAGCACTACTAATTCAAAGGTGTCACATATAGCCATTAGCCCGTAAAATTCATCTTCTGGCATTACTTCACCAAACTTAGCATAGCGGGATGCCTCGTTCATAGAGTTTTTATGCCACGGTTTTTCAATTTTTGAAAGCTCTTCAGGGCTTATTCCACCAATGTATGCTTGGTTTGGTGGGTATGCAACCACTTCTTCAAATTTTCTTAATCTATTTGGTAGTTCTTTTAAATATTCACTGTCAGCTTTTTTATTTCTTTCTTCGGTTTGAGTAGTTCCTTGATGTATTAATAGATTTGGCGTATGAACTAACGAATACGCAGTTGATTTTATTACAGGAAAGGTCATTTAGTACACCTCCAGGTTACAAAAAGGGTAATGATCAAGTAATCACTACCCTTTTATTGATTTTAATCTTCAAAAACTGTTTGCCCATCTACTTCGGTTGTCAAAGCAGTTAAGGATTTCTTAACTATCTTTTCTCTTATTTCTTTTTCATCCTTTTTAGAAGCTTGAGGATCTCCCAATGGATATGGTATAGCAATAGCTGGTACAATTCTATTTGCTCCAACTGTCATAGAAATTGGCACTACTGTACAAACATGAACAACTGGCATGCCAGCTGACTCTATTTCTTTAACCATCGTTGCACCGCAACGTGTACAAGTGCCTCAGGTGGAAGTTAGTATAACCCCGTCAACTCCATCTTCCACTAGCTGCTTAGCAATTTCAGCAGCATAAGCTTTAGAGTTAGAAACAGAGGTGCCATTGCCTGTTGTACTGTAGAAGTAAGGATGGATTGAGCCTATTTCGCCACGCTCTTCCATTTCTCTCAAAACATCAACAGGAAGTACTCTGTCAGAGTCTTCGTTAGCATATGTTGGGTCATAACCACCATGAGCTGTCTCATAGGTTTCTTCTGTTAGGTCTTGCACACCTTCTATGCTATATTTACCATATTTTGAGGCAGAAGATGATTCAATTCTGTCTGGGTTATTTTTGGGTACAATTCCCCCAGAAGTTACTAGAGCAATTCTTGCATTTTTAAGGTCTTTTATAGCCGGTTGAGGTTCTACCCTATCAAAGTCTGGCATCGGATATTCTGTGGTAAACTCTTCACCTTTAAGTTTTGCCACCAACATATCTACCGCTCTTTCAGAACCACGCTTTTCAGCAAAGTAGTTCTTTCTAATTCCTCTCGGATAGTAATTATCTTCTTTAGAATCTACCTCTTGACCTTCAGATAATTTCTTGGTGATATTTACCATATCTTTTACGGCTTGACCCATACCTCTAGCAGAGTTTTGAGTTTTTACGATATATCCATATTTAGAATACATCTCTACACCTGGATTTTCTTCATACATGCCACCAACTACTGGCACACCAAGTTTTTCAAATACTGCTTGAGCAACAGCCCCACAAGCTACACCATAACGACCTGCATTAAAAGCAGGGCCGCAGATAACCATATCAGGCTGATGTTTTTCAATCAACTCAATTACTTCTTGGGAGCTTTTTTCGATATCTGCATTAAAATAGGTATCTCCACAAATCACTGTGGCTACAATCTCACCTACGTCCTGCAGCTGGCCAGATAAAGCCATGCCTGGCCCTACAACTCCTTCTTTATCTATAGGTGCCACATCGGCTTTTTCTTCACCACCGATTTGTCCGAAAAACTGGTTAAGGTAGTGAACTATCCTTATTTTAGCCATGGACTCCCCTCCTTTTTTAAGTTTTCTTCTTTAAAGAGAGTAATTATTTAGAGCCTTGCTCTCTATAAGTTTTTACTTCATTTGCTATTTCGTCAACTTCTAACACCATTTCCATCATACTTACTTGCTCATCATAAACGCCCTCATCAGCCAATGACTTAATGTCATCTTCAAAAATATGATATACTTTGAGTCCTAACTGGACTCCTGCCAATGGACCTGCAAAGGTAGGATCTCCTACAGTAACGGTTTCAGCTGCTAAGCCAGAAGCTTCTGCTTCCGCTCCACCTAGGATAACAACTAGGTTTTCAGCACCATGTTTTTCCGCTAGCTCTTTAATTCTACCTTGATTCTCTAGGTCCATTGCTCCAGCGGCGGTTCACACAAAACACTCTGTAGTTGTAAATACAACTTCACCGCCGAAAGACTTGATGCACTCTTCGATCGCTGGACCAGGAATGCCATCTCTGTCGCCTAAAATTACAAACTTTTTGTCTTTCATTTAGACTACCTCCTTATTTGATAGTTGTTTGTTTTTTATAATCCTTTTGCAGAAAGCTTGTTAAAGCCTAACTCATTAGTAGCACCTGTAATAGCTTGAATTTCAACGGTTATTGACCCATCTTTATTTAAACTACCATCAAATCCTCCAGCTATAACGTCTGCTACTTCTTGATAACCAATAATTTTATCCATAGGTGGCAGTGTAATTACTTCATTAGCATTACCACCGGTCACCACTGCATCAGCAAGTTTATCAGCATCGGCTAAAGATTGACTAGCGCCATCTCTACCGGCATACTCATCGGTAACTAAAACTGTTTTTACACCTTTTTTCTCTATTTTTGTACAGTTCATAATAAGGTCTGTATCTGGATTTCCAAATCCTTCTTCGGATATTACTGCACCGTCAAGTTTAAGCATTTCTACTAGCTTAGCGGTGTAATTTGAAGAACGTACTTTATCTAAAAGTGTAACGTTTTCATTTGTAACTATGACACCTACAAAATTAATATCTTTTCCATGCCTTTTGTACAAGTCATGAATTACAGGACTATTTAAGTGATGATAAGTTGTATTTTTGTCGCAAGCTGATACACAGTTACCGCTTATAATAGCTCCGTCCATTACTTCTGTAGGTTTGATAATAGTTGGTAGTATTTTCTTTACATCCACACCGTATAGATATGTGTCATGAAGCAGGCCTTGACTTTGTAGCATATAAACATAAGCCACTCTAGGTAGATCCTTATATTTTTCATAATTAGAAATGAAGTCTAATGCTTCATACTCAGTGTACTCAGATATTTTCTCATTTTCAGCTAAGGACCCTAAGTATTCTCCAGCTTTTAAGCCAACAAATCTTATTGCTTCTTCATGCTCATGCTGTTTGATATCTTCTCTAGGGGTACAATCTATAACCACGTTAATATTTTTAGAAAACGGAGTATATTCTGCACCTGGACCAGTCATATCAACAATACCTTCTTGGAATCCTACAATCTTACCTGTGGTTACTGCAGCAACACCTTTTAACACATGTGTTGTTCCTTCACCAACAGTTTCAGCTTTTCCAAGCACTCCTGGAAAAACATTAGCGTCAGAACCCACCTTTACTCTAGGTTCTACTACATCTTTAACCGGGACTATACGCACAGAGTCACCAGGTTTCACTATTTGAATATCCATAGACTCTAGGCGGTGATCCCCACCGATATAGTCTAATAGTTCCTCTTTGTTTATAACAAGGGTACCTTCTTTGATTTCTGATTTTTCCCCAAAAATCACGTCGGTAATTTGGATATTTCCAACTTTTAAAGTCATGGACTCACCTCCCTATAGGGTTTCTTTAATCTTACCTTCTAAGTCTTCGATGGTAAAGTCTTTGGACAATTCCCAAACTTTTTCTCCACCTTTATAAAGTATAATAGTCGGTAGACCTAGCACTTTTTGAGATATAGCTAGTCTTCTGTTTTCTACGATATTTAGTTTGCCAAATTTAATCTGCTCTCCATATTTTTCAGCTAACTCTGTTACTTGAGGCATAAGCTCCATGCATGGTTCACATTTTGGACTCCAATAGTCAACTAATACATAACCGTCTGCATTTAAAACTTCTTCTTCAAAATTCTTTTTATCAAATTCTAACATCTTTTCACCTCCTTTAAAATTTGCTTAAGCTTTCGCTTACTTTCTCTTTTGTAACATTGTCTTTTAAAGTTAAACTCGGATTGCCATCTTTAAAAATAATTAGTGATGGTATTTCCGAAATTTCATAACGGCGGGATATTCTCATATTTCTATAAGTGTCAATTTTTACTAGCTTGTATTTGTCTGTATCTATCTCTTTTTCAAGCTCAGCCATTAAATCTAAGCTTTCTTCATTTCCAGGGCTCCAGAAGTACACTACTACCGGTTTATCAGCCTCTAACACTTCTTCTTTAAACATTTCTTCTTCAGCAATATATTTTTCTGCAGAGGTAGCTGCGATAGCTCCATCAGCCGCAGCGGTAACTACCTGACGTAAAAACTTCTGTCTTACATCACCCACTGCATAAATTCCGTCTTTTGACGTTTCCATCATCTCATTAGTAATAATATAACCTCTATCATCAAGCTTAATCACGTCTTTTAAAAAGTCTGTTTTAGGAACAGTTCCTACATATATAAATACACCATTAGCTTCTAATTCGGAAATTTCCTTTGTTTTTAAGTTTTTAACACTTACTCCCTCAACTATTCCATCACCTTTTATTTCTTCTAGCACGCTGTTCCAAACAAATTCAATTTTAGGGTTTTTAAAAGCTCTTTCTGCAATTACAGGTGTAGCATCTAAAACACCTTCATCATGTATTACGATAACTGTGACCTTAGCTGCAAACTTCGTTAAAAAGAGAGCCTCTTCGATGGCAGAATCACCATTTCCTACTACTACTACATCTAAATCCTCAAAAAAGTCTGCATCACAAGTTGCACAATAAGAAACTCCTTTTCCTCTTAAAGCTCCTTCACCTTTAACCCCAAGGACTCTAGGCTCAGCACCTGTGGAAATCACAATAGTTTTAGTAAGGTACTCGTCACCATTTTTGGTTTTAATTCTCTTCGCAAAGCCTTCATCTATAATATTTTCTACCTGATCTTTAACAAACTCTGTTCCAAAAAGCTTTGCATGCTCTTCCATCTTCGCTGTTAATTCTGGCCCAGTTGTCTTACCAAAAAATCCAGGGTAGTTCTCCATCTCTTCTGTAGTTGCTGCTTGCCCACCTACTTTGCCTTTTTCGATAACTAGTGTTGAAAGCTTAGAACGCGAGCCATAAATTCCTGCAGCTAAACCTCCTGGCCCAGCACCTATAATAGTCATGTCATATACTTTTTCCATGTTTAAACCTCCTTGTTTATTTATTTTAAACACCCCTTAAACATTTCTAAATCAATTAGTTTATAGTCTTCCTCTATTTGGGGAGTTATAAAAACATCTTTTTCAAAATCCTTACTTTTGTTAATAGCCGCCTCCATCACAGATAATGAAAAGTAATCTAAATTTTTATCACTTTGTGTTACAACCACGGTTTTAAATAAGTTTTTATATGGCTTTATGCTGCTGGCTAGTGGGTGATTTACAAGCTTGTACCCCTCATGTATTTTGTCACGGGCTGTAAGCAACACTTCCGGCAGAGAGTCAACAAATTTTAAGTTCACATTTTCTTTATCACATTCTTTGACAAAAAAATCATTCACCTTGCTATTATTTGTTATTATTATCTTTTCCATTTTTTTCTCTCCTAATCAAAATAAGGCAATAGCAAGAATATGCCATTGCCTCTGTCTACTAACCTGAGAGATTTCCCTTGAAAGGGTTGCTCCGTCGGTGTCCGAAGACTTTCCAGAGTGTGGTCACAGCACGGTCCTTTTGGCCTGAGAGGTTATGAGTTTACAGGCTTTTGTAAACCCTTTGCTCCTTCGGCGCCACAAATAAAGTGGTCTCTCCCGCACTGATCATCCCCGATATAAAATTATTGTTTAGTTAGTAAAACTCATCAAATACTACTTGTATATTTACTTGTATTAGTAGTATTCAACGAAAGTGAAAAAAATCCTTTTCACTTTATCAAAATTTGTTTATAAGAGTTATAAATTTTATTTATACCTCTTGTAAACATTGACTTTCCACAGGTTATAGCTTTAATAATTTTTTTTGAGATTTAAGGGTTTATTAGATACCCAGCAGCTACTTATTCTCTTTATGGAGCATCCTCATGCCCAGCAGCACCGCCCACGGTTTTCCTTCTTTGTCCAAGTAAAACTTAATTGGACGCTCTTTTTGTTTTAGCACCAAAGTGTCCTTTGTGCTTGCTCTTAACTCATATATTTTTTCACCTATTTTAGCTATTGGTTTTCCTTCTTTTATTGTAATTGTTAATCCTTGTCCTTCAGCTGATTTATATTTTCCCGTTAAAACCTCTAGCTCTCTAGGAGTGAGGTTATAGTAAGGGTAAGGTTCTTTCCGCTGATTATACTCAAGTGGTAACCCTAGCATTGTGTTTACCACTGCCATCCAAATTTTGCCTGCAGAAACACCACCTACATTCGTAAGTACTGCAATCACAGCTTCTTCTTCAGGGATAAAACCAAAATTAGAGGAAACCCCAGGTTGTCCTCCTCCATGTTCAACCAAGGTCACACCATTATAGTTAATTGTTGATTTTAAGGCGTATCCGTAAAAGCTATCCTTGTCAATTTTATAAACAGGCTGGTACATCTTTGATATGCTTTTTCTATCTATAATAACACTATCCTGAACATAAACTTCTCCATAATTGAGTAAATCATCTATACAGGAGCGAATTCCTCCCCCAACCTCATAGTTGCCTAGCACAGGCCATGATTGTTTTTCTAGCTGTTTTTCCTTGCTGTTATAGTTGTACGGTACCGAAACATTTTCATATTTTTCTACTTCTTCTAGGCTAAAGGTGGAGCGATACATTTTTAAAGGGTCTAAAATAGCTTCGGTTATATGACGACGATATAACTTTCCTGTTACTCGCTCTATTATGGCCCCTAACAATAAAAATGTGTCGTTACAATAACTTAAATAATCACCCGGTCTACCTAAAATTTTGCACTGTTCATTTGCAAGGTATTTTAAGTGCTCTTTTAGCTTATTAAGCTCTTGTCTCCGCTTCATCGGTGGACATCCTGTTGTATGTGATAGCAGGTGATGTATTTTTATGCCACTCATATCCTCAACTCCACATAGTTTAAACTCAGGTAGATACTTAATAACTGGATCATCCACTGACAACTTACCTTCTTGTTGTAGCTGCATAATCGCAAGGGCTGTAAATGACTTTGTAATAGAGGCAATGCCAAAAATGGTTCCGCTGTCCACCGGATCTTTTGTTTGTTTATTGCTAACGCCAAACCCTTTTTTGTAGATGGTTTTGCCATGCTTAGAAACACCTATAGCAACCCCAGCTATGTTTTCCTCCTCCATTATCTCTTTTACATACTTCTCAAAACTTTTCCAATCCACCATATCCCTCCTAGTTTTTTTATAATGTTGTTATTACTAGCATATTTCTATACTCGAATCTTTTTCCTTCTATTTTAATTAAAAGAAGCTACCGAGCTGAGTCGATAGCTTCTTCTAAAATTACTTTATTAAAGCAATAGCTTCCATTTCCACCTGAACATCTTTTGGAAGACGGGCCACCTCTACGCAGGAACGAGCCGGTGGGTTATCGGCAAAGTACTCACCATAAACTTCGTTAATCTTTCCAAAGTCATCCATGTTTTTGATAAATACAGTAACCTTTATTACGTTATCCATGGAACTACCTGCTGCTTCCACTACCGCCTTAAGATTCTCTAACACCAACTTTGTTTGCTCTTGCACATCTTGGGTAGGAATTTCCATGGTTTGTGGATCTAATGGAATTTGCCCGGAAGTAAATACCATGTTGCCCACCGTATTTGCTTGTGAGTATGGGCCAATAGCTTTTGGAGCGCTTTCTGTAGAAACTATAGTTCTTTCCATTAATGAAACCTCCTTATTTTTTCTGTATAATATAATATTATAGGTTAATTCTATAATATCCTGCAAAAAATTAAATGAGGTGAAAAAAATGTCAATCTACAAATTTAGTGAAAATAGCTTAGATATATTTGTTTCCACCACAGATTTAGGTTCATTTAAAATCGATACAGCTTCAAAAATCCCACCAAGGCAAAGCTTTAACAATCTTAACAACCAAACTAAAGTTCCATTAGATAAAATAGTTCGCCCCAACCTTGCTAATGGAAGTGATTATGTTGAAGTTAGTTTAAAAGATGGGGGACGAGGCGTTGTTGCATCTAAAGATACTATTGATAATAAAGACGGGTTAATAACAAAAGATAAAGGATTATATTTATCAATAACTACTGCCGACTGCTATCCAATTGTGTTGCATGACCCTAAACAAAGTATCCTAGCTTTAGCACACGGCGGTTGGCGAGGTGTAGTTGGTAAGCTTGAAATAAAATTATTAAAACATATGGTTAGCATCGGGGCTAAGCTAGAGGATATCTCTGTAATTTATGTAGCCGGCATCTGCAAAGAATGCTATGTGCAGCATGACCAATATTTATACGATGTATTTATCAATAAATATAATTACCCTGCTAGTATTGTTGGTAAAAAAGATAATCTATATTCCATAGATATAGCTGCAGCATCTCAACATAATTTTCGTCAGGTTGGTTTCAACGGTAATTTTAAAAATTTATGTTTATGCAATTTCTGTAACCCAAAATTGTTCTCAGTAAGAAGGGACGGTAAAAACACTGGAAGGATACTAACATTAGTGGGGATGAATTAAACTGCTATTTTAAAGCTTCTATATAATATCTTAAAAACTTATCGCTATCTACGCCTTTACAAACTTTTATAATTTCTCCTTGAGCTTTTTTAAGGACCTTACCTCTATTTTCGCCTTCTTGTTCAACAACCTCTAAGTACATAGGGGTTGTTTTTACTATATCAGGTTGGATAGCTACTCCTACAGCTAATGGGTCGTGTAGTGCGCATCCTGCTAATTTATTAACATTTTCATATTTGTCTAAATAAAATCTGGTCATTTTTTCTACCGCATCTGATACTTTATTTTTAATGCAAGAAATTTCATCTAATTCTTTAGCAGTTAACAATACCTTTAAAGTCACATCTAAACCTACAAGAGTTTTGCCACATTTTCCAGAAAAAACTATGTTTGCCGCTTCAGGATCAGCATAAATATTAAATTCCGCCTGTTCAGTGACGTTTCCTTTAACATCCACTGCTCCACCCATAATTATAATTTCAGCAATTTTTTCGTCAATCTTAGGGTAGTCTTTAAAGAGCTTGGCTATGTTTGTTAGGGGAGCCACAGCAATTATAGTAATTTCTCCTGGATATCTATTAATTTGTTCAGCCATAAAAGTAACAGCATCTTGTTGTGCTATATTTTCTTTTATTTCAGGTAGTTCTAAGTACCCTAAACCTGTTGGACCATGTATATGCTCTGCTGTGCGCAAGTGTTTTTCAAGAGGTTTTTCGCTTCCTTTATATACCTTGCACTTTCCTTCTAAAACATCTAGCACATTAGCTGCATTTTGGGTAGTAGTCTCTAATGGCAGATTTCCTGCTACTGTAGTTATACCGAGAATGTCTAACTTCTCACTTTTGAATGCTAACGCCAACGCCATAGCATCATCTATTCCTGGGTCTACATCTAAAATTACTTTTTTCATATTAACCTCCTATTTTGTCACCTCGGCTAGTATTGGCAAAGAAGACTGTGCCCCCATTTTGGTTACAGTCTTTGATGCTACTTTTATAGCAAATTTTATGGATTCATCTAGGTTACTCCCCTTAGATAAATCCGCAGCCAATGCTCCCGAAAAACTATCACCTGCTGCAGTAGTATCTACTGGGTCAACTTCTATGCCCTGAAATATTTTTTTTGTTGTTTTACTATATAACTTTGCCCCATTCTTTCCTAATGTTATAATAACATTCTCCACGCCTTTGTCTAGAAAGAACTGGGCAGCATCATCTATATTATCTTTTTGTGATAACTTTAAAGCCTCTCCTTCATTTGGTTTAATTATATCTAAATGCTTATAAATGGTTTCTGATAAAGGGCTAACTGGGGCAGGATCTAAAATAACTTTTGCTCCTTTATTTTTAGCTATTTTGACCACCTGTTCCACCATTTCAATTGATATTTCCAATTGTAGTAGCACTATATCATTTGTGGAAATTAAGTCTTCCGGCAAATCATTTGGCTCTAAATAATGATTTGCACCCGGAATTACCACTATTGAGTTTTCTGCTTTTTTATCTAATGTTATAGCCGCTACACCAGTTGCCTCTCCCTTTTGAACTATGTTCTTTGTATTGATATTATCTCTCTTTAAATCTTTAACTATGCTAAGTCCATACTCATCGTTACCAACGGCACCTACCATAAAAACAGATGATCCTAAGCGGGCAGCTGCAACTGCTTGATTAGCCCCTTTGCCACCGTTATACTGACAATAGGATTTTCCCATCACAGTCTCGCCAGGTAATGGATGATTCTCAGTTTTAAAAACTAAATCAACGTTTATACTTCCCACAACAATAACCTTTGACAATGTTATTCCTCCTCATCAGCTTACTAATAGATTACTACTTTTAAATTATTTCTACAAGTATTATAATTAAGTGGAAGATAATTTAGGGGGTCGTAATATGATTAAAGCTGTTCAAAAAAACATTCACTTTTTTACAGGCTTAGGTTATGCAACTATTTTTGGATTTTCTTTTATGTTTACAGCTGAAGTGCTGGAGTATATTTCTCCGTATCATCTTTTGAGTTTCAGGTTTATGTTTGCCTTTTTGACTATGACCTTAATTCAATTTGCTTTGGGGAATAGACTAAAAGTAAAAAAAATTCCTCTTAGCAAAAAATTATTATTACTTGTATTTTTTCAGCCCTTTTTATATTTTAGCGCTGAAACGACAGGCGTAAGAATGACCTCGTCATCAGAAGCAGGCATGATGATTGCCTTAATTCCAATTTTTGTAGCAATTTTTAGCGCTGTATTCCTAAAAGAGTATCCCAAAAAGGTCCAAATTCCTTTTATTCTATCCTCGGTTTCCGGGGTGATATTTATCGCTATAATGCAAGGAAGAGCTGAGGGAGAGGTAGTTTCGAATTTGGCTGGAATAATGGTATTGTTAATTGCAGTGTTGGCTGGTGCTGGTTTTAATATCACATCCAGAAGCTTATCTGTTTCTCTTACTCCATTTCAAAGAACATACTCTATGATGGGAGCAGGAGCATTAATTTTCTCCACAATTGCCGTTATTCAACAAGGTATAAAGGGAGAGCTTAGTTCTTTTTTTGTTCCCCTTACTTATACTGAAGTACTAATACCACTTTTATATCTTGGTATTTTATCATCAGTGGTAGCTTTCTTTTTAATTAACTTTACTCTATCTAAGGTCAATGCAGCTCAAGGGGCAGTATTTGCCAACCTAGTTACAGTTATATCAATTACTGCCGGAGTTTTTATCAGAGGCGAATCCTTTTATTACTATCATGTTATAGGAGCTTTCTTTATCATAACCGGAGTACTTGGAACTAATTTATTAGGAAAACAAAAGCCTGTATCTTCTAAAGGTATATATGTAAAACAAGAGCCGAAAGCTAGTTAAGCCAAAGCAAGGCCAAAATTCCTGTTAAGAAGTTTACTTCTCTTAACAGGAATTTTTATTTATTTAAAATAATTGCACGGTCGCTTACATGGACATTTTTGTTTAACAGCCTCAAGGGGCTGCTCTTTTTTTATTCTCTTTAAGTTATTAAATGCTTCTTTTATCCTTTCATCGTCGCCCTCTAAAACTAAAGAAATACTTCCTTGACTATCTCCATTTCCACCAGCTGCAAAAGGAATAGATTTGACACCAAATTTCTCACTTACAGCTTCCACTTCTGTTATTACTTGTCCCGTTGAAACAGGCACAAGCCCGACAGGCATTCCCAACGAATAATTTATTTCTTCAATTCCCCCTGCTAATGAGGCTTTCCGTACGGATGGAATTAACTTTTCCAGCCCCACCGGCAAAACTAGGTTTACCCCTTTTGCGATAACAGTTCCTAAAGCCGCCCCAATAGTTCCCCCCTGAGGATGAGCTACCATAATACCTACGTTTTTATCACTATCTACTGCATTTCCACCCTTGATGAAAACATCGCCCTTCCCCATAGTTTCCAGCGCTTCCAGCCAAGTCAGTGAGGATATTTCCCCCTTTTCTAATACAATAGGCGATATTCTGTTTTCTTCAGGAGTTATGCACCCCCTCCCCTGACAAATCACTCCAGCTGTGTAAAGCTCCTTGTTAATTTTTTTTCCTGTTAGTTCTTCTACTATGTATCCGTTAGTTGTCCCTCCAGCTATAACAATTTTCCCTTTGTCCATAGCTTCTACAATTTGTGGAAGCTTTGAAATAGCTTTTGCAATCAGTCTTTTGCTTTCCGAGACATTTAATGTAATCAATGCTTTTTTCACTATTTTTAACCTCCTTTTATTCTATTATATCAAATATGCTCTTAACCTGCTAAAACTTATTTTTAAGAGATGGCAAAGATAGTGGTAAACACAGAAGGTTTTATATTACATAATGTCAATTTTTAAAAATAGAGTTAAATTTAAGAGAAAACCATTATTTCGTTATGAGAGACAACAGATTAAATAGTGGCGATTCTCGTATTTAAGAGCCAGTTAATAAAGAGGATATCTTTGGTATTGCACTAAAATAAGATAGGCTACAGGTTACAGCAATACATCAGAAAACAGTCATTAAATAAGGGCCTGTCTTAAGATAAGATTTTTAACCTTTTCTTAAGACAGGACCCTTACTTTCTTCTATAGTGATAGTCTTTCAAAGGGCATTGACATGCAACGGGGTCCTCCCCGGCCTCTAACTAACTCTGAGCCTTCAAATTCTATAACTTCTATGCCATTTTTCCTCATTATATCATTTGTTACAACATTTCTGTTATAGGCTATTACTGTACCTGGGGATAATGCTAATGTATTTGTGCTATCACCCCATTGTTCCCTAGCAGCAGTAATAGGATCATCTCCTCCAGTATAAATAATGTTAACGCTATAACCTAAAGACTCTGAAAGAGCTTTTTTCAATTCCCCAGCTTTTGTGGCTTCAACTTTTTTAGAATTTTTAGCCGTTAGCCTGTAAGTATAAATTTCGTCTTTTATTCCTGGATAGAGTATAAATTTATCTATATCTACCATATTAAAAACAGTATCCAAATGCATGTATGCTCGTTGTGCTGGAATCTGGAGAACTAAAACTTCTTTAACTAACCGTTTATCTATTAACAACTGTTGAGCTACTGTTTCTATAGCTTGTTCAGTTGTTCTTTCAGAAAGACCTATAATCACTAAATCTTCTGATGCCATGATAACATCCCCTCCCTCAAGTCCACGAGGGATAGGCTTATCCAGTGCACATTCATAGTCTGAAAATTGACTATGATATTTGCTTATATATTCCATAAATAATGTTTCCCTTTGTCTAGAATCATTTAGCATTGACCCTAACATTACATTTTTGCCAACTGTAACGCTTTGGTCTCTCGAAAAATACATACTTGGAATAGGGGCCAAGTAAAATGGAAAGGTTTTTGTAGTTTGATCAGATAATGATTTACATTCTTTTAGAGTTTGTACATAATCTTTTTTTAATCCTCTAATTAGTGTTTTAACTACATAGCTTGCATCTTTTTCCATAAGGTAATCATGTACGGCTTGTCGAGTGCTAAGATTGGCTATATGACTTAAATCTAAGTGTTTTATTATAAACTCCTCTTTTAAACTCTCTGTTTGTAGAACTTCTTCGATTAAATCTGTTAGGTAAAAAACTTCAATTCCTTGAGTCTCTAAG
Source organism: Proteinivorax tanatarense (assembly GCF_040267685.1). Taxonomy (GTDB): domain Bacteria; phylum Bacillota; class Proteinivoracia; order Proteinivoracales; family Proteinivoracaceae; genus Proteinivorax; species Proteinivorax tanatarense. Next base: position 2,919,056 of record NZ_CP158367.1, read on the forward strand.
TTTTTAACAAACAAATCATGCTCTTTTTGGGCTCTTCCTAACCACGGAATTTCATCAAACAATAGCTGTTCTAAATATTTTGGAGTTAAATATTCCAGCTCATCTGATGGTCTATGAACTATTACTTTTTTAAGTTGACCTATATCTGAATTTACAGGCATTAAAAGACCTCCTAATACTAATATATTTTCTTATATTAGTATTAGGAGGTTTTAAACAAATAATGCAAGTATAATTACACTTTTGTCGCTAACAAGTTAAATATTACCATTAACATGGTGGCAGTAAAAATCACTAGAACTCCTAAAAAAAAGCCCGTAGAAAGATATAATGCCACATTTACCCCTGTTATTTGATACATGAACTGTGCTATTTCAGTAAATATATTCATTCACTTTCACCCCATTTTATATAAACAAAATTCACTAGGGATTTTATAATATCAACTGAAATCCAAGCACCAATCCAAAATCCTAAAGCTAAAAAGAATACAGTTAGGATAGTTTCAACCATGCCTATAACTCCTCCCTTAAGTTTAAATTAGCAAAAAGGGCTATATAAGTCAAGTTGTTATTTTCAAATTGCACTTTCTTTTGTTTATTATGCAGGAGTATAAAGTTTATTTTAGCTAGTATTTCTTCTTAGCTGAACTCTTTTTAAACAACCCTATTTAAATGGCGTATTCTGTAGCTACACCTGGATAATGCAGGATAATTGCTGTAACAAACATCCAAATTACAATCCCTATAAAGATGTTTAAAGATGTGCTCGGTGGTCTTTTTATTTTATGTAAAAACAAAGCAGTTAATAGTGCCATACTTATCCCAGCCCTCATTTCCATCCCATCTGATACAGACATAGTTGTGCTTGTAACTTCCATAGGTGGCATTAAAATCATTAAGCCTAGTATTATCAAAATGAAAAACGCATAGGGTTGTTGGGTTAGATAATAAAGCAGACCCACTTTGTTAAAAATAGCCATTGATAGCATTATCAGCAAAATATATATACTGTTAGTAAAAAGAAATACTAACCCTCTAAAAGAAGATATTAACATAAAGAAGCCGAATTGACTAACAGTCCCCCCTCTTCCATACGGGTTTACTCCCACAGCCATCCATTTTGAGTACGGTGCTGGGTCTTTATCGTTCTTATACATTGTATTGTGTATGACAAATGAAGAATCTGGGCATTGTCGATACCAAAAAGCATGGGCATACCCATCCACATAGAAAACTTTAGGCAGCTTAGAGTACTCTCTTTCCCAAGTAATTCTTCTAGGCGTGGATGTCAAAATATCTCCATCTTTATTCATTTTTATATATACTGCCTCGTAGTTTTCAAACCTATCATCTGTCCAGGAAACTACTAAATTATTATCGTCAGACATGGTTATTGTAGGAAACCTTGATATTCCCTTCTCATTTGAGAGGACTTTCTTTTTTTCTATACCTTGACTATAACTATACTTTATATATTTCACATCAATTATATCATCTCCAAATCCATCATAAGTACAATAAGTATAGACTATATGAAGGTTTTTATCGGAGTCTTGTACAACTTGAGGAGCAATATCATTAACTACATAGTCAGTATTGGTACCATAAAAGCCCATTCTATGGGCTGCTGTATCCAGCTGTTCAAACTGCATACTACTATCGTTAACTCTAAGTAGCTCAATTAAGTGCTCTCTTTTATAAAGAATGAAAGCCCCACCCTCACCGTCAGGATAAATCTCCATATTGGGGATAACTCCTTGATTAGGTGGAAGTTCCACAGTGTAGTGAAAGATCAACTCTCCGTCAGTCTTTCTTTTTTCTATTACCTCTACATCACCAACTGCTCTCTGTCTACCCCGATATGCTAAATATAAGAAATCTTCCTCTGCACCTATAGCCATATCTCTTATAGAATTAAAATCATTATCTATTTTTTCATCTAACTCTATTTCACTTATTTTGTTATTTCCTTGATATACTGATAACGTAGGTAAGATATAATCTTCTTTTTCATTAGCCCATAATATATATTTTTTGCCCTGATGTCGCATTAGGTCAATAATAAAGGTATCTTCTTGATCGCTAAATAGTTCGAATTTATCTTCATTTCCATCTATCTGTCCCCTAGAAATTATATAATTATAAGTGTCATCTTCATTCTTTTCCCACCAATGGTTATATAAAACCTTTTCTTTATAGTCCCAATCAACATTAGCAGGAAGCTGATGTCCGTACACACTGTTAATGACTTCCTCTACAGACCAATCAAATCTATGTGTAGTTTGTTCGGCATTAGTAGGTTGGCTTAAAAATAAAACCATCAAGGTTGATATTAGTATAGTTTTTTTAAGCATAATCATCTACCCCCAATCCTGTTCTGATACCCTCTCCTAATATGTTTATAGATACAATTACTAAGAAAAGTAATAAGCCAGGAAAAAACATCATCCACGGATCATTAAAACCCCATGATGAATACTGTCCCAATATTTCTGCCCAACCTACTCCTCCAAATCCTAAAAAGGCTAAAGCTGCATCCATAGTTAGTATCTGACCCATGAACAGAGTAGACTGAACAAGTAGTAGACTCCAACAGTTTATAACCATATGTTTAAAAATAACTTCAAACTCACTGCACCCCAACGATTCTGCAGCTTGCACAAATTCTCTTTCCCGCAAGCTTAAAAATTGAGCTCTTACTACCTTAGAAAGTAAACATCCACCATATATACTATAGAGCCAAATTCTTACATCCATTCTACCAAAACCAACAAATGCTAAGACAGTCATAAATAGAACCAAAGGAACAAAAGCCAAAAAACTATTTACCATCCAACACACCAAAAAATCAGCAAATCCTCCTAAATATCCAGCTAAAGCACCCAATACCAACCCTAAAACAAAACTGTAAAATGTAGCTTTAACAGGAATTAACAATACATCTTTTGCCTGAAATACCAATAAGGACCATAAATCTAATCCGTTAAAGGTAAGACCAAAAAAATGTTCTCTAGAAGGTGATCTATCACTTGGCATATCATAAGGACCATAAACCGGCTGTGGACTATAAGTAGCAAAAAAACTAGGAAAAAAAGCCATGCCAATTAAAATAACCAGTATAGGAACAGCAAACCAAACCAGCTTATTTCTTCCAAACTTCCTTAAAAATATTTTTGCTGAGCGTTTAGTAGATTCAGAGTCCATAAAAATACTATCTTTAAAATTAACAAAAATTTCTTCTCTTTGTTTGCTTACATATTTTATTATAACGGCTAGTATCAAAAAAAATGAAACTAATAGAAAACCTTGTCCCTTAGGAAATAAATTAGGTATCGAAGTGTTGGCCAAAAGTCCATGAGTAAAAATATAAACAAACACACACAGCACCATAATTAGTCCCCAAACTTTTTTCACATTAACCCCTCCCCATTTGAGCAAATTTTTTTAATAATACTCTTCTCTTTCTCATAACTCCATACCTCTTTTTTTGACCCAAAAAAAAGATTTAGGACTTTTGCCTAAATCTATAGTTTTTAATTTTTTTTATAACTCTCATAACATTATAGTTAGAGATTTTTTCGTGAATCTTTGGAAGCCCTAGCAAAATTCCTCCTACTAAAACTAGTAATAATGGCCAATACGTGGACAACACTCTTCTAGAAAGTTCGGAGTTAAGCATAGTTAACGCTCCTAAAAAAAGCATGACAACAGCAGGAATTAAAGGCCAAAAGCAGCTCCACTTTCTCAAGACTAAATAGTGAATTAAAAAACCAACCCCAAAAAATAAAAGAAAAGAAGACTCTCCTCCTTGAGTAAATTGATTATTTAACAGCAAAGTATAATATATTCCCATAGTTGTTAGTAGACTGGCTGCAAGACTAAAAAACCACATTTGCTTGTATAAAAAGAAGAGACCATACATAAACAAACCCAAAAAAAGAATATCGTTATGACCAGTAGGTAATAAGTTGAGTATCAAAATAAAAATTCCTAAAAAGATTGCTACACTTCCCAGCATGTTTTCAAATAAAAACTGTCTATAATCTCTTAGTTTCCATGTAATCTTGTCCTTAGACAAATTACTCCACATAGTTACACCTCCAGCTTATTTTATGAGTTATAAAGTATTTTCTAGGAAATAAATGTCGAACAAATCCGTAGTAATGAACAAAAGTCACCTGCTGGTGACTTTTTACTTGCTCACAAACCAATCTTTATAATAATAGCTAGCAAAACTAGTAGCCACCACCCCTATCATACCTGCTATAGAATCTAGGATTAGAGCAAGCACAATAGAGTGTACAGACCATTGATAGACAATAGCAGTAAAAAATGTACTAGCAGCAACTGCCAGTGCTATTCCCATAAAGGCAGTTTGAACTAATGATTTATTCTCATTTTTACTATATGCGACCTTTATAAAATAGTCAAAAATCAGTATATATATAATTAGCGAAGCTAATAAAACTAGAGCGTACTGATAATCCATAAAGTAGATTGAAAAAGTTGACAGAGTAGCTACTAATATAGACCAGGGCTTACCCCAGTAAACACATATAAAAGTAACTGTCGCAATTAATACTGTGCTGTAGACATCATCACGCTGATAGATAACAAAAAACGACATTATGTTTAACAAACTAATTGCCAACGAAGTAATTACCTTTTTTGTCATTATATTACCTCTTTATATTATTAGCTTGACCCATCATCTCATCTGCAGTATGTATTGTTTTTGCAGTGGCCTGATATGTCCTTTGAGCGGTTATTATGTTTGTTAGTTCTTCAGCTAAGTCTACATTAGAACCTTCTAGAGCACCTTGCTTAATGTTTGACTGAAATATTTGTGGGTCACCGGAATTTTCGGTAGCCAATAAAAGATTATCCCCAACTGATAGTAATCCTTCGGGATTATCTACATTATAAGTATTTATATCCCCGATTAAGGCTGCTTCTTCTTGACCAGGTAAATTTCCATAGACCTCTCCTTGAGGATTAATTGATATATTTGTCGCTTGGCTTAAATCTTGAAAATCACCATCCACCATATATCCACTGGAATTAACTAGATTCCCCTCAGAATCCACACTAAAATTCCCATCTCTAGTTAAGTGGGTTACTCCGTCAACATCTACACCAAAAAATCCAGGACCTTCGATTGCTAAATCCCATGTTTCGCCAGTGCTGTTTAAAGCACCTTGACTAAATACTTGTTTGCTTCCAGAAACCATTACTCCGTTTCCAATTTGAATTCCAGCAGGAGTTTGGCGAAGTTCCCCAACAACAGGATCTATATTTTGCTGTACATTAGCATAAAGCATGTCCTCAAAACTTGTTCTATTTTTTTTATAACCATTAGTATTAACGTTAGAGATATTATTACCAATATTATCGATATTTGTTTGGTGGGACATAAGTCCTGATCCGCCAATCCATAATGACCTCATCTTAATACCTCCTTTTTTAACGTAGCTGTGCTATTTCATTTACTGCTTTGCCTAAAGTTTCATCTTGTGTATGAATTGCTTTTTGATTTGCTTCATATGCTCTCATAGTAGATATCATATCAACCATTTCTTCTCCTAAGTTTACATTTGACTGTTCTAGATAGTTCTGTTTAACTATAGTATTAGCGCCCACTTCTACGCTATCATCTGTCAATTGCAAAAGATTTTCTCCCATTTTCAACATAGAGTTAGGGTTTTCCACTCCAGTTATATCCAAAGAGTCCACCAACTCGTTATCTACAAAAATTTGCCCCTGTTCATTTACAGTAAAATCATCACTACCTACATTTATTAGACCATTTTGACCTAAGACAAAAGCCCCTTTATTAGTAACAAGATTCCCTTGAGAATCTACGTTAAACTCTCCATCCCTAGTTAGAAATGTTTCTCCGTCTTGTTGAACAGTAAAAAAACCTTCTCCCACCAAAGCAAGGTCGGCATTTCGGTCTGTCTGTACTATATTCCCTTGAGTAAAGTTTGTAAATGTTTCATCAACTATAGTTCCTGTTCCTAAGCCTCCTACTCCCGGCATAAGATCTCTTCTTCCAAAAGAAGTCTCCATAACTGCATCGTTAAGTCTATGTATAAACATTTCTGGTTTCGCACCTACTACACTTTGATCTTTTTTATATCCATTGGTGTTAGCATTAACTATGTTATTTGCGATATTTTCTTGTTTTTTTTGCTGAGCAATCATACCCTGACTAGAGAGTTGCAAACCTCGAATCATTCACTTCACCCACCTTAAATATTATTATATTAAAAGAATAATCCATAATGCCTAACTAGTCAATGGGCTATTAGCCTTAAACCGGTTTTTTACTGCTGGCAAGTGTATCCATTATGTTGTCCAACATTTCTAATGCTATACCCGTTCCTCTAACTACAGAAGATATAGGGTCTTCTGCTATAAAAACAGGGCACTGAAGCTTATCAGTTAAAAAAGTGTCTAAACCATGTAATAAAGCTCCTCCTCCCGTCATTACTATACCCTTATCAATAATGTCAGCAGCTAACTCTGGGGGGGTTTTCTCTAGTACCATATGAGTGCTTCTTAATATGGAGTTAACCGGTTCTTTGATTGCTTCATAGGCCATTTCCGAATCTACTGTCAAGGTTTTGGGAAGCCCTGTAACTATGTCCCTTCCTCTCACTTCCATTGTTTTGTTCCTGGTGCTAGGATCAGCAGAAGCTACCTGGATCTTAACTTCTTCAGCAGACCTTTCACCAATCATCAAATTATGCTTGTCCCTTATATGTCTTACAATCGCCTCATCCAGTTTATCTCCGCCTACACGAATACTTTCCTTTTTTACTATATCTCCTAAAGAAATTACCGCCACATCCGTTGTCCCTCCACCTATGTCAATAACCATATTGCCAAAGGGTTCAAATATATCTAAGTCAGCTCCCAGTGCAGCCGCCCGAGGCTCTTCTATTAAAAATACATCCTTAGCTCCTATGTTAAGTACTGCCTCTATTACAGCTCTTTGCTCCACCGATGTAATCCCTGCCGGCACACAAACCATAACTCTAGGCTTAAAAAAAGGAGAATTCCCAGCTGCTTTTTGTATAAAATATCTCAACATATTTTCTGTTATATCAAAATCTGCAATTACTCCTTCTCTTAGAGGTCTAATAGCAGAAATATTAAGGGGAGTTCTGCCTAGCATACTTCTAGCCTCTTCCCCCACTGCCAAAGTTTTATCTCTATCACTATCTATAGCTACTACAGAAGGTTCATTTAAAACAACTCCCTTCCCTTTAACAGTAACTAGAACACTGGCAGTGCCTAGATCAACCCCTATATCTTTACCTATTTTAAACAACATTAATTCCCTCCCGCTTCACAATGACTTAGTTTTAAGATTCTACATTTACCTAAAAATTCCTTTATTTTTGTTGCCTATATTAAGCTTTAGAAAACAAATATTTGTTTTTTGTTGCTATTCCTCCTCTTATGTGGCGTTCTTTTTTATTTTTTTCTAATATTTTTCGAACCTTTTCTGCCAGTTCCTTGTTTATTTCAGGCAGTCTTTCTGTTAAGTCTTTATGAACGGTACTTTTACTAACTCCATACATTTCCGATACCTTTCTAACTGTTGCTTCAGTTTCTATCACATATGCGCTTATAGTTAGCACTCGTTCTACTATATAGTCATTCATTTTTTCTCCCCCCATCTTAAGCTAATTATTTATATTACTTTATAAGGAGGATTTATGACTATAACTAGTAAAAAGAGCTATAAACTTACAACAAAAAAGAAGTTGCTTTAGGTTATTATGGTTTAACCTAAAGCAACCTCTTTTTATCTAATAGGCCTATTCAAGCAAAGAAAGTGGATCTATGTATTCACTTTTTCCTTCGCTATTTATCTCAGTTACTTCAAACAAGAGGAAGGATGGCGAAATGTCTAATAGCGAAGAATTTCCTGGAGTTCCTAAGCTGTCACCTTTAGAAACTTTCTGCCCCTCATTTACCAATATTTCAGAGGATAGACTGGAGTAAACAGTGGTGTATTTTTCATTAGCTATGACAACTGTATTTCCATGCATAGGGTCATTATAGACCTGTTCAACGGAACCTGATAGCGCAGCCCTCACTTTACTATCGGTTTCAGCTTGAATTGCAATTCCTGTTATTGGTTGATGGGTACTATTAAGTGTCCACATATCATTAAATTTTTTAACCACTTCTCCCTGCAAAGGCCATGACAAGTTAGCTATTTCCGTTGTTACTTCTTCAGATTCTTGTTCTGTTATGGGTTCTTCTTTTTCTTCTCCTTTTTCATCTTCGAAGTCTCTGCTGATTTCCATTTCGTCATAAATGTTATGGTTCATCTTGTTTTCAACATTAGGTTGAGAAGGTGTATCCTGCACAGAAAAGGATGGCAAGGAGTTTATTCTCCAAAAAGTAAAAGATAGCAATAACACTATAAAAACAACATATGCTGAAGCTGTTTTTATATATTTGGGTAGTCCCATAAATTTTTTAAAACCTTGTCTTATACATTTATTTGCTTTTTTTATAAACACTACTGTGCTTTCCTTTAACCTTAAGTAAAATTGTAATAAAATCTTTTTCATTTTTATATAATATTTCTTCATTTTTACCACTCCTCTAAAGGAGTAGCATATCCATTTTTATAATTTTTATTCTACTTTTTCATAAATTTGTTTAATTTCAACGTCTTTATAATAAAAATGTAAGATATCCGCAAAGTTCTTTTGTAATTTTGCCATACCATTTGCTCCATATTGACAAAGACCAACTCCATGGCCATACCCTAAAACTTCAAAAATTATGTCGCTTTCATCGTAGCTCATTTCAAAATTTGTAGAGTTTAACCCCACCGCCATTCTCACATCGTTGCCAGAGTATGTTTCGTCTTTAATTCTAAAATCTTTAACCCTATTTGTACTACTTCTTTGATCTATGGCTATGTCCTTTTCGTAGTTTAAATTTTGCACTTTAACTAAGTCTTGAATCATCTTTAAAAAATCATCTTCAGAGACTTTTACCTTTTGCTCTAACCTTGATGAGTCACTACAATAATCACACTCAACAGATTTAAGGTACGGTTTAGAACTTTGAAAAACGTCCTCAGAGTTTTCTGTATTCCCCCCGCACGTAGAATGATATAGCGCATTAACAGGTTGCCCCTCAAAAGTTAATATTTTCCCCTTTGTTTCTTCAACACTTTTTATAATTTTGTCCCAGTTACTACTTTTTTCTGAAGTAGACCATTTTGCTTTAGCTTGTTTTTGCGAAATCCAATGTTGACAACTTTGATAATTAGTACAAATATCTGCATCAGGATGACTGGTACATCCCCCATTTATAATTTGGTTATATGCATATGTGCGAGCAACTACTGCTTGCGCTTTTAAAGCTTCAATGTCAAAAGAAGCAGGCATTTCTCCAGCTACAACCCCTAGTAGATAGTCCTCCAATCGCATTTCTTTTATCTCCTTTTCTTCATGGAAAAAAACTGAAATAAGTGTATCATCTTCTAACTTTACATCAAGTTCGTAAGGTGTTACAAACTTGCACCCCTTCACCAAAATAGCTGGCATTATAATAATTATTATAAGTAATGCAATAATGAAAAACATAGCATGCTTCCCCATTGATTCTACCTCCTCACATAGTTAATATTATGTGCTAGGTAAAATAAAAATGCTGAAAAAATAAAAAACGTCTATTTTTTTAGACGTTTTTATTGTGACCTTTTAATGTCAGCCCCCATATTTGCTAGCTTTTTTACTATTCCAACATACCCTCTATCTATATGATAAATATCTGTAACTTCTGTTGTGCCTTCGGCGACCAAACCTGCTAGCAGCATTGCTGCCCCTGCCCTTAGGTCTGTAGCTTTTACTTCTGTAGCCGATAGCCTTTCTACTCCTGTTATTAATGCCGAACGTTCTTGAACTCGTATTTTAGCTCCCATCCTATGAAGTTCATGAACATGCATAAACCTATTTTCAAATATACTCTCAGTTACTACACTACTGCCGTTCGCAACTGTCATTAACGTTAATAGTTGAGGCTGCATATCAGTAGGAAACCCTGGATATGGTAATGTTTTAATATCAACTGCTGTTATGGTTTTTGGTGCCATAACTTTTACGTTTGTCTCTCCTTCAACAAATTTCACCCCTGCCTCCTGTAGTTTTGCCACTACAGGCTTAAGATGGTCCATTATCACGTTCTCTATAGTTATATCTCCTCCGGTTATAGCAGCGGCTACCATATAAGTTCCCGCTTCAATTCTATCAGGAATTACGGTATAAGTGCAATCGGATAATTTATTTACACCCTTTATTTTAATAACACTAGTTCCCGCTCCCTTGATATTAGCTCCCATAGAGTTTAAAAAGTTTGCTAGGTCCACTATCTCCGGTTCTGCTGCAGCATTTTCTATAGTAGTTTTCCCTTCAGCTAAAGTAGCAGCCATCATAATATTTTCCGTTGCTCCTACAGAAGGAAAGTCTAAATAGATATTTGTTCCAATTAATTTATCTGCCCAAACTTTAATGTAGCCACTGCCACACTCCGTTTTTGCTCCTAAAGCCTCAAACCCTTTCAAGTGTAAGTCTATTGGCCTTGTTCCTATAGCACAACCTCCCGGCAAAGATATTGTTGCCTGCCCCAGTCTGGCAAGCAAGGGCCCTGCGACTAAGAACGAAGCTCTCATTTTCTTTACTAGTTCATACGGGGCCTCAGTTTTTTTTATTTTTGTGCTGTTAATTTTTAGTTTATCCCCTTTTTCAACAGTAGCACCAAGCTGCTCTAAAACTTGTAGCATTACCTTTACATCTTGTAACGGTGGAACATCTTCTAAAGTAGAAACACCTTGGCACAAAAGGGAGGCTGCTAAAATAGGAAGTGCTGCATTTTTTGCTCCGCTAACTTTTACTGACCCTTTTAAAGGTGCTTTCTTCCCTGTAATTAATATTTTTTCCAATCTTGGTCCCCCTTTCAGTTAATAACTGTTTATAATTAATGGAGTAGCTATATTTATGTATTCTACATCTGCTGTATTATCAGTAGTTATTGTAATGTGCAAATTAACTTTATCATCATTAACCATAACATAATTGTCTATTTCTTGTGTATAACCTATATAACCTACATACCCCTCCCCTTTGCTATCAACATTAAAAGTTGAGTTGGCTGCATTAAAAGCTGCCTGTATATTTTTTTCTTTTAAAGTGGAATTAAAGTTGCCATCATATATTTTATGTATATTTACAGCTACAAAAGGTTCTCCAAAATGTGAAATTTTGTTATGTAAGTTATTATGCCAATTAATAAGGCATTTTTCATTACTTAGTTCTACACTATAAACAATATAGGTATGCCCATTTTCTTCATCAACAACAATAGACAAGCTATTATATGTGTCTTCTGAGTACCACTCTCCATATGCATGGTCCTTTGATGTTTCGGTTACCGCCTTAGATAAGTTTTCCCCTAAGAATTCTTTTAAAGTTTCGTTTAGTTCATCTTTATCTAGCTTATCTTCAATTTTTACATGGGCTTGCCACGAATAAGCAACTACATCTCCATCCATGGCTTCAGAAACCTTTATTAAACTTTTTATTTCGTCAACTCCTCCAGCAGGAGTTGTTTCTATAGCCAAAGTTATGCTAGCCATAGATAGCAATAAAATAATTATTATACATATAGTTTTCTCCACTCTCCTACACCCCCTGTATAACTTTAATTGTTGCCTTAATCCTACTTAGTTATACATGAGAGTTTAAAAAAGGGGCTGTCATTTGACAGCCCTCTTTTAACAGCATTTTTGCACACCAGTTATTTTATCTAAAAATGTGACCTCTTTGAAAAGATGTAAAAGTTCAGGAGCTTTTGCCTCGATATCCTTATAACAGCTTCTACATATCTTTTCCCCGATTAAGTTTATAAGTTTTGGATCTAACCCAACTTCTACAAACCTTTCAGAAAGATCTTTTACAAAAATATGTTCTTCTTCTACAGCGTCATCTGCAGCAACTATTAAGCCTATATCTGTATCATTCTTTTTAGTACTAACTGTTGTAAAATCCAAGTTCTTATCCCTGGCTAAATTAATGTAATCGGCAGCTCTATCTAGGTTAACTTGACGATTTAAAATTAACTTTCTTGCCCTTGAATGTTTTATTGAGTCGGTAACTTCAGGATAAGTTCCCGGCTGATGAACCTGATTTATTGTTAGCGCTATAAGCACTCTTTCCCTAAACTGACCTAGATAAATTTTTTTTTCATCAGCCTTTATATCATTTACTCCATGCCCTTTTAACAATGCTTGCTCTAAGGGATCTTTAGAAGTAATCCTTTTAATTTTTTCTTTCTGATCCAACTAGCAAAGCACCCCCAAAAATTCTATTTATCCTTTTCAACCACTTCTATACGATTTAAAGCTCTTTTCAAAGCCACTTCAGCTTTTTTGACATCTGTATCTCTATCTGGGTTTTTTAAACGTTCTTCTGCTCTTTCCTTAGCTTCTTTAGCCCGCTGTATATTAATTTCTTCTGGGGTTTCTGCAGTCTCTACTAAAACCATAGTTTTTTCTTTGCTAACCTCTAAAATCCCACCACCAATGGCAATATATTCTTTCTTTCCATCCTTTTTTATACATAGCTGATCAATAGCTAAGGGAGTTACAATGGGCGTGTGGTTTGCCATAATACCTATATCGCCGTCAATTGCCTTAGCTATAATCATATCTACTTCATCTGAATAAACCTTTTTTTCTGGCGTAACCAATTCAAAAAGAAAATTCATAGGACTCACCTACTCATCCTCAGCATTTTTAATTGCTTCCTCTATAGTTCCAACCATATAGAAAGCAGATTCAGGTATTTCATCATGTTTACCGTCTAATATCTCTTTAAAACCACGTATTGTTTCTTTAATAGGAACATAAACCCCAGGCGTGCCAGTAAATTGTTCTGCAACAAAAAAAGGCTGAGATAAAAATCTCTGTATCTTTCTAGCACGGCTAACAGTTAACTTATCTTCTTCAGAAAGTTCTTCCATCCCTAAAATAGCAATTATATCTTGTAGCTCTTTATACCTTTGTAAAACTTCTTGCACCCCTCTAGCTACTTCGTAATGTTCACTACCAACTACCATAGGATCTAAAATTCTAGATGTAGAGTCCAAAGGGTCCACAGCTGGATATATACCCATTTCAGTTATTTTTCTTGATAAGTTTGTCGTAGCATCCAAGTGGGCAAAAGTTGTAGCAGGAGCTGGGTCAGTGTAATCATCTGCTGGCACATATATCGCTTGAATTGAGGTTATAGAACCTTTTTTAGTAGACGTAATTCGCTCTTGAAGCTGTCCCATTTCTGATTGTAACGTCGGTTGATATCCAACCGCTGATGGCATCCTACCTAACAAGGCAGACACCTCCATACCTGCTTGGGTAAACCTAAATATATTATCGATAAACAACAAAACATCTTGCCCTTGTTGGTCTCTAAAGTATTCAGCCATAGCTAGACCAGTTAAAGCCACTCTTTGTCTAGCACCAGGGGGTTCATTCATCTGCCCAAATACCAGAGCTGTTTTATCAATAACCCCAGAATCTTTCATCTCATAGTACAAATCGTTACCCTCTCTTGTTCTTTCACCTACACCAGTGAAAACAGAGTATCCTCCATGCTCCGTTGCGATATTTCGAATTAACTCCATAATCAATACTGTTTTTCCAACTCCAGCACCACCAAAAAGACCTACTTTCCCACCTCTAGCATATGGAGCTAGTAGGTCGATAACTTTTATCCCTGTTTCTAGTATAGCGGTACTAGTTTCCTGGTCTTCTAAAGAGGGAGGCTCTTTATGAATGGGATGGCGTTCTACATCTTTTGAAACTTCACCTATACCATCGATGGTGTCTCCCAATACGTTGAACAGTCTCCCCAGAGTCTTATCTCCTACAGGAACAGAGATAGGAGCCCCTGTATCAATAGCTTCACTACCCCTAACTAGACCCTCTGTACCATCCATAGCTACACACCTAACTGTGTTATCTCCTAAGTGATGCATTGTTTCTACAACCAATTTTTCATCATTTTCTCTAGGAATTTCTATGGCATTATATATGTTAGGCATCTGCCCACCTTCAAAACTTATATCAACTACAGGTCCTATTACCTGTGTAACTTTTCCTTTATTCAATGTACATCCTCCTTTCAACAACTAATCTAAAGCTTGTGCACCACTAACTATTTCAATCAACTCTTGAGTTATCGAAGCCTGTCTAGCTTTGTTAAAGGACAGGGTTAACTCATGGATCATGTCAGAAGCATTATCTGTTGCAGAACCCATGGCTGTCATTCTCGCACCATGCTCCGATGCTTTAGATTCAACAAGGCTTCGGTAAATTCTACCTGTTAAATACTTTGGTATCAAAGTATCCAGCACTTGTTGAGCACTAGGTTCATATAGATACACGTTATCTTTACCGTCATTTTCATTATTTTCTACAGGAATTAATTTATCAAGAACAACATTCTGTTGCATAGCATTTATAAACTCAGTATAAATAATGTTAAGTTCGCTAAATACTCCCTGCTCCAAAAGTTGACTGGCCGTTTCAAAAATACTGCGAGCTTGATTATAGCTTGGTAAATCTCCGATATCAGTAAACTCCGCCACAATATTATAATCTTGCCTTTTTAGCGCCTCTTTTCCCTTTTTGCCTACCGCTATCATGTAGCAATTATCTTTATCTATAGTTAGAGCCTTTTTAATTACATTGGTGTTATATCCTCCACAAAGGCCTCTATCGGCAGTTATTAATATGTATCCAGGTTTACCTTCTTGAGATGGTTGTAATAATTTATGCTGCACGTCTCCTCCAGCTGTTAACACCCTGCCTGCTAGTTCTTTTAAGCTCTTTTCATAGGGTCGAGTAGCATAGGCTAAAGACTGGGCTTTCCTAAGCTTTGAGGCGGCAACCATCTCCATAGCTTTAGTAATCTGCTGAGTATTTTTGACAGTCTTTATTCTTCTTTTTATATCCCGGATTCCTTGCATAGCATCACCTCTTTACCGGTTGCTTATTACTTAAAAGTTTTTTTAAACTTTTCAATAGCTTCTTTTAATTGAACTTCATGAGAATCAGTTATCTTGCCTTCTTCTATAATCCCATTTAAAAGGCCGTCGTAACTTTGGTTCATGAATTTTATAAATTCTTCTTCAAACTCTTTAATTTGCTCCGTCTTTAAGTCATCAAGATGCCCGTTTACACCAGCATATATGATCAGTACTTGGTCAATTACAGACATTGGTTGATATTGACCTTGCTTCAAAATCTCAGTTAGGCGTTCTCCTCTAGATAACTTTTGTTGTGTCGCTTTATCCAAATCAGAGCCGAATTGAGCAAAAGCTGCCAACTCTTTATATTGAGCTAAGTCTAACCTCAGAGTTCCTGCTACCTGTTTCATGGCCTTAATCTGCGCACTACCACCAACCCTTGATACAGATAATCCTACATTTATTGCTGGCCTTACACCTGAGTGAAATAGGTCACCCTCCAAGAAAATCTGCCCATCGGTTATAGAAATTACATTGGTAGGTATGTAAGCAGATACATCACCGGCCTGAGTTTCTATTATTGGCAATGCTGTTATCGAACCAGCACCTTCTTCATCATTTAATTTAGCTGCTCTTTCTAATAACCTTGAGTGAAGATAGAAAACATCCCCAGGGTAGGCCTCTCTACCTGGCGGTCTTCTTAACAGTAAGGAAAGTTCTCTATAAGCTGCTGCATGCTTTGTCAAATCATCATATACAACCAATACATGCTTTCCTTTATGCATAAGTTCTTCCGCAATTGCTGTACCGGCATATGGAGCTAAGTATAAAAGCGGAGCTGGATCAGAAGCAGTTGCACTTACTACCACAGTATAGTCCATGGCTCCAGCGTCTTCTAGCCTGTTTATAACCCCAGCTACAGTGGAGTTTTTTTGGCCAACTGCTACATAAACACATATTACATCTGTGTCTTTCTGATTTAGAATGGTATCAACAGCTACTGCTGTCTTTCCCGTCCCTCTATCACCAATGATAAGCTCTCTTTGTCCTCTGCCTATAGGCACCATCGAATCAATGGCTTTTAGACCTGTTTGTAACGGTTCGTGTACACTTTTTCTAGCCATAACACCCGGCGCTTTTCTTTCAACAGGCCTGTGATTTTCTGCAGAAACTGGCCCTTTGCCATCTAATGCTTGACCTAAAGGATTTACAACTCTACCAACCATTTCATCTCCAACAGGTACTTCCACTATGCGGTTAGTCCTTTTAACAACATCTCCTTCTTTGATTGCATTAAAAGGCCCTAGGATTATAGCTCCTACGTTATCTTCTTCAAGATTTTGTGCCATACCATAGACATCACCGGGAAATAACAACAATTCACCAGCCATCACCTGATCTAGACCATGTATTCTAGCTATCCCATCACCTACATGAATAACAGTACCGGTGTCAACTACTTCAATTCGCCCCTGAAATTGCTCAATTTGTTTTTTAATAACCGAGCTTATTTCATCCGGTCTTAAGTTTGTATTCATATTTACTCACCTCATTTACAGTTACTTAATTTGTGCGTTAACTAACGATTGTTCAAGGAGCTTAAGACGGCTTTTTACACTGCCATCTATAATTTTGTTACCTATCTTTATTATCATGCCACCAATTAATTCTTCTTTTACTTCTGTGGATAACATAACTTCTTTTCCTGTAATAGAGGAAATCCTTTCTTTAGTGTTATCCAGCTGTCCTTTATTTAACTTTTGAGCCGATTGAACTTTTACCTTAACCAAGCCCTTATAGTCTTCAAAGTTTTTGATATATAATAAACAACATTCCTTTAACTGCTCAGCTCTTCCTTTAGCGACCAACAATTTCATGAAGTTTAATGTATGCTCATTTATGCTTCCTTGAAAACTTTCTGTTATAAGCTCGTTTTTTTTCTCTTTTGTAATGTTAGGGGTTGTAAGAAACCGAACAACGCTTTTTTCTTGTTTTAAGAAATCAGCTATTCCACGGCAATCATTATAAATATCCTCCAAAAGGCTATGTTCAAGGGCTAAATCAAATAATGCCTTAGAGTAACGTTTAGCTATTATCTTGCTCATAAGCTTCCCCCATTCCTTCGATAACCTCAGAAACTAATCTGTTGCTTTCTTCAGTACTCATGGAATGTTTAACAATTTTTTCCGCTACGTTTATAGACATGGTGGAGATTTCATCCTTTAATTGAGCAATAGCTTTGTTTCTTTCAAGCTCAATTTCATGTCTTGCTCTTTTTAATAACTTGTTATGTTCTTTTTTACCTTCCTCTATTAACTCTTCTTGCTTTTCTTGGCCTTTTTTGACAGCCTCATCTATTATTGATTGGGCTTTTTCCGAGGCCTTAGCCATTTTTTCTTCAAACTCTTTTTGTGTTTGCTCAGCATCTTTTCTTTTGGCTTCTGCTGTTTCGATATCCCTTTTAATTCGTTGGGAACGATCATCTAACACTTTATTAACTGGTTTAAATAACAGCCATCTTAAAAGTAGATAGATAATTATAACATTGATGAAAATAAACAGAATACTTTCTGGTAAAAAATCTAACACCAGTTAGCCCTCCCTTCTATCAGGTAAAACTATATATAATAATAACATCTTTTTGTAAGATGTTTTCTAAATTTACAAAAGGGGAAAATGGCACGAGACCTTTTCCCCAAAGGTATTTTACCAAATTTCTTACATCACTCCTTGAGCGATGCCAATTAAAATAAACGCTACAACAAAGGCATAAATACCGGTTGTCTCAGCTACTGCCTGACCTAAAAGCATAGTTGCAGTTAGAGGGCCCCTTGCTTCTGGCTGACGAGCAACAGCTTCAACAGTTTTTCCAGCTGCATAACCCTGACCAATACCTGCACCAATACCTGCAATCATTGCGGCACCTGCACCAAGAGCTGCGAAAGCTGCTACCGTGAATTCTGAATGTTCCATTGTCTATCCCTCCTTTCAAGTTGTCTTTGCAGTTTATTCTGCTTCAGATTCCATTGCCAACGCAATAAACACCATTGTTAGCATAACAAATATAAATGATTGTAGTAAACCTGCAAATAAATCAAAATATAGATGACCTATAACAGGTATTCCAATGGCTAAGTTGCCTAATGCACCATAAATAAGAGCTAATATAATTGTGCCTGCAAATACATTACCAAATAAACGAAACGCCAGAGAAACTGGTTTTGATAATTCACTTATAACATTTAATGGCAAAAACAAGATTATTGGAGCTCCTAAACCCTTAATATGGTCAAAACCTTTTTCTTTAAGACCATAGTAATGTATTAGCACAAAAGTCATAAGCGCAAGGGTTACAGTAGTATTAATATCAGCTGTAGGAGGAAACAGTCCAAACAACCCTGATATATTTGCAATCCCAATAAAAATCAATAAAAACCCCATATAGGGAGCAAAACCCACTTTATTTTCTCCCATATTTGTTTTAACCATATTATTGATTGACTCGACAACAAATTCAGCAAAATCCTTTGCTCTGCTAGGCTGGTCACTTAATACCTTTGAGCGAAAATATGCGGCAATTATAATAATTACGGCGCTGACAATCCACATGGAAATTATTGTTTCAGTAATCTGTAGTCTTCCAATTTCAAAAACTGTTTGGGGCCCTTCAAGCAATTTATCCATTTGATCCAACGTTCTTTCACCCCTTTCGCATCATAAATAGTTTGTTGCTTTTTAAATTTTTCTATTCCCATCTTTCCAATCAGCAACCTTTTGTTTAAAGCTATGGTAGATTCCTGCTAACAATATAACATATTTAACTAAAAGTAATCCTATTGCTGTTGCAAAAAAAGAAATAGCATCGTTTGTAAATCCCAGCGCTAAAATTCCTATAGTTAGTATGGAACGTATAAAGCTATGTACTACCCACCAAAACTTTTGTGGCCCTTCTTTATCTAGAAGTATCGTTACACTTATAGACATTATACCAAAGTTTGCTATCGCCATAAACCCTCCCAGCAAAATTCCGTATACCATATCCATTTGGTGTTGTAAAGCCAATATAATAACGAGTATTGCCAGTACTATTAGGGTGGAAAGCGAAACTTTTTGAAATGTTTTCTTTGCTAACAGTGGCAGCATAGTGCCACCTCCTACCTACTTTAAAATTTTCATTATTGTGACGTAGACAGACGAAAAACCTGCTATGACTCCACCAACTATTGGAATAATAAGTAAGATCAAGTTGTTTGTTAAGCTTTGCAGAAAAAAACCAATATAGTACCCTATCAAAGCACATATAGATATTTGAAGTCCCACAAAGGTTAACAAGGAGAAGTATTTTAGCACTTGTATGATATCGTTATTTTTCACGTCTCCACCCCGTCATTATACATTATACTCAACAATAAAACAATATTTTTCCAACAAGATAAACTCTTTGAAGTTTAAATGGTTAAAATTTCTCTTGCTTGTTCTGGTGTAGCTACAGGACGGTCTAAAATACCTGCTAAACTTTTTATTCTATCAACTAATTGGCTGTTGGACTTAGCCAGCTCTCCTTTTCTATAGAATATATTGTCTTCAAATCCAACTCTTACATTGCCTCCTAAAAGAATGGCTAAGTTTGCCATCGGAAGTTGATGTCTACCGATCCCTGCTACAGTCCAAGTTGCATTGTCGGGAATCTTTTTGGTTAAGAACATCAATTCGTCAAACCCTGCTGGCATAGCTCCTGGAACCCCTAACACAAAATCAAAGTGTAGTGGTTCTTCTACAAGGCCTTTTTTAACTAAAACCATAGCGTTATTTATCATGCCAGGCTCGAAAACTTCTATTTCTGGCTTTACGTTATATTTTTTCATATCTTTGGCGAAACTTTCTAGATAATTGTATGGGTTATAAAATACCTCTTTACCAAAATTTACAGTGCCCGTTGATAGGGTAGCCATCTCCGGTTTTAACTTTAATGGAGCTGCTCTTTCTTCTAGTGGAGTACCCACGGCTCCTCCAGTGGATATTTGTATTATTGGGTTGCATCTTTTTTTAATTTCGTTAATAGTTTCTTCAAAAATTTCTACAGATTGTGTCGGTTTTCCATCTTTATCCCTAACATGAAGATGGATAATAGAAGCTCCACTTTGCACGCATTTGTAAGCATCTTCACCGATTTCTTTTGGAGTTGTAGGGAGGTTGGGATTTTGCTCTTTAGTGGTCTCTGCCCCAACTAGTGCTGCAGTAATTATTAATGGTTTCACTTTATTCACCTACCCTTTTATTTTGCTTATCTTTAGGAACTACGCAGGTTCCCGTAGCTTTACAAACTATTTGAGGCTCAGCTAACACTTCAGCTTGTGAATCATATTTACCATCTTTTACAGGCGCAATTACTTTCTGAGCTGTAAATTTCATTTTTCTAGAAGTATTGCCTACTTTTATGATTTCCCCATGAGCTTCTATATAGTCACCAGCATAGACAGGTGCCTTAAACTCTACAGAGTCGTATGCAACAAATAAACCTTCATCACCATCATTCCTTATAAGTAGTTCAGTTGCCACATCTCCAAAAAGAGCCAACATCTTTGCTCCATCAACTAATTCTCCTGCATAGTGAGCATCTGATTGATTCATACGCATTCTAATCATTGTCTTTGTCATTATTTTAACCTCCTATTTATGTTAATTTATATTTTTTTAACTTTCTAACCACACTTGTTTGACTAATACCTAGTTCTTTAGCAATCTCTCTTGTGGTTTTATACCGGTTATAAGTTTTTTCTAATATTTCTTTTTCATAATTTTGTAGTTGTTGCTGCAGCTCTCCAGAATTACTACTATTAGTACCTTCACTTAACTGTAAATCCTGCTTTGTTACTACTTTACTTTTGGCTAGCACCGATATTCTTTCCATTAGATTCTCAAGTTCTCTAATATTACCAGGCCATTTATAATCTAGCAAAGCCCCCTTTGCGGTTTCACTTAACTTTAGTGGCCCTAACTTGCTTTTAACCCTAGAAAGAAAAAATTCTGCTAAAGGAATAATATCTTCCTGTCGTTCCCTTAAAGACGGAACCTTTATCGGTATAACATTTAGTCTATAATAAAGATCTTGCCTAAAGCTACCTTCCTCTACCATTTTATCCAACTCTTTATTTGTAGCTGCTACAATCCTTACATCTATTTGCTTTTCTTGTGAACTGCCAACAGGTTTAATCATTTTAGTTTGAATAAAACGCAAGACTTTTACTTGAAGATGCATAGGCAAATCAGCTACTTCATCTAATAAAAGTGTACCACCGTTAGCAGCTTCAATTAGTCCAATTTTATTAGAGTCTGCACCGGTAAAAGCTCCCTTTGCAAACCCAAAAAGTTCACTTTCTAAAAGGTTTTCTGGTATTGCTCCACAATTAATGGGTATAAATGCTCCTTCTCTATTACTGTTATTGTGGATTAATTTAGCGATAACCTCTTTCCCTACTCCAGACTCACCTGTGATTAACACCGTACTAGAATAGCATGCTACTTGTCTAGCTTTTAGCAATAATTCTTCTAATTTACTGCTCTTTCCAATTATTTTTTTTTCTTCTTTTTTATCTAACAGTTCCAGCTGTCGTTGAAATTGGGCGTTTTTTTTCTTGCTTTCTTTTAGTTCGGATTTTAATTTATTTAGTTCATCCATATCTCTAACTGTGGTAACAATAGTTGCAATTTCTTCACCTTTACCTATTATAGGAGTTCCGGTAATCAATACTTCTTTCCCACTTTTTATTCGATGTAGTATGCTTACAGGTCTTTTATGCTTCGCTACTAATAAAGAAACCGACTGGTTACATACCCCTTCTTCTACTAATTCCTTCATATGCCTACCTAAGACATCTTTCTCCTTAGTATTAGACATTTTTTCCCAAGCCGCGTTAACCTTCAAGGTATTGCAACTACCATCAGTTATATATATACCATCTTGAATAGAATCTAGCAAACTACTTATTTCATCATATAGTCCGCTATATGGTTTTTCACCTTTTAAACCTTTGTTTAATATGCTTTGTGAGTTAGCGTTCATTATCGCCACTCCAATATATTTCTATCTCATCTCCCTGTTTTATGCTATCACTAAAGTCAGTTGTTTCTTTGTTTTTAGTTAGCACCAGGGTTCCCTTAGGTACAGTTATATCCACTTGAAGCAAATCAAAAACATCTACAACTTTAGGTTCGTCCTTAACAACAGTTAGCTTCTTTCCATTTGCCAAAACCTCAGTCCCTTTTGGCTGGTGCTGTGATTCCTTTATATTTATCTTCTCTATGTGATGTTCTGATATATTTAAAGATTCTTTTTGTTTAGATATCAATTCCATATTTGCACTTATTTGCTCTTCTCTTTTTAAAGGTGTGCTTTTATAAAGCAAATCGTATTTATCCAAATCCACGTTTAGATGTTGAGCTAAACCAGTTATATTATCAATTCTATTTATTTCAATATTATCACCATTATTAATATGGGTAGTTAGATCTGAAACTGTAACTCCATTAATTTTTACACTTTTAATTAAGTTAATCTTTTTTGAATCAACCAAAACAACCCCTTTATAGGGGGCTATAATCTCACCAAGTTTAACCCCTGTATGCTGATAATCAGTGACAATCTCAATAGTGTCTTTGCTTTTAATGGGGGTATCTAAGCTTCCTATCTGTCCATTTAGTTTGATCATACTAGGCATTTTGCGCTTCGCTGTAGCTTGGATTACTTCACCGTTTAGGGTATAGGTGATTTTCTCTGTGCTGCCCAGAAGTTCTTTAATATCAACTCCAGCATTAAATAGCGCCTGAGCAACTTTAGTTTTTTGAGAGTTAAAAATACTGACCTCTTTATCGTTAACTTTGACCGTAAAGAAATTAGGGTCGATAGTTTTGTCTGTTACAGAGGCAATCCCCAACGGAGTAATTACTTCAGGTCCTGTCAATTGTCTCGAAGGAAATTTTACCCCCTCTAAGCTTTGTCTATCTCGTATTGCTACCCGTTCTTTAGGAAGCCCCAACTTTTCTGCTAAAAACTCCTTGAACATTGGAATTTGACTACCTCCACCTATGCAAAATATTGCTTTAGGTGCAGCTCTGTTAAGTTTTATTATTTCTTCAGCCACCGATTGGGCTAATTCTTCCACCGCTGGTTTAATTACCTGGCAAAACTCTTCTTTAGAGACTTCACTTTGTATCCCCAAAACATTTTTAAAAGTTACCTTGTCTTTTTTACCAAATTCCAATTTTATCTTTTCACTTTGTTGAAAATCTAATAAATAGTAGTCCCCCAGAGCTTCGGTTATCTTATCACCTGCTTTTTGTACCATTCCAAATCCTACCACTGTACCACCTTTAGATATTGCTATATCTGATGTTCCTGCTCCTACATCTACTAATGCGATGTTAAGCATTCTAAGGTTTTCTTTAATCGCTATGTCCATTGCTGCAATAGGCTCCAATGTCAACGACTTGATAGAAATTTCTGCTCGCTTAAGCACTTCAAATAGGCTATCTATAACAACCTGTGGCAAATAGGTAGATATTATCTCTAAAGTAACTTCTGCCCCTTTTTGCCCCTCTAGCTTAGAAATCTGATAACCATCTATTTGGGTCTCTATAACCGAATAACCCACACAGTATAGCTGTTCACCAGGGTATTTTTTTTGTACTTTTTCTTTACTTTTGCTTACCGCTTCTAACTTTAATTGCTCAATATCTTCTTTGCTGAGAGATTTTTCTTTGCTAATTTTTTTCAAAGATAGCCCTCTTTCGGTACGAAGAGCCCTACCAGCAGCAGCAATAGAAGCTTGTTTAAAGCTAACTCCCAGTTTTTTTTCCAGCTTTGTTTTAACTTTTTTTACAGCCAAAGCAACGGCCGGTATATCATGAATCTGACCATCACGCATAGCACGTCCTTGGTGTCCTTCAATTTGGTGAGCTACTACATGTATATCTTCTCCTACTTTTTTACAAATTAACCCAATAACAGTTCTCGTACCTATATCTAAGGCAAATATATATTGAGTATCCATGGTTATCACCCTATAATTTTGATTTTGTTAAGATACTTACTTCTCCATCTCTTAAAGAAAATCCTTCTAAATCATTTTAGTTCTTTAGTTGCTATAACTCCCCCCACTATCAAGGGAACATAGTATGTCACCATTCTACACAGCAGAATAAAAACAACTAACTCTCCTGCAGGAACATGATTCTTAAAAAGGCTTAAGTATATTAGTTCCACCACCCCGCTTCCTCCAGGCATGGGCGAAAATGGTAAGGTAGTATAAATTAAAAATTGCTTTATATACAGTTGCAAAAGGTTAATTTGTAAATCCATCTTTATAGCTATAATTAAAGGAGGGCAAAAATACACCAGCCAATACAGAACAGTAAAAATATAGGCTATCCAAACCTTGTGAGTCATAGCTTTTTTCATCGTTAATGAACTATTATTGCCCCATTTGTCTTTTATCTTTTTAGGCATTAAGCAAAGAACTTTTTCCACAAATTTAAAGTTATATATCACTATTATAGAGAAGATTGTTGAAGGTATTATACTTATAGCTGCTATTTTAAATATCACCTGACCAATAACATCTGTATCAGTAAAGTTGCATAACAGGATGGATGTAACAAAGAAAGAAAGAAAGGCTAGCTTGGTAAGAAAATTTTTTATCATCAAAATAGAAAACCACTTGTTTATCTTTATTTTTTTACATAATCCCCAAAACATAAAAATGGGGGCGTCCCCTGCGTTCATCGGTGTAGAATAACCTCCAAAAGCAGTTATTAGATGGATTTTTGCACCATCTGATAAACTTAAATTTATTTGCAGCTGGGATGTCAACAATTTAATTCTCATGCTTTCCAAGAGGACTCCCGTCAACGCTACCAAAAATAAAACTAAAATTAAACTTTTGTCAATCCTAGCTAAGCTATGAAAGGTGGATTCGTCAAAGTACCTATATAGTATTACCCCATTAACTATAATTCCAATAGCTACGGAAATAATTACCCACTTTCTTCTATTTTCCATAAACACCCTCCAAAAAAAATCATTATTAAACGATATTGCTCATATCGAATAATAATGATTTTTTAGATGTTTATTTTTTATATTGTTCCAGCTCAATTTTTGCTTCAGTTAAAATGTTAATACTTAATTCATCAGGATAATCCCCGATAAAAACCACCCGCTTGATTCCTGCGTTTGCAATTATTTTTGCACATTGAACACAAGGCTGCGTAGTAACATAAAGGGTAGAACCTTTAACAGTTATACCATGTAGAGCACCTTGAACAATAGCATTTTGTTCTGCATGTACCCCACGACAAAGTTCATGCCTTTCGCCAGAAGGAACATTTAATTTTTCTCTTATGCACCCTGCTTTAGCACAATGGTCCATTCCCGTCGGTGCTCCATTGTAACCACTTGTAAGAATGCGTTTATCCTTAACTAGGGTGCATCCCACTTGCCTTCGCAAACAAGTAGACCTTTGGGCTACCACCTTAGTTATTTCTAAAAAATACTGATCCCATGAAGGCCTTTTCATTTTATTTTGTCCCATAAAGCCTGTCACCAGCATCCCCTAATCCAGGCACAATGTACCCCTTTTCATTTAGTTCGTTATCAATTGACGCCACATAGATTTCAACATCCGGGTGTTCTTTCTGCACTGCTTCTACTCCTTCAGGGGCAGCTACTAAGCACATAAACTTAATATTTTTACCACCTTTATCTTTTAAAAACTCTATGGCAGCAATGGCTGAGCCACCAGTAGCTAGCATAGGATCTACTACTATTAATTCTCTTTCTTCAATATCAGACGGTAGTTTGCAGTAATATTCAACGGGTTTTAAGGTCTTTGGATCTCTATATACTCCCACGTGCCCTACCTTTGCAGCGGGGATTAACTTAAGTATACCATCTACCATGCCTAACCCCGCTCGAAGTATTGGAATCACACCCATTTTTTTTCCCGAAAGTTGCTTTGTTTTAGTCCAACATACTGGAGTTTCTACCTCTACTTCATTAAGGGGTAAGTTCCTCGTTACTTCATATGCCAATAACAGGGAAAGTTCTTCTACTAGTTCTCTAAACTCTTTAGAACCCGTATTTTTGTCGCGTATAAAAGTTAGCTTGTGCTGAATAAGTGGATGTTCCATAACTGTTACTTTGCTCATTCTTATAATTACCTCCCAAGATCTTTTTCCATCCTTATTATTTTAATATAAAGGATGCTTCTTGCAAAGGGCTACTACTTCTTTTTTTACATTTTCTTTTACTTTTTGATCTTCGTGGTTAGTTAAGGTAGTATAAATAAACTCACTAATCTTTCTCATTTCTTCAACACCAAATCCCCTAGTTGTAACAGCAGGGGTGCCTATTCTAACTCCACTTGTAACAAAAGGACTTTCAGGATCAAAGGGGATAGTGTTTTTATTTACTGTAATACCAACCTCATCTAAAGCTTTCTCTGCCTCTTTTCCTGTTATTTTAAGACTTCTCAAGTCAAGTAACATTTTGTGGGTGTCAGTTCCACTGCCCACTAAATCTATACCTTCTGCCATTAATCCATCAGCTAAAGCTTTAGCATTTTCAACTACCTTTTTAGAATAATCTACGAAGCTTGGTTCCATAGCTTCTTTGAATGCTACTGCTTTCGCGGCAATGACATGCATCAAAGGACCGCCTTGAAGCCCTGGGAATATTGACTTGTCAATCATTTTTTTATGTTCTTTTTTACAAAGGATCATACCTCCACGAGGTCCCCGTAAGGTTTTATGTGTAGTTGTAGTCACAAAATCGGCATATGGAACTGGGCTAGGATGAAGATCAGTAGCTATAAGGCCAGCTATATGAGCCATATCAACCATTAAATAAGCTCCAACTTCTTTAGCTATTTCACCAAATTTAGAAAAATCCAAGGTGTGGGGATATGCACTGGCTCCGGCTACAATTAACTTTGGTTTTACTTCATGGGCTCTTTGTCTTATTTCTTCATAATCAACTCTTTGAGTTTCTTTATTAACACCATAGGGATGAAAATTATAATAAAGTCCAGAAATATTTACAGGACTCCCATGGGTCAAGTGTCCTCCATGGGATAAGTCCATCCCTAAAACATCATCCCCTGGCTTAAGTACAGCTGTATAAACCGCCAGGTTAGCTGATGCTCCTGAATGTGGTTGAACATTTGCGTGTTCAGCTCCAAACAGTTCTTTTGCTCTTTTCCGTGCCAGTTTTTCTGCTACATCAACATGTTCACATCCGCCGTAATATCTTCTGTTTGGATATCCTTCAGCATATTTGTTGGTTAATACCGAACCCTGAGCCTCCATTACAGCCTCACTAACAAAATTTTCCGACGCTATAAGTTCAATGTTTTGTTGCTGCCTGTCTAGCTCACTGTTTATTGCATCATAAATTTGTGAATCAACTTTTTTTAAGTTTTCCATTTTAAAAACTCCCCTCTTAGTTAATATTTTGCCCTTTCTCCTCCTATTAGTTTTGGACGAGTGTTGGCTGCTATTACTGACGCTGCGCCAACTTTATTATTATTTAATCTTACAGGAACAACTACTGGTTTTAAGTGCATTCCTATAATAGTACTGCCAATATCAATCGCCGCTTTAGCTTGTTGTCTAAGCTCTTCTACCACAACTGGATCCTGAAAACTTTCCATGGCATGCTCAGCCAATGCCCCTCCAGCTTTGCGATGAGGCATTACTGTAACCTGATCAAGATTATATAAACTACAAACTCCCCTTTCAACAATCAAAGCCCTGTTTAAATGTTCGCAACACTGTATAGCTAAGTGAATCTTATGCTTTTCTTTAAAATTTAATAAACCCTCTAAAATCTCAGAAGCTACTTTCCAGTTAGAAGCTTTGCCTATATGCTTTCCCATTACTTCACTGGTGCTACAACCTATAACCATAAGTTCTTTAGAGGATAAATTTATCTTTTCCTGTAGTTCATCTAGTGCAGCTGTAACTTGTTGATAATAGATAATATCACCACCTATCCTAAGCATGCTAACTCTTATTTTCAATCTCACTAATTTGTTTTATTCTATTTGTGTGTCTCCCACCTTCAAATTCTGTATTTAAAAAAGTAGAAACAATCTTCTTAGCTAAACCTTGACCTACAACTCTTTCGCCTAAAGTTAATACATTGGCGTCATTATGAAGCCTTGTAGCTTCTGCTGAAAAACAATCATGACAATTAGCTGCCCTAATCCCCTTCACTTTATTGGCAGCTATGCTTATGCCTATCCCAGTTCCACATACTAAAATAGCATAATCACACTCTTTATTTTTTACAGCTTCAGCAGCCAACTTTGCATATTCAGGATAATCCACACTTTCCAGCCCATAAGTTCCGAAGTCTTTAACATCATGGTTAAGCTCTTTTTCTATAAATTCTTTTAGTTCATTTTTTAAACTATAACCACCATGATCGCTAGCCAAACCAATTCTCAAAATAAATCCCTCCATTTACGTTATTGTTATATCCAAATCTAATTAGCTATTATTATTTTGCCTAAATTTATCTATTCTACACAAAGCCAATTATATCCTGTTTTTAATAGTAACTCGTATAATTTAACTCTAAAAAAGGGGGCGGAATCCCGCCCCCAATCCTACTATGCAAATACAGGTCGATGCTCTCGTTGAAAAACTACATCATTTACGTCAGAAGCCCCAGCACTAACCCTCTCCACTACTTCCCTACTGGTATTAGAAACCTCACTTCTAACAAAAGAAACTGTGCCTTTTACTTCTTGTGCCAAAGTTACAACTCCATCTTTTATGTCAGCTACGTTACTGTTAATAACTTTAATATTATCCATCATGCTTTGATATTCACTTCTAATAATATCTCTTCCCGTTGTTAAGCTGTCAGAAATTGTATGGGCCGATTCTTTGATTTCTTTTATTCCTGTTTGTACAGCGGAAACCGCCCTGACCCTATCTATGCTAGAAGAACTACGCAAAACATTGCCCATTGATCCTGCTGTCCTTGCTACTGAGGCACCAGTTGCCACAACACCTCTTCCAACAGATATTGCTGTTTTACCGACACTCTTAACAACTTCTGTAGCAGATGTTATCATTTCATTTGCTGTTTTTCTAATTTCAGCTCCAGAGTTTTTTATGTCACTTACTGTGTTAGACAACGCTGTTCTTGCCTCGCTTATCCTATCTCTGCTTTTTTGTACTGAGCTACCTACAATCTCTCTGACATCATTATAAGTTCTTTTGGTAATATCTGCAACACTGGTAACGGTATCTTTTACACCTTGAGCTACAGTTGTCACACGCTCACCGACTCTCCTTACTGTATCAGCAACGGAACTTACCCTATCTTGAACTCTATTATAAAAAGATTTAATTGAGCCTAGAGTAGATCTAGTATTTCTTGTTTGTTCTACTTTAGTTTCCTCTCCTTTTGACTGAGCAGAAACTGAGTTTCTGGGCTGTGAATGTGTTTGTTGCTCTTTAATCTGTGGCTCCTTTAAAGCAACATTGTTACTTACAGAAGCAGAACTCCTTATATTACTACTAATTGTTAACATATACATCCCCTCCTAGTTTAATAAAAAGCTACAATCTTTGTTTTTGTTTTGCTAAATATGAATAAGAATTTTCTTTTAATATAGTAAACTTATCTTCCAAAACAAAAGCTCCGTTTACAAAAAGTTTCATCTTCCAACTTCCTGGGACTATTTCATTTCTTTTTGATTTTAAGTCTAACCAGAACCATAATCTAACTTCATCTTTATCTCCTTTAAAAAGGTTGTTTTCATCATATTGGAAAAGCTCTCCAACGGGATTGTACCAAGCTACTGTGACTACATGTATACCCGTTATATTTGTAAACTCAAATCTAGTTACAATTTTCTCATCTAGATATGCGTTATATTCTTTTTTGCTTTTATTTATTTCTTCCTTTGTTAATACAGAACTTACTCCGTACGACTGTAAGTGAACGCTATATTGCTGGTTATTGTATAACCTTTTTTTATCATTGTTTATAACTAACACAGACCATAGCTTGTCCTCTTCATCTGGAGCATATATATTCGCTTTTGGATCGTTGATGCTTAAGTTATCGTTTACCAAAAATCTATACTTATATTCTCCTGGTGGAAGATCTATAGCAAGTGTCCAATTATCCCCCTTTTTACTCATTTCTCCATTCTCAGGAGCATATTTGCTAAGTTCACCAATTATGCTTATTTTATTTATTTTGATATAGTCCGAACTATAGTCTAACTGAACGTTCATATTATCACCCCTGATACAAAATTAAATTTATAGTTATATATTACCATATATCGACTCTTTTTTAAACAATTTTCTGTTAATTAAGGACTTAAGTCTCATCAATAAAAAACTCCCTTTAAGGGAGTTTTTTATCATACTTTAAATTTACTCACATATTTATTTAGCTTAGCAGCCATCTCACTTAAATTGTCTGTAGCCGCTGTAATTTGCTCCAAACTGGCAGTTTGTTCTTCTGTAGTTGCCGCTACTTCTTGACTCGAAGCTGATGTTTCTTCGGAAATCTCTGCAACGGTTTCTGACTCAGCAACAGCAGCTTTAACATCCTCCACCTGACTTGATGCGGATTTATCAATGGTTTTTATTACTTCTAATGTTTGATTTGCTACTGAGACAATCTCTTTTAGTCCTTGTTGAGAGCTGTCAACCATATCTAATTGCTGTTGTGCATTTTCTGATTGAGAGTTAACCAAATCAGATGTTGTAGAAACTTTTTGTTGAACTTGGCCTACAATTCCTTTGATTTGATCTGCAGCTTTTGTTGTTTCTGTAGAAAGCTTGCGAACTTCGTCAGCTACTACTGCAAACCCACGACCATGTTCACCTGCTCTAGCTGCCTCTATTGCTGCATTTAGCGCCAAAAGGTTGGTCTGAGCTGCTATGTCAGTAACAACTGTAATAATCTCACCTATCTTTTGGGTCTCTTTTTCTAAGTTTGTTATATCATCTGCCACTTGAACATTTCCGCTAGCAATATCCTTTAAACCAACAATAAGTTCTTCTAAAACCATACCATTTTGCTCAACAGTATCCACCATTTTCACATTAACTTCTATAGCACCTTTACTTTTTTCCGCAATATCTTTTGCAATTTCCTGAACTGCTATAATTTTTTCTAAAACAGTTTGACTAGCAGTAGCTTGATTCTCAGCACCTGTAGACACTTCTTCCATAGTAGTAGAAACCTGCTGGGCTGCACTTGCCGCTTCATTGGCAGCTATGGCCAGTTCATCGGCAGTTTTTTCTGTGTCTTTAGAAGATTGCACAGTATTTTTCAATAACTCTTTTAAGGACTTTAACATAAACTCAAATGCCGTAGTTAGTTGTCCAATTTCATCATTACTTTTTTTAATATTGATTTCTTTAGTTAGGTCTCCAGAAGCAATTTCACTAGCTGCTCTTTCTAACTGTCCTAAAGGTCTAAAAGTCACGGTGACAAAAATGCTTGATATAACAATAACCAATAAAGAGGTAATTCCTATAATAGTTATTACCATACTTCTTAAAATAGAAGCTGTTGCCAATGCTTCTGCCTCTGACTGATACACCACTACTGTCCAGTCCGATGTAGGTACATGGGCATGGGCTCCTATATACTCGGTTCCATCATCGATATAAGCCACATGTCCATCTAGTTGTTCCTCCATTTCTGACCATGGAAGCATATCTTTAACATTTAAGTTTTCATATACATTGGCGTTATATCTATGAGCAACTACATAACCATTGCTGTCAGCAATCATAGCCCCTCCAGTTTCACCAACTCGATAATCTTGAGTTTGACTCCATGTCTGTCTTAAATTGTACTCAATCCCCAACACCCCTGCTATTGTAGTGGAGCTACCATGGGCATAAACAGGAACCATATGTAATACAATAGGATTATTATTCTCATCTAAAATAAAACCGGTGTCATATATTTCTCCTTCTAAAGCCGTTTCAAGGCCTTCTTCAAGCTCAACTTCTCCTATTCGAAACTCAAACTGATTTTCTCCATCACTATCGAAATAAGTTACTCCGTTAATTTTATCGTTCCTTAGTGTATAGTTTGTAAAATAAGTCCTCGCTTCGCTAATATTATTACTCCTTAGAACCGGAAGTTCACTAAGGTCTGTAGTAAGATCATATATATCAGATATATAGTCATCCATATTAGCAGCAAGCCTTTGTGACAACAGCAAAGTATTTTCCCTATGTTGCTCCATGATACTATCTTCTACTTGTGGCAAAATAAAGATCATTATTACTGCTAAAACCAACATTAAACATCCTACGCTTAAAGACAGCACCTTTAGGTTTAAACCTTTAAAAAGTCGAAAGTCCTTAGCTTTTGTCATAATTCCCCTAAAGTCAAGCTTGTTAGATTTTTTTTCTTTAGGAGAAGCAGTTTTCCCTTGTGATTTACTGTTTTGCTTAGTTGACAGTTTTGCTGCTAAAACTTCTTTATTAGTCTTTAATTTGCTTTTTATCTTAGATAAAAAATTTTTTGACAATTTTAATGCCCTCCCACACCTATATTTAAATCAAACTATGGTAAAAATATCTATTATTCTGCGCACTACTTAGTATTTATTCGATATTTCCGACATTTTTCCCTTTTATTTTTTATTAAAAATTATTATTTCTTTTAAGTATTTAGACCCAATACCTTAATAGAAAGCACCTTTACCAGCTTGCATTTTCTGAGCTAGACAACAAAAAATAAGGCTGCTATAGCAGCCTTATTTTTTGTTATTTTTTTCCCAAGTGCTGTAAGCTCTCTTTTATTTCTTGAAAACATTCCATGTATTCTTCCTTTGTTCGACCAAAAGGATCAGTAATATCATAGCTCTTTGACGTCCTTTTATCTTTATTGTACAACATACTATGTTCCTTTAAGGTATAAACCTTTCCCTTACTTTCTGGAAATGTGTTAAGCAGGGTATTTTTATGAGCTTTAGTCATTGTTAAAATTAAGCCAGCACTTTTAACTAAATTTTGTGTCACCTGTTTAGATTTATGTTTGCTTATATCAAGGCCTGCCTCTTCCGCCACTTTTTTTGAGTATTCAGAAGCAGGCATATCATCAAAAGCCATTAGACCTGCAGATAGCACCTGAACATCTTCGCCAGTTATAGAATCAAGATAAGCAGCAGCAAGAGGACTGCGACACGTATTCCCAGTACACACAAGTAAAATCATTATACTACCCCTCCTAAAAGAAAATAATCTTAGGCGATTGCAAAACTTCACAATGCCTGATATAAAAGCTTTTATATTAATAATCTCAAAGGAATCCCCCCACTTTTTATCAAATTATATAGTAATCAAAATACGCATTTGATTACATGAAAGGAGGAATATCCAATGAAAAAATACGAACAAATTTCTTTTGCTAACTTTAACCAAGAATTTGATGAGCTGTTAAAATCTAAGCAACCTACCTTAATTGAGCTATTTAGCGATTTCTTAGAAGTGGATGAAATCATCCCGGCTTCGTTTTATGATGCTTACTATTCATCGTTAGGTAGAAATAGAGACTATTCTTTGTCGTCTATGATATCTGCTTTAATCTTGCAAAAGATTCTCTCATTACCCCACACTAAAACTCTTCTAAACATTCTAGCTCTTTCCAAAGAGTTAAGAGATTTTTGTGGGTTTGACGATAAGTTGCCTGATCCAGCTCAATTCACTCGTTTTAAACAGAATTTTCTACCACACATTGAGCAGATGTTTCATAATTTAGTGGATGATACTGAGGCTTTATGTCATGATATCAATGATGATCTAGCTGACATCTTAATCTCTGATACCACGGGGTTTGAGGCCTTTGTTAAAGAAAATAACCCTAAGTTTTATGAAACGCTTCTAACCAGTGCAAAAAAGTATGCTAAAATTGAAAACTCTGTTAACCCTCATTCTCTTGCCGCAAGTAAGATGCCTAAAATGGCGTCTGCTAATAACGAGTTTAAGCTATCTCATTTAAACGGACACTTTGGCTATTATCTTAAAACAAACGTTGTTACTAACGGGCTTGGCATTGTTAGACATATAGATTTTTATGATTTAGACTTAGAAACCATTTCTCCTGAATTAAAAGATGAGTATGATTCTAAAACTCTTATTCCCGTTTTAGAAAACTTTTTCAAAAAGCACCCTCTTTTAAAGTACAAGTACTTTCTTGGAGATGCTGGTTTTGACTCTTACGATAATTATCGCTATCTTTATTGCGATAAGAATATGATCCCAATTATTCCTTTAAACCAAAGGCGTAAATCTGACTTGCCATCTTCAGGCTTTACAGATGATGGCACCCCTACATGCCCTCACGATAGTTCATTAAAAATGAATTATGATGGTGTTGCCAGAGAAAAAGGAAGGGCTGATAGGGTTAAATTTAAGTGTCCTAAATCTAAAAAAAAAAGAGTAAATGGTAAGCAAAAAAGCACTTTAGATTGTCAAAACCCTTGTACTTCTTCCTCTTATGGTCGTGTAACTTATGTGCCTATACACAAAAACTATAGACTTAATTGTGCTATCCCCAGAGACTCTGAGAAATGGAGTAACTTATATAAGGTTAGAACAATATGTGAAAGAGCTATTGCCCAGCTTAAACACTCTATGTCTCTTAGATCCTCTAAGCTTTATAATACCAAGACTTTAAAAGCTGATATATTATTAGCGGCTATTACGCAGCTTACTGCGTTAACTGTTCTGCATAGAGCGAACAACACATCAGCACCTATGTCAATTAAAAACCTTGTAGCATAGACTGCTTATTTTCGCACCTGATTCTTCTTAAAAATACATTTTTACATATTTTCGGTTGCTCTATTCTTTTTTAATTAACGCATTTTGCAATTACCTAGAAAATAATCTTTATTCCTAAGCCAATTAATACAAAACCTCCTATTTTTTCAGCATTGTTTCCCATTACAGCACCTATGTACTTTCCAAAGATAAGCCCAATAGCGGACATGACGCCGCCAAAAAAACCGAAAGTTAAAACTACTACTAGGGTTGAAAACCCTAAAGTCCCCAAGCTAAAACCTACAGAAAGAGCATCTAAGCTAACTCCTAAAGCCAGCATCAACAATGACAACCCTGTCAAGTTATTATTAGAGCATTTATCGCTGTCATCCTCTTTATCCTCTTTTAAAGACTCATATATCATATTAGCTCCAATCAACACTATTATGATACTACCTAAATATTGGGCTAGCTCTCCTAACATTCTCCCAAAAATCTGTCCAAAAAATAGGCCAATAAGGGGCATAAAAATATGAAAAAGACCGATAACCACACTCACTTTGATTATTTCTTTAGCAGGCAACTTTTTCATGCCCACTCCTACACATAAGCTTATGGCATCGGTGCCAAGAGCCATAGCTATCAAAATCAAAGACAACAATTCTCCCCAGTTAAAAGAGCTGCTGCCAGTAAAAACTTCAATATTTATTCTGCTTATTAAAAAAAGGGAAACTATCATAATTGGGGTTATTATGGGAATTATTTTCTTAGGTGTTAGGTGAAATATAAAAATCCTTTTTGACATAACCTACCTCCTAAATATTTTTCATGCATAATATATTCAAACTTGAACTATATTATGTCCGCACGCTTTTAGAAGTCTATTCATAACGGCGTAGGATAAGTCATCCTTTCCACCTAACCCCATAGCTAAAATCACATCAACATCACTATAGTCCATATCATGGAGATTTTTATATAAGCCAGCAGCTATATCTAAAGTGCTATTTAAAGACCCCATGGATATAAGCTTGTCTACATTTCTAAAATGGTGGGTATACTCTTCAAAAGCTAAAACCCCTATTTTTTTTCCTATATTTTTTTCCTGTTTTACTTTATTTTGAAGCACCTTTACTACATTACTGTATTCACCCACAAACAGTGTCATAGGCGCTCTAGGGCTATAATGCTTATATTTCGTTCCTGGTGATAAAACTTTACCCCCAACATATTCTTTATGTCCTTCAGCATCTACCACTGACTTAATTTGCTTTTGAGTTATAAGCCCAGGTCGCAAAATAACTGGCTTTGGGGAGGTTAAATCTAAAACGGTGGATTCTAAACCCATGTCAGTTCTTCCCCCATCAACAATACAGTCAACTCTGCCATTTAGGTCTTTATAGGCATGATGAAAGCTTGTAGGACTAGGCCTTCCTGATCTATTGGCAGATGGAGCCGCTATTGGTATATCAGCTTCTTCCAGTATTCTTCTCGCAATTGAATGGGAAGGAATCCTAATAGCGACGGTTTCTAATCCACCACGTACTGTGCTAGGTACTGTTTCTTTGTTTGCCAAAAGAATAAGGGTTAAGGGGCCTGGCCAAAAATTATGACCTAATTTATCAGCACATTTAGGTATATTAACTGCTAGTTTTCGTAACCAGTTAATACAAGGGACATGTATTATTAAAGGGTTATCAGCAGGACGTCCTTTAGCTTTAAATATTTTTTCGACAGCATTTGTGTCTAAAGCATGTGCCCCCAATCCATAAACCGTTTCTGTGGGGAAAACCACTGTCTTGCCGTCTTTGAGAGATTGAGCAGCAAAACCTATGTCGCGATTATTATTTTTTAGAATTTTTGTATTAGTATTATAAGTCATTAAATCTTTTTACTCCTTACTCCTTTATTATGATGAATTAACGCGGCTATAGAAGCAGTAATAGGTATAGCCACAATTAGCCCTAAACTTCCCACCAATGCTCTTACAATTTCTGTTGCTATTAAATCAGAGTTAATAATAGCTCCAAAGGGCTGTTCATAAGCTTTAAACAACAACAATAGTGGCAAGGCACTTCCCGTGTAAGCAAGGATTAACGTGTTTACCATAGTGCCCATTATATCCCGTCCCACGTTCATTCCAGCAGCAAAAAGTTCCCCTGCCTTTAGCTTTGGATTAGCAATTTTAATTTCTTCAATTGCTGAAGCAATGGACATAGTTACGTCTAAAATAGCTCCTAAAGCTCCTATAATAATTCCCGCTAGTAAAATTCCCCTTACATCAAAATCCACACCTTCCTCGATAAACTGTAACATCTGAGCTTCTTCAGAAACGTATCCTGTCAAATTTGCCGCATTAGCAAACACCCAAGCTAAAATTCCAGATAATAACAGTCCTACTGCAGTACCCAAAATTGCTGCAAAGCTTTTTGAGTTGGCTCCACCAATAATTAACAACGTAAAAATAGATACCAAAACTGAAAAAGCAACCGTCAACAACAAAGGGTTATACCCTTCCATCATCAAAGGTAAAATAATATAAATAACTGTAAGGCCCATTAAAACTAATGTAATTAGAGCTTTTATTCCTTTAAATCCACCGATAGCTAATAGAGCGATAACAAAAATAGCAATCAGTATATAAACAATATGATCTCTAATAATTTCATCAACACCTATTGTAGTAATTTCGCCATCTGCTGTTTCAATATAGACCATCACCCTATCTCCAGCAGATAACTCAAGGGTGTTGATTCCAAAAAGCATGTGCTCAAGTTCAAATTCCTGTCCTTCAAATTCACCTTGAGTAATTTTTACCCTCAACTGTTGAGTCCCCTGCTCCCAGTACTCTTCACCTTCTACAGGGTCGCTTGCATACAAAATCTCTCCTCTTACTAATTCCACATCTACACCTTCATCGTCAAAGGGGGGGATATCATCTTGGGGCACACCTTCTTCTCCATCAAATCCTAATGCAAAAACAGGAAAAGATATTAGAACAGCAAGCAATATTATAAAGCTAAAAATCCTCTTAACATTCATTGCTACAATCCTCCTGACACTGATGACATATTCCATAAAACTTTAGCTGATGGCCTGAAATATTAAATTTATATTTATGTTCTATTCTATCCTCCAAAACTTCTAACAAATCTTCCGCAACTTCATAGACCCCATCACATGATGTGCAAATCAAATGATGATGATGATGTTCTTCTTCCCAAAGCTCATACCTACTGCGCCCATCACCAAAATTCAATTTATGTAGTATTTTTAGTTCTTCAAACAACTCTAAGGCCCTGTAAACAGTTGCTAGTCCTATATCGGGGTTTATCTTATTTGCTTTTTCATGTATTTCCTCAGCGCTCATATGCTGTTGCCTATTTTTTAATATTATTTCAAGTATGGTTTGTCTTTGGTTAGTTATTTTATAGCCGCTACTTTCTAATAGACTATACGCCCTTTGTGAAATTCCCATGTCATAACCTCCTATACTAAATCTTATAAAAATTATAGTTTACACAACTTATAAAGTCAAACAAATTGCACAAGTGACTCTATATTATAGTTATTTTATACCTAACTATTTAATTTAACACATTTATTATATAAAAAATAGGGTGTACAGCAAAACTGCGCACCCTTAAAATCTTATTAAACTAGAACTCACCTAGAACTACCTGAGCTATGTTTGTGGCATGATCCCCAATTCTCTCCATATTACTTAAAATATCCAGATAAACCACCCCAGACATAGGATAGCACTTGCCTTTGTTAATCCTTTGAATATGCCTATCCCTTAATTCCTTTTCTAAATCGTCTATATAGTCATCATCTTTAATAACCTCTCTAGCTAACTGGTGATCATTTTCCTTAAATGCCCTCATAGCTTTATCGGTAATTGCGGACACTTGCTCAAACATACTCTGAATTTCTTCTCTAGCTTGATCTGAAAAAGGCAAATCATCTTCTATTTTGTGAATACATAAGTCCGCTACATTTTCAGAATGGTCACCTATTCTTTCAATGTCATTAATTGCATGTAATAGCATAGTTAAACGTTTAGCATCCACTCCAGAAAGTCCTTTGTTGGACAGCTCAGAAAGATATATAGCTATCTCCTGCTCCAATTCATCAACAACTTCCTCTCTTTGCTGAACATCCTTTAAATAATCCTTCTGGTTTTTAAATAAAATATTTAGGGAGTCCTCTAACATTGTACCGGCTATTTCTCCCATCCGGGCAACTTCCTTCTCTCCAGCACCTAACGCTAGTGAAGGGGTTTTAAATAATCTTCTGTCAATATATTTAATTCCTCTTTCAATGATTAATTCTTCTCCTGGAACAAGTCTGGTAATCAACATTACAAACCAGCTAACAAAAGGTAAAAACAGTATTGTGTTAGCAATATTAAAAATAGTATGGGCCATCGCTGTTTGCCTAGCCACGGTATCCCAATTTGATTCTATAAAAACAGTAAACCATGGTAAAATCAGTAAGAAAATCAATGCCCCAATTAAATTAAAAATTACATGGGATACTGCGGCTCTTCTGGCAGTTAAGTTTGCCCCTATTGCCGCTAGCATTGCTGTTACGCAAGTGCCTATATTAGTACCTAAAATCAAAGCTAAGGCACTATCTAATTCTAAAACTCCAGCTTGAGTCATAGATATAATAACTGCCGTTGATGCACTACTACTTTGTACTGCAATTGTAAATAACGCACCAACAAACATGCCTAACAGTGGGTTTTGACCAAACGTTTTTAGCATATCTAAAAATGGAGGATAATTTTCTAACACTCTTAAAGAGTCTGACATGATAGTCATACCTAAAAGAAGAATTCCAAAACCTAGTAGACCTTTGCCTAGGTGACGGTAAATTCTTTTTTTGACAAAGTAGTGCATCACTACACCGACAGCAATCATAGGTAAGGCAAAGGCATCAATTGCTTGAAAAGATATTAGTTGGGCAGTTACAGTTGTCCCTACATTAGCACCAAATATAGTGCCAACAGCTTGAGTCAAGTTCATAAGTCCCGCATTAACAAATCCTACAACCATTACAGTTGTAGTGCTGCTACTTTGTACAAGTACTGTTAATAACGCACCTGTAAATGTTGCAATAAATCTATTGCTTGTCATCACTTCCAATATTCTTCGCAATTTGTTACCTGCAGACCGTTGTAACCCTTCACTCATTAGCTGCATCCCCAAAACAAATAGCCCTAATCCGCCAATAGCTCCAAAGAAAGTCTCCATGGCATTATGCCTCCATTCATACTCGATTTTCATACCATAATCCATACTATCACATTTTAAACTGTAGTCAATAAATCTATAACTCTATAAAGTAAACTTTTTGTTACAAAATTACAAAGTAAAAAGGAAGTGCTTTAACTATAGTTTAAGCAACTTCCTCAAAAAACAATCAAATATAATGAATACCTTCTACTTCCACCTCATTTTCTTTAAGAAATCTTAAGGCTTGCTCTTCGATGTCTAGCTCACACTGTATGGCGAGACCACAGTCAGAACTAATCTCTCTAGGCACCGGCCTAACTCTCAGAGAGACATCATGTTGTTTAAGCACTTCCTCAGCCTTTATACTGTCATAAGTAGTTGGAAAAGTAATTAAGAGCTTTTTCTTCACTTAGCATTCCACCTTTATTATTATGTCTTCTCCTTCCTCTTCTATTGTATACTTAATTTTATTATTTTTACAGAACCTAAGTATATTTTCTTTTGCAACTTGCGAATCTACTATAGCTATAAAATCCTGACCTGTTTCATATTGAGTTTTAAACTCCAAAAGTGGTTGTGGACAATCTAAGCCTCTAACGTCCAATTGATACATCCTTATTCCTCCTAACCATAATTTTTTTACTATGAGCAGCTACTATAACAGCTAATATAAGGAAACTAATCACCAATGCTATTTTCCCATTTATAGGAACTCCTGCCGGACTAGCCGCTGTTTCAAAGTTATGAACAACAGCCCCGCCTACAATCATACCTAAAACTGTAAAAGCAGCATCTAGGTTGCCCTGTCCCGTTAATATTAACTGTCTCAAAGGACAACCACCAAGTAATATAGCACAAAAGCCAACTAGAGTGAGTCCTAAAAAATTCCAAATATGTTCTGTATGTGCTACATTTTGTTCAGCGAATCCTAAACTAAAGTTTCCTAAGGCTAAGTTGGTTATAAAAGCCGCAATTAAAATTCCTAAAAACCCTGACACCATATGAAAATCTTTAATCATAATTACATCTCTAATTCCTCCTGCCATACAAAGCCTTGAACGCTGTGCTAACATCCCAACTAAAATACCTACACCTAAAGCTATTATAATAGGCGCCGTAGCGGAACCAGGACCTTCTGTACTAAAGTTTATAAATCCAGGTTTTATAACAACAAATATTAGCAACATAACAAAAAAAGCCGGCATTACGTATCCACTAGTTTTATTTTGCTGCTTGGTAGCTTTCCCTAATGAAAATCCTCCTTTTAAAGCTTTCAACCCAAGGTATATACCAAAAATAAAACCAAACAAACCAATAATGGCATTTAAGTCTCCTCCCGCTATCCTTAATACCATTCTTAGCGGACACCCTAAAAATACCATTGCACCTACCATCATAAATATAGCTATAAAAAATCTTAGTAAAGGTGAAGAACCGGATTCAACCTTAAACTCATTTTTCGTAAGGGATATCATAAAAGCTCCTAATACTAATCCTGCTATCTCAGGCCGTAAGTATTGCACAACACCAGCCTGATGCATATTTAATCCCCCTGCAATATCCCTTAAAAAGCAAGCAATGCAAAACCCCATGTTAACTGGGTTGCCTAGCTTTGTTAAAATAGCACTTATAAATCCAACTATGATTCCCACTGTCAGAAGTTTTTTCAACTAATTCACATCCTTTTTGTTTTTTATCCGTATATATTCTTCGACAATTTTTTATAAGCTCCTGTTAATATCTATATAAAATTTCCTTATATGGTATTCTCTACCATGTATATATGGTTACTATATTACCTGTCAAATAAAAATAACGTCAATCAAAAAGTGATTGACGTCATTTTTAAAATGTTCTTATTTATTATTTTTTTTGTAGTCTTCTATTGCTGTCTTTAGCGCATCGGCCGCTAAGTTTGAGCAATGCATCTTAACTGGTGGCAGCCCACCTAATTCTTCAGCAACTTGCTTGTTTGTTAATTCTAAAGCCTCGTCGATAGTTTTGTCTACCGCCATTTCAGTAATCACACTACTGGTAGCGATAGCGGCGCCACATCCAAAGGTGCGGAATTTTATATCTTTAATAACATTATCTTCAACTTTTAAATATATTCTCATGATATCTCCACATTTAACATTTCCTACTTCACCTACACCGTCAGCATCTTCTATTTCCCCTACATTCCTTGGATTTTGAAAATGATCCATTACTTTTTCTGTGTACATGGACATCCACTCCCCTTTTTAATTTGTTTTCCATACAGCGGTGACATATTTCTTAACCTTTCAACAATCTTAGGAACCCTATCCAAAACATAATCAATATCTTCGTCGGTGGTTCCTTTTCCTAGTGTTAAGCGTAGCGATCCATGGGCCGTTTGATGACTCAACCCCATATGCATAAGAACATGAGAAGGATCTAACGACCCGGAAGTACAGGCAGATCCACTAGAAGCTGCTATCCCTTCCATATCCAAGCTTAATATTAAAGCTTCGCCTTCAATATACTCAATTGACACATTTACATTGGTAGGTAGCCTCTTCTCTGGGTGACCATTTAACTTTACATCATCCATTTTTAATAACCCTTCGATAAGTCTATCTCTCTTCTTTTCAACTTCCTGCATTTCATCTACTGAGTTGGAAGCCATCTCGGCAGCTTTACCCAAACCTACTATCCCAGCTACATTTTCAGTGCCAGGTCTTATTTTATTTTCTTGTCCGCCTCCATGGGCCAGATTTTTCAACTTAGTTCCTTTTCTTACATATAAAGCTCCAATACCTTTTGGCCCATAGATCTTATGTCCTGAAATAGTTAGCAGGTCTACCCCTAATTGATTAACATCCACCGGTATTTGCCCAAAGGATTGAACTGCATCAGTGTGAAGATATATATCATGTTCCTTAGCTATCTTAGATACCTTTTCTATAGGTTGGACAGTCCCTACTTCGTTATTTGCATGCATTAGGGTTATCAGTATAGTATCTTTACTTATTGCAGATTTTAATTCTTCTAAGTCTATTACGCCATGCTCATCTACTGATAAGCGGGTCACTCTATACCCTTCTTTAGCCAAGGCATCGCATGTGTCAAGGGAGGCATGGTGTTCAACGCTAGAGGTGATTATATGATTACCTTTTTCTTTTAACGCAGCAGCTACTCCTAGAATTGCTAAGTTATCTGCCTCAGTTCCCCCAGACGTAAAAATAATTTCTTCATCAAGATCAGCGTTAATTGACTCAGCCACCTGTTTCCTGGCTTTATCAACGTGCTTTTTAACTTCTCTTCCAAAACTGTGTACTGATGAAGGGTTGCCAAATAACTCTTTATAAAATGGCAACATAACATCTAAAATTGATGGGTGTAACGGGGTTGTTGCAGCGTGATCTAAGTAAACTCTTTTCACTGTTCAACACTCCTTTTAAAATTATATTAAAAATATTTATAACTTTATTATGTTAGTAACAGAAGGTTGTCATTCAACTTCAAGCTCTACCTTGCTTAAATCCTTGATTATATCAGCAAAAGTTATTTCATCTAACACTTTTGACATGCTATCCCTTAACTTTGCCCATACAAACTTTGTTAAACAACAAGATTCCTTAGAACATAACTCTTTAGTTTCTTCTTCAGACACACATTCTACGGGAGCCAAAGGCCCTTCTAACACTCTTACAACATCTCCAACAGTAATATTCTCTGGAGACTTTGAAAGTATATACCCACCTTTCGGACCTCGTACACTATTTACTAAACCATCTTTCTTTAGCTCTCTAAAT
The DNA here is from genome assembly GCF_040267685.1 of Proteinivorax tanatarense. Taxonomy (GTDB): domain Bacteria; phylum Bacillota; class Proteinivoracia; order Proteinivoracales; family Proteinivoracaceae; genus Proteinivorax; species Proteinivorax tanatarense. Next base: position 2,962,964 of record NZ_CP158367.1, read on the forward strand.
ATCTGTTCTAAGTATAGTTCCGAAAGGTGCTCCCTTTCAGCTATTACCCTAAGAGGTGTTGCACCATTTTTGAATTCATAAGCCAAAACCGCCATAGCTCGCACTCCATACTCCCCTTTAGTAGATAACCTCAAATTTTTCATCTCCTTAAAACATAGTGATTTAGTCGGGTAATATCCTAAAAAAAATAAAACATAGTGTCTTACTATGTTTTATTATAACTATTTTTCGATATTATGTCAAAGGTTTAAGAAGAAATATTAGTAATCTTTCCCAATAAAGACTTAAAAATATCTATAATTTTTATGCTATATTCAATTTCATTATTTTCGTCTTTATCTTTTAAAGTTGTCTGTTTTTTTTCCGCCTCATTTTGAGGAGAATTGGCTTCTCCTACAAAACAAAGCGGAGGAAACATAACACACCACCAATTATCTCCAGCACCTTCTCCTAACTCAACTTTTACTGCTTGGTAATCCCCTGCAGGGTAAACCTCGTCAAGATACATCCTAGAAGGAAAATTAAATTTTCCTGTGCTGACTTCAGCAGAATAGCTAAAACCATTTTTTTTAAGAATATTATCTGCTTTTTTTGTAATTTGTTTTATGTTTTTTTCAATAAATGCTTCTAGCTGTTTAGGACAATTTATATTAGCAAGTTCAGAGCTAAAGTTTTTTATTATTTCATCTCTAACCTGATATTTTATAAACTGGTCCTCTGCAGAGTTACTATTCGCCAATACATGCAGCCGTATAACTTCATCATTTTTTATATTATATCCATAAGAGTTAGATACAATAATTAGTACTACTGCCAATGTAAGTGTTAAAACTCTAACAAATTTACCCATAACTCTTGTCCCCTATCCTATATATTCTTTAATAAAATCCAATGCAGCTTTTTCCAATCTAGAAACCTGAGCTTGAGATATCCCTATTTGGTTTGCTACCTCTACCTGAGTCTTGCCAACAAAAAAGCGCTTAATTAAGATTTCTTTCTCCCTAAGTGACAACTTTTCTAAAGCTTCGCTTAGTAATATTTTTTTCAGCCATGTGTTATCACATTCTTCGTCCCTTATCTGCTCTTCAATAGAAACAGGGTCAGAACTATCATTGTAGACAGGCTCACTTAATGATATAGGCTCATAATTGGCGTCTAAAGCAAAAATTATTTCTTCCGATGGCAATTTTAAAGCATCGGACAGCTCATTAATAGTCGGTTCTCTTTCTAACTCTTTTGCCATCTGTTCTTTTTTTTGGAGTGCTTTATGGGCAATTTTCCTTACAGACCTACTTACTCTTATTGCGTTATTATCCCGAAGGTATCTTCTTATTTCTCCCATTACCATCGGTACAGCATATGTTGAAAATTTCACCCCTAGCTTAGGGTCAAAATTATCGATTGCCTTTACAAGTCCCACGCACCCAATTTGAAATAAGTCATCTAAATTTTCTCCTCTGTTTTTAAACTGTTTTAATACACTGAGAACCAATCGTAGATTGCCCCTTACCAGCTCATCTCTGACGGCTTCATTGCCACTTGCCAGTTCTCTAAATAACGCATCCATTTTTTTTGCACTTAACACTGGCAAGTTATATGTGTCTACTCCACTTAATGTGACTTTTTTGTTGCTATACATTGTTTTTGCCCCCTCAATTTTATACCTCACTTCACTGATAATTATTGCCACTTTTTTCTATCCTTAATCTATATCCCAAAAATTAATTAAAAAAGCAAAAAGCTGTTGAGCCTTTTGCTCAACAGCTTTTTACTTTTTTTGTCCAACTACAACTCTAGGATGACCACCTAAATCATAAAGAACTTCTGAGTTTTTAAACCCCCACTCTTTCAACAATTCTAGGGATGCTTTTTGTTGGTTATATCCAATCTCAAAAGCTATTACTCCCTCTGACCTTAAAACTTTACCAACTTGAGATAAAAGTTGTGAGTAAATTTCTAGTCCCGTTTCACCACCTACTAGAGCACTTTTAGGTTCATACTCTTTTACAGTTTTTCCAAGTGATTCATATTCATCTTCAGGTATATATGGCAAATTAGATAATATCATATCTGCTTTTATCTCTCTGTTAATAATTGGTTCTAGTAAACTTCCGTTATAAAATGTTACTTTGTTTTTTACCCCTATATCTACAGCGTTGTTTTGGGCAATTTTTAATGACTTCTCAGAAATTTCTGTGGCGTGAACTCTAACATCGGCGCACAATTTAGCTATTGTCAGTCCTATAGCCCCTGACCCAGCTCCCACGTCTACAACGGTTTTAATTCCATTAGTTAACTCAAGTTTGGATAGTGCCCATTCAATGAGGACTTCTGTATCTGGGCGTGGAATTAAGACATCTTTTGTAACTTTAAATTTAATACCCATAAATTCTTTATAACCAATAATATAAGCTACAGGATAATGTTTTGCCCTTTTATCAATCATTGCTTTAAATTGAAGCAACTGATCTTTAGTTAAAAAGTTATTATCTTTAGCTATCAAGTCAGTTAGTCTACATTCTAATACATGTTTAAGAAGTAATTGGCTTTCAAAAAAGGGATTCTCTATGGAGCTTTCTTTTAACAAAGCTGAAGCCCTTACTAGGGCTTCTTTAATAGTAATCTCCTTCATTTATTCCACCTTTTTCATTTTTTCTAGTTGGTCTGCAGTAATCAGTTCTTCAACAATTTGATCTAACTCTCCAGCTAATATGCCGTCTAACTTGTGTAGGGTAAGTCCAATTCGATGATCTGTCACCCTGCTTTGTGGAAAGTTATAGGTGCGAATGCGTTCACTACGGTCTCCTGTACCGACTTGACTTTTTCTTTCATCGGCCAGTTCGCTAGCTTGTTCTTCTTCGTATTTTTCAACTAACCTAGCTCGTAAAACGCGCATCGCTTTATCTTTATTTTTATGCTGTGACTTTTCATCTTGACAAGAAACAGTGATCCCCGTAGGTAAATGAGTTATCCTTACTGCCGACTGTGTGGTATTAACACTTTGACCACCTGGCCCCGAAGAACAAAACCTATCCACTCTAAGGTCATTTGCATTAATTTCTACATCTACATCTTCCACTTCTGGTAGTACAGCTACTGTTATAGTAGACGTGTGTATCCTGCCACCGGATTCAGTGGATGGGATTCTTTGCACTCTATGCACTCCACTTTCGTACTTTAAACGACTATACGCCCCTTCTCCTTCTATTACAAAGGTTATCTCCTTTATTCCACCTATATCATTATAATGAGAGTTTAACACTTCAGTTTTCCAACCTTTGCTCTCCGCATAACGACAGTACATTTTAAAAATATCGTTTGCAAATAAAGCAGCTTCATCTCCGCCAGCACTTCCTCTAATTTCAACAATAACGTTTTTAGAATCATTAGGGTCCTTTGGAAGTAGTAATACTTTTAACTCTTCTTCTAACTTTAGTTTATCATTCTCCAACTCATTTATTTCTTCTTTAGCTAGTTCAACAAGATCATCATCTGTCTGAGAAGAAATAATTTCCTGAGCCTCTTCATAGGATTGGCAAACTTTTTTATATTCTTTATATTTTTCGATGGTTCCTTGTAGATCAGAATGCTCTTTAGTTAATTCTTTCCATTTTTTCTGATCTTTTGTTACCAGTTCTGGGTCAGAAATGCTTTTTTCTATTTCTAAAAAGCGCTCTTCTAATGCCTGTAATTTTTCTAACACTATATACACCTCATTTTATGTGTAGTTTAATTATCTATATTTGCTCAGACTCAACTTCATCATCAAGCAAAACTGCCTTAAATGATGTAAGAGCCACTTCTAGCTGACCATCGTCAGGCCTTTTAGTAGTTAACAATTGAAGCCATAAGCCAGGAAGTAGCAAGGGTTTAAATATCGATGTTTTATAAGCCAGTCTGTTAATCTCATAAGCTAATCCCGCTAAAAAGGGTACAGCTAAAACTCTAATAACAACTCTGCTTAATATATTCCCCCAAGGAAATAATGAAAAAAACAAGATACTCACTACCATTACCAGTAGCATAAAAGCTGTCCCACACCTAGGGTGAAGCGTAGTCATTTCTTTAGCGTTATCCACCGTTAACTCTTTTTCTTTTTCATAACAGTGTATCACCATATGCTCTGCACCATGATATTGGAAAAATCTGTGTATCTCTTTTAATCTTGAAATTACCAAAACATACCCTAAGAAAATTATCATTCTAAATAATCCTTCTATTAAATTATAATATATATTACTTTGCTCTCCGTCTATCACAAGGCCAGAAAGTAAGGTGGGCAAAACAAAAAATAAGAGGATTGAAAAAAACATCGCAGCAACCATAGTTAAACCCAGTTCCTTTTTGGATATAGTTTTTTCCTCTTCACCCTCGCTGATATCAGCTGAAAGGGCCAACATTTTCATGCCTGTTTTTAGTGCGTCAAATAGTGTAACAGCACCTCTAATTATGGGCAGCGAAAGCAGTTTGTGGCTCTTGGTTAGAGGTCTTTGAACATAGCTTTTTACACAGATATCTCCATCCGGCTTTCTCACTGCCATAGCAGTTTTTTCAGCTCCTCTAAACAGCACACCCTCCATCAACGCTTGACCACCCACAGCAAAATTATGCTTTTCGCTCATTATTACCGCTCCTTTGGTACTTCATGACATTTTCTACATCGTGCCTCGTAAGATTCTTTAGCTCCTAGTAAAATAGTTGGATCGCTATGGGTAGCAGGCTTTCCCTCAATTAATCGCTGTGTTCTACTAGCAGGATTTCCACATACAACACAAATAGCCTGTAGTTTATCTACATACTCAGCCATAGACATTAGTAAATTGGTATATCCAAAAGGCTTACCTCTAAAGTCCATATCTAGCCCTGCCACAATAACTCTCTTACCACTGTCAGCTAAATCTTTGCATATATTTACTATTTCTTTATCAAAAAACTGAATTTCATCAATAGCAACTACTTGCACTTGTTGCGAAATAAAATCTTTAATTTCCGATGCATTTTCAATATTAGTAGCCGTAATTTTATCACCGTTATGGGAAACTACACTTTCTCTACAATACCTAGCATCTATCCTAGGTTTAAAGACTTCAATTTTCTTTTTCCCATATCTAGCTCTTTTTATCCTTCTAATGAGCTCTTCGCTTTTTCCCGAAAACATACTACCTGTAATTACTTCAATCCAACCCATATTTTTAATGTAGTGCAAAGCCTCTCCCCTCACTTATAAAAAAGTATAATATCATTACTAGGTTATCATAACTTAATATAGAACTCAATACATAAAAACAGAGCCCCTTTTGGGCTCTGTTTATTTCATGCCGTATTTACGACGGAATCTATCTACTCTACCACCGGAATCTACAAGTTTCTGTTTCCCAGTATAGAAAGGATGACATTTCGAGCAGATTTCTACTTTTAAACCTTGTTGTGTTGATTTTGTAGGAATCTCCGCACCGCACGCACAAACTATAGTTGTTTTTTTATATTCTGGATGAATAGCTGCTTTCACTCTTTTCACCTCTTTTCAACATGATGTTCTAGACAATACTTGAATTGTATCAAATTTAAAAGAGGTAGTCAAGAAAAATCTAAGTATCTTACGGTAGGAAGTTTTTAGGATCTACTGTTCTGTCGGCGCTATTTTCGTCGATTCTAACCTCAAAGTGTAAGTGGGGCCCTGTGGCCATACCTGTAGCTCCAACTGTAGCAATAACCTCCCCTTTCTCAACCCACTGTCCTTCTTCTACTTTTAGCTTATGAGCATGCGCATATAATGTAAAACTTTCGCCATGTTTTAGAATAACCGTATTACCATAGCTACTACGATAACCACTATACACAACTTCACCTGACGCAGCAGCAAGTATCGGCGTTCCTCTTTTAGCCCCAATATCAATACCTCTATGAAAACTTTTGACATTTCGTATTGGATGCATCCGGTAGCCATAAGAAGAGGTAATCGCCCCTGTTACTGGCCAAGTTAGCGTTGCTCTTTCACCACCTCTGCTAGCTAGCTGAGTATAGGAAGGAGTTACATCTGGTAAAATTAATTTAGTTCCCACTTCTAATTTTTCAGATTCTAAAATATTGACTTTAACAATTGAATCTTTATCAATATTATAGCTTTCAGCTATCTCTTCCAATTCAACGCAGTCATCAACAGTGTAAATAAAACCATCTACTGTTGGAAAAATCAACTTTTGACCTGGCTTAATTAAATGCTTATTTTCTATTTTGTTGTTGTGTAAAATAGTAGCAGGTTTTATTCCGTTTTCCCTTGCAATGGAGCTTATTGAATCGCCGCTTTTAACCTGATATTCTATTATTTCTTCTTTTTCTTCCTTTTCTTCTAGGTGTTTTTCTAATCTTTTATTAATGTTTTCTTTTTTCTCTTCCCAAGTTTCCCTATCTGGATTAAGAAAATCCATGGAGCCCAGGCCTGTTGCTTCTGTAATCCCTAAACTAAATACTAAAATTGATACAAGAAGCATAGCACTGAGTTTTCCCATTTTTAATCACCTCAATTTAAATATTGTGGAAACCTTGGTTATTATATCCTTTATATTCTATAATATTCATTCTCCAATTTAGACAGCCACTCCCAGATTAAATAATATAAAGGCCGCCATAACATAACCTATAATTATTGCCCAACTATCAAGTCCCAAAGTTAAGACACTTTTTTTACTCCTATATATTAGCCCAATAATAGCTATGCTAGTTAATGATATGCCAAAAAGAGCAGCAATGGCGTTATCAGTAGAAACATTAGCTAACACCGGCTCTCCAAAATAGAACAAGTCAGCAAAAAATATTATTACGACATTCATTATATTCGCTCCTAAAATATTGCCTATCGCCATATCAAATGCACCTAATCTTGCAGCAGCGAAAGTAGCTACCAGTTCAGGTAATGAGGTGGTTATAGCAATCAGAAAGGAACCTACAAAAGAGCCTCCTAAGCCAGTTGCTGTAGCAATTTCATCTCCAGACAATGCTAAAAAGCGCCCAGAAACAACTATAAAAATACCTGCTACAATAAAGATAAAAATAGACTTTTTTAAGCTTTCCTTTTTATACTTATGCTCTTCCTCGACTTCATCTAATTTACTTTCAGAGTCCTTTTTATCATATCTGATTAGCAGCCTAAGTCCTATTAAGTAAATAACAACTATGATTATAGTATCAAGACCTACACCAAAAATGCCTATGTCTAGCTGAACCAAAATAAAGATGGCAGCTAAAGATGACAGCAACATACCAATTCCTGCTGTAAGGATATGTCCTAGCTTTACATGTAGCAGCACAGGACCTCCTCCCTGAGCTATATCTACCACGGCAATTATTAATATATTAAACATATTACTACCAAAAACATTTCCTAATGCAATATCAGGATTATCTATTAGGGCTGATTGTATACTGGTGACTATTTCAGGTAGCGATGTAACTATAGGTAGCAATAATGCTCCCACTAAAGCCCCTGACAATCCAGTTTTAAAGGCAATTATATCTGCATTTTTAGAGAGTTGCATGCCTGCTACTATTATTACAGCAGCGCTTATAGCAAAAGTTATCCACATCAATTCTAATCCCACCTTTACGGTTATTGTTTCCTAACGGATAGTATATCATCTTCCCGTTAAAAAACACTTTAAAAAAAGCTGTCGGCTTCTACCGGCAGCATTTTTTATTATTCCAACTTTTTAACAAACCTATAAATAAAGTTTTTTATTTTTTGTAACCTACAAGTTTTTGAAAAACTTCTGGCTTTTTATCTAATCTATGGTTTGCATCCACAGTTCTAACTGTTCCAGTTTGAGACCGCATAACCACAGACTGAGTTTGGGCTATTTCTTTAGTAAATCTTACTCCCCGCAGCATCCCACCATCAGTGATACCCGTTGCCGCAAAGATGACATCATCACCTTTAGCCAAATCATCCATGGTAAGAATTGGCTCTCCTTTATGAGCATCCCAGTTAATTTCTTCTTTACTTTTAAACTTAGATGGATCGATTGGTAACAATCTCCCCTCCATTTTACCTCCTAAACACTTTAAAGCGGCAGCAGCTAAAACACCTTCAGGAGCTCCTCCAATACCCATAGCTATGTCCACACTAGAGTTTGGTTGAGCTGCTGCTACAGCTGCAGCTACATCACCATCAGTGATTAACTTCACTCTAGCCCCTGCCTCTCTTACCTCTTGAATAAGATTTTTATGCCTAGGCCTATCCAAAATCACTGCAACTAAATCGGAAACATCCTTTTGCATAGCATCAGCTAGTCGGTTTAAGTTTTCTGTAGCTGATAATTCTATGCTTATAACATCCCTACCTATTGGTCCCGTAGCTATTTTGTTCATATAGTAGGCTTCGGGGGCATGTAGCAAGCAACCTTCTGGTGCAATAGCTAGAACAGCTAAAGCATTGGGTAACCCTTTAGCTACAAGATTCGTTCCTTCCACTGGGTCAACAGCCACATCCAGTTTAGGCCCATTACCTGCGCCTAACTTTTCACCTATATACAACATAGGGGCCTCATCTTTTTCCCCTTCTCCAATCATTACCTTGCCTTCCATCTGAACAGTATCAAACATTGCTCTCATAGCAGAAACAGCCGCTTGATCAGCTTCGTTTTTGTTGCCTCGTCCCATAAGCCTAGCAGATGCCAGGGCCGCTGCTTCTGTAACTCTAACAAACTCTAGGGCCAATTCCCGTTCCATTTTAAACACTCCTTATTTTCGCTCTTTAATATAATATTATTATATCATAGAGTAGAGTATTTAGTATATCTTTTTCCACTTGTAATGGTTAATAGTATGTCTTAATTCTGCTGGAATTGCTCCCAATCTTTCATAAAAGCTTTAATTCCTTTGTCAGTTAAAGGATGGTTAAACATCTTTTGAAAAACTTCGTAAGGAATGGTGGCTATATGACTTCCCACTTTCATAGCATCTAAAACATGTTGTGGATGTCTTATGCTAGCTGCAATTACCTCTGTATCAAACATATAGTTGTCAAAAATCTCCACCATCTCACCTATTATATCCATGCCATTATGACCGATATCATCTAATCTGCCTGCAAATGGACTTACATAAGTAGCTCCTGCTTTAGCAGCCAACACTCCCTGATTTATTGAAAATACTAACGTAACATTTGTTTTGATATTTTCTTTGCTTAATATTTTTACTGCTTTAAGACCATCTTCAGTCATAGGGATTTTAACAACAACATTTGGCGCTAGTTTAGTTAATTGTCTTGCTTCTTTAAGCATACCTTCCCAATCCAGCGAAATTACCTCTGCACTAATAGGTCCATCAATAATTTCCGATATTTCTTTTATAACCTGATGAAAGTCTCTGCCTTCTTTAGCTATTAAACTGGGATTAGTAGTAACTCCATCCACTATGCCTATTTCATTTGCCTTTTTTATTTGTTGGATATCGGCAGTATCGATAAAAAATTGCACAATTTAGCCTCCTTATCACTTTAAACGATGTATAGCCTTTATATATCTAACTGTTCCCGTTTTAGCTCTCATAACAAGTGAATGAGTACTTGCAGTATTACCTTTAAACCTAACACCTTCTAAAAAGTCTCCACCTGTTATTCCTGTAGCCGCAAAGAAAATATCATCACCTTTTGCAAGTTCGTCAATAGTTAGTTTTTTATCTATTTCATTGATTCCCATATCAGCAGCACGCTTTACTTCATCTCTGTCTCTAGGTTTTAGTCTAGCTTGAAAATCACCACCGATGCATTTTAAGGCTGCAGCTGCTATGACCCCTTCAGGAGCCCCACCTATACCGGTCATTAAGTCTACTGTATTATCCTCTGTTGCTGTAGCTATGGCCATCGCAACATCTCCATCTGGGAAAATTTTAATTCTACATCCTAAGCTTCTGATTTTAGCTATCTTTTCTTTGTGACGGGGTTTGTCTAAAATAGCGATTGTCATATCCTGAATGTTTTTACCTATAGCTTGAGATGTCCTTCTTATGTTTTCTTCAATTGAAAGATTTAAATCAATTACTCCTTTAGCTTTAGGTCCTACAGCTATTTTATCCATATACATATCCGGTGCATGCAAAAAAGAACCTTTTGAAGCAGCAGCCAAAACAGCAATTCCATTTGGCTGCCCTTTTGAAACAATTGTGGTTCCTTCTACAGGATCTACAGCTATATCTACTTGCGGATCCTTACCCCCTCCAACTTTTTCACCTATATATAACATTGGAGCGTCATCTATTTCCCCTTCACCAATTACAACTGTGCCACTGATGTCAACATTATCGAAAGCATTTCTCATAGCTACTACTGCAGCGTTATCTGTCCCTTCTTTGTCACCTCTGCCCATAAAAGGAGCAGAGGCTAGCGCTGCAGCCTCTGTTGTTCTTACAAACTCTAAAGCTAATTCTCTATCCATAGTTTGCTTTATCTCCTTTTTTTATTATGCTTTATTTGAGCACCCAAACAATCTCATTTTTTGTTTTACTATTTCCTTCATTTCTTCCTTAGCTGGACCTAAAATTTTTCTTGGATCAAATTCTTCTGGTTTATTATTAGTTACATCTTGCACTCCGCGAGTAAAAGCTTGACGTATATCAGTATCAATGTTTATTTTTGTAATTCCTAATTCTATAGCTTTTCTAATGCTATCTTCTCCAACACCAGAAGCACCGTGTAATACTAATGGTGTAGATACAAGGGATCTAATTGTTTTTAACCTATCAAAATCTAGCTTTGGTTGTCCTTTATAAGGGCCATGAGCTGTCCCAATCGCTATCGCTAAAGCATCTACATTAGTTTTTTCCACAAAATACTTTGCTTCTTCAGGGTTTGTCATCATTGCATCTTCTTCAGATACGGTAATATCATCCTCTGTACCGCCGATTTTGCCAAGCTCCGCTTCTACAGACAGTCCAGCAGCTTGAGCCACTTCTATAACCTTAGCAGTTTTTTGGATGTTGTCCTCAAGTGGATGTTTTGAACCGTCAAACATCACAGAAGAAAAACCAGCCCTTACACATTTAACAATTTGCTCAAAAGAAGTGCCATGATCCAAGTGTAGTGCCACAGGAACGGTGGCATTCTTTGCAGCAACCTCCACCATAGCCACTATATACTCCAAACCGGCATACTTTAGCCCACCTTGACTTGCTTGCAATATAACAGGAGAACGCTCCTCCTCAGCAGCTTCAATTATTGCCTGTATTATTTCCATATTATTTGTGTTAAAAGCACCTACTGCATAATTTCTTTCCTGCGCATCTTTTAATAGCTCTCTTAATGTTACTAATGACATTAACTTTCCCTCCTAGTTTATCTTTAATTTATTTTATCCTTTTATGCAAGGACTTAAACCAACAAATCCTATCTAAAAAATCACATGAATATATATATTTCTAGAATTATTCCCAAAACCCTTCTATTTTTTATTAAACAGATGTTTTTCTACTACTTCTAAAACATATTCTATATCAAAAGGTTTGAAAATATGAGAGTTAGAACCTAACTCTTTTGCTTCAGTGGTAAGTCTATCTTCACCATATGCGGTCATAAAAATAACATCTACTTTTATTTCTTTCTCTTTTAGAACTTTTAATGTAGATAAACCATCTAGGTTAGGCATTTTCATATCCAAAAGCATTAAGTCTACCGTATGCTTATGCAACTTTTCTATGGCCTGCAAGCCATCTGAGGCTTCTAATACAGTTATTCCTCTAGATTCAAATACTTCTTTTAACAGCCTTCTAATTCCATATTGATCATCTGTTATAAGTATTGTTTTTTTATCCACGCTAATCCCCCCTCAGTTTTGATTATTCTACAACTAGAATAAAATTCCTTCTTCTCCTAAGTTTTTACTGCTTATAAATAAAAGGTGATGGATTAAACCCATCACCTTTGCATTATATCTGTAAACTGTTCTATTAAAATTTCAGCAAGTTCTTCATAAGTATAGCCTAGTTTTTTTATTAACTTTTTATGGTTATATTTTGTTCCATTGTGCCATAAATTCTGTAAAAATTTTCCCGATTCTTTATTGTTAAACCAGTCATCTCCAAAATTATCACAAAGATACCTTTTTAAACAATTTTCCAGTACCCATGCTTTTAAGTACTCTGGGGTGTTAAACCCTAAGTCTAAATCTAATAGGTAGTTATTTTTACTTACTTCTACCTTAACTGCGTCACTCATAATGTTTTGATATAATTCTTCTAGTTTTTTATCATTGCACTCTTGAGAAAATAGCTGAGCCTCATATATGAGTTTCCCACAATACCTCCTAAGCACATACAACTTGTAGGACCATGCAAATTTTAAATAACTATTTTTTTCATCTTCGAAATTTAAAAACTTGTCAATCCATTTTTCATTTAAAGTTAAAAATTGAAATAATAGTCCATAACTCTCCCTAATAGATTTTTCTCCTATTCTTCTAAATTCCATTGGCAGTTCTTTATCTACGTGAGCAAGAAATTGACTTTGCCCCGCCTCATGTAGTGAGTTTTGGAAATCATCAATCCCACCTTTAGGGTTGAGAACCAGGTAAATCTCCTCAGGAACTCTAATAGGACAACAAAAAGGGTTGGGAGATTTTTGCTCATTTTTCTCAAAGTCAACTTTAAGATTATCTTGCTGGTTAATATTGATTCCTAAGGAAAAAAATGTATCTTCAATGCAAGGAACCAACTCTAATTCTGGGAAAAAAGAATCAAAGCTGTTTGACTTAAATATATAAGCTATATCTGACTTCCTTATAGGATGTTTGCCATTCCCTATGTACTTTTTCAAAAAATCTAAAGATTGACAGTACACTTCTTCTGTTTTGTCCAAAAATTTAGAAGCTGCTTTCACTAGTTCTTCGATATCAACCTGCTCGACATCTTCAATTAAATTTAAGTAGTTTTCATACCCTAGCTCATTAGCACATTCTTTTAGCTTTTGCATCCTTTTTCTCCGCAGATAGTTAAACTGGGCCTGTTTCTGGGTAACAAGCTCATCTAATTGCAATCTCTTTTCTCTGTCTTTTTCAACAGATAGAAGCATTTGTCCAAACCTTAGCGATGTAGCCTTTCCTTGATATAACATATTAGCAGTTAACTCTGTATCATAAATTTCTTTAGTTATAGAGTGAAGATTTTTACCCAAGTAACCTTTAATTAAAAAGGATAACAAGTAAACATCCTCTATGCAGTCTTTTCTTCTTTGGTTCTGCACCGTCTTTACCGTTTCTAAAGTAAATAATTCCTTATACTCTTCGTATAAGTCTTGAAAGTCTCCTCTTCTTTTTTTGCCAGTTCCACCATAGTAATAGTCTTTTCCTAGCTTTGTAAGAAATTCTTCTCCTGTTTTTTTAATCTCTTCTAAACCCAATTGGGTCACCCCCATTTGTAGGAGAACATTTTGTATCTTTTAAATAATTATTCTATTAACTTCTTAATATTCCTGCAAACAGAGCTTATTTTTATAAGCTATTTTTCTTTGACACAGGCACCTACAAAAGCCTTAAATAATGGATGACTCCTGTTAGGCCGGCTTTTAAATTCTGGGTGAAACTGAGCTGCTAAAAACCACTTGTGCTCTGGTAGTTCAACAGTCTCAATCAGTCTTCCATTAGGTGAACATCCACTAAACACAAGACCTTTTTCTTGCATAAGGTTCCTATAGCTATTATTGAACTCATACCTATGCCTATGTCTTTCGTAGACGATTTCTTCTTTGTATGCTTGAGCCGCTTTAGTATTTTCTTTTATTTTACAAGGATATACCCCTAATCGCATGGTTCCTCCCTTTTCTTCGATATCCATCTGCTCGGGCATTAAATCTATGACTGGGTGTATATTTTCCCCAAACTCTGCACTGTTGGCATCTTCAAGACCACATACATTTCTTGCATACTCGATGACAACAGCTTGCATACCCAGACATATACCAAAAAGGGGGATGTTATTTTGTCGGGCATAAGTTATTGTTTTAATTTTTCCTTCTATACCTCTGTCACCAAACCCGCCTGGAATCAGCACCCCTTGAACATCTTCTAGCTGTTTTTGTGCATCATCAACTGAGTTGATATCCTCAGCTTGTACCCATTTAATATCTACCTCATAACCATGATAAATTCCAGCATGACTTAATGCTTCTGCTACACTGAGATAAGCATCAGGTAATTCAACATACTTGCCAACTATAGCTATCTTTACTTTTTTAGACAATCCTTTTATATCCTCTACCATGCTCTTCCATTTGGATAGGTTAGGAATTTGACAGCGTTCTGTCAATTTTAATTTAGTAGTTATAAGATCACCAAAACCTTGCTCCTCTAAAGTAAGGGGTACTTCATATATGGTGTCAACGTCACCATTTTCTATGACCGCTTTTTTATCTATATCACAAAACAAAGCGATTTTATCTTTAATGTCATCATTAAGCTTATTACTAGTCCGGCAGACGATGATATCAGGCTGTATTCCGATAGACCTTAGTTCTTTTGCGCTGTGCTGAGTAGGCTTAGTTTTCAGCTCTCCAGATTTAGGCAGATAAGGTATCAGAGTCACATGAATATAGGCAACACTTTCCCTGCCCACGTCATTTTTCATCTGCCTTATGGCTTCAATAAACGGCAAACTTTCTATATCGCCTACTGTACCGCCTATCTCTGTTATGACAACATCAGCATTTGTTTGGTCACCAGCCCTTTTTATCCTTGATTTGATTTCATTTGTTATGTGAGGTATAACCTGTACAGTTTTCCCTAGATATTTTCCTTGCCTTTCTTTATTTAACACAGACCAATATATTTTACCGGTAGTTACATTATTATTTTTATTTAAGCTTTCATCGATAAATCTTTCATAGTGCCCTAAGTCAAGGTCAGTTTCTCCACCGTCATTAGTAACAAAAACTTCACCATGCTGATAAGGGCTCATTGTTCCTGGGTCTAAGTTGATATATGGATCAAACTTCTGAATAGTTACATTCAATCCTCTAGCTTTTAGCAGTCTTCCTAAAGAAGCTGCGGTAATACCCTTGCCTAGTGATGACACAACCCCACCTGTAACAAAGATATACTTAGTCATAAATTTCCCTCCATTTATATAAATTTTTCTTTTTATGTAAACTCTTTTAAAAATCTATCTGTTTATTTTACCTTCTTTTAGCCAACGGTTCAAGGGTTTTTAATATTTTTAAAATGAACCCTTTTTATTTTTACTCAAATCTCTTAAACTTAAACAATCTTTTAATACCTTCCTATTTTACCTTTAATAATAGAAAAAGACAACCAAAAAAAGATTCTTTCAATTAAAAAGAGCAGGTTTTAAAAACCTGCTCACGCTAAAATTTACTTTAATCCTTTTGTCATTTCTTTAATAACAAACGTAGCTACATCTTGGGGAGTTGTACCTGGTCCAAAACCTGCATCATATCCTAGCTCTAATGCAAGTTCATGGTTGATTCTTGGCCCCCCAGCAACTAACACGACCTTTTCTCTAAGCCCTTCTGCTTCTAAAAGCTCTACTAAATGAGTAAGGTTAGGGATGTGTATATCCTTTTGAGTTACAACCTGAGACACTAGTATGGCATCAGCATTTAATTCCATAGCTTTAGCAACCAACTCCTCATTAGGAACTTGGCTGCCCATATTAATAGCGTCAATTTCTGGGTATCTTTCTAACCCATAATTGCCATCGTACCCTTTCATATTCATTATTGCATCTATACCAACTGTATGAGCATCGGTACCGGTGCATGCAGCTACCACTGTGATTTTTCTTTTTATATTCTCTTTTATATAATCATTTATCTCATAATAGTCCATTGCTTGTTGTTCTACTTTTGCTACTTTAATTTTGGTAGTGTCAACATCATATTTACAGTTTCCATAAACTATGAAGAAAGTAAACTGTGGCCCAAGCCCCTGCATATGAACAACGCTAGGTTGTTCTAAACCCATTTTTTTTGCTAAGGTTATCGCCGCTTCTTTAGCTTCGTCGCTACTGTCTATAGGGAGCGTAAATGATAATTGTACAGCCCCATCATTTAATGTGTCTCCATAGGGTTTTACTTTAGTTAAATCAACTTTCATCGTTTACACCCCTCCCTTTTGTTGCCTTTTTTCAAAGTTTACTTTTTTCATAATATCACTAAAAGGATTATAGTAGTTCTCATTCTTTAAAATAACCCCTTCTAATCCTTTTCCTCCATTTACCGGTCGTTTTACATCAGCAAAGTACCCTCTTTCTAAAGCAGAGAAAAGACCAATATCAGCAATATCTTCTAAAAGAGTTACTGCATTTTTTAACACTTGATTTGCTCTTTTTTGAATTTTACCATCTTTTTTAAAGGTAATTTCCGCTCCTAAGTCTTTAGCATTGTTCATAACATACTCAGCATTTTCTAACGCTAAATACCTATCTTGCATATAAGGAGTGTGTATCGCTTCTGTTAGCATACCCAGTAATTGTATTCCTTGGCCTGTCATTATAGAAGTCAGGTTAAATAACCCATTTTGTAAGTGACCTTTAAATACATTTCCTGTCATATGTTTTGTAGGAGGCATATATTTTAAAGGACTATTGGGGAATATCTGCCTTGACATCTGAGCCTGTGCAATTTCATATAACATTCCATTTTCCATCTTTGGATCCATCTCAAAAGCATGCCCTAACCCCAGCTGTTCCTCTAGTAGTCCTGCATCTAAGCCAAATCTTTCATTTATAAACTGAGAAGCTAAAACAGTATGAGCTTCTTCAAAAGGGTCAGCAGTAGTTAAGTAATTGTCTTCTCCTGTATTGATTACTATATTAGCATACCCGTTAATAATTCTAGAAAAGTTTTGGTCTATCAAGGTTCTTTGCATGTTTATATCTCTAAACAAGATCCCATACAGTGCATCATTTAACATCATATCTAGTCTTTCAACTGCTCCCATCGCTGCCATTTCTGGCATGCATAACCCAGAACAATAATTAACTAAGTGAATGTAACGTCCCACTTCCTCCGATGCTTCATCCAGTGCCTCTCTCATAATTCTAAAGTTTTCTTGGGTTGCATAAGTTCCCCCAAAGCCTTCAGTAGTTGCACCATAGGGGACATAGTCCAAAAGCGATTGCCCTGTAGTTCTAATAACCGCTACAATGTCAGCACCATTTCTGGCTGCAGTTTTTGCTTGAGTAACATCCTCATAAATGTTCCCAGTTGCTACAATTACATATAACTGTGGTGATGGGCCTTCTCCTAATTTGCATATCATATCTCCACGTTTATTCCTAGACTTATCCACTCTTTCTAGTGATTCCCTAGCATAATCATACATTGTATCTTTCAACCTCTGAGGATCTACCGTGGGAGTTTTACTTAAATCAATTTCCCCATCAGCTACTCCTTGGGCAACTTGTTGCGGAGTCATATTATAATGCTCACAGGCATTAACTATCCAATACATTAATCCAGATCCTAAAAGCCCTTTATCCTTTAGGTGGTCAACGATCACATTAACTAATGGAACTTGTTCAGAGTCAATCCCATCAATTCCCAATAACCTTCCCACTGTTCTTTCAACTGCTACAGTTGTTCTTGGCTCTATAAATTCACCAATTTCTTTTGCAATAACCTTTGCCGCTTCCCTGGCTCTATCTACCATCTCTTTATTTATATTTAAGCTTTCGTTAATTATCTGTTTTGGCATGTTTACCCTCCTCTTCGTGACTGTCTAATAGATGTTCTGCGGAGTGAATTATCTCCTTTGGCAATCCTAGCAAAGCAGCTATCTTTAAACCATCTTTAGGCACCCCAGTTTCTTTTAAAGGTTTAAGTCGATAGTCCATTACAGAGTGGATTGTCCGCAAACCATTTTTTTGTTCTAACAAGTACCTCTTCAAGTCTTTCGAAGTTAAATTGTCCAACCCTATGATACGAAGATGATTAAATTCACCCTTTATTATCTCTTCAAAGTGGCTGGTCAACAAAACTGTACTATTTCCTTCATTTAAGTAATTAGCAATAGCTAAAGCCAACGCACCACCTTCATGAGGATTGGTCCCTCGAGCCAGCTCATCTATTAAGTATAAACCTTTACGCTTACGATGGGCTATTACTTTTTTGATACCTGCTATTTCTGCTCCAAAGGTACTTAATCCTTCGTCCAAAGACTGTCCATCTAACTGAGAATAATAGATAAACCTTTTAGGTGAAAAGCTAAACATTTCAGCAGGCACAAGCAGTCCAAACTGAGCCATAGCTACCATTAGACCGACAGTCTTTAAGGTAACTGATTTCCCTCCCATATTAGCTCCGGTTATAACAGTAACCCCTTTTTTTAGTTTTAAGGAAATTGGAGTCATTTTTCTATTTTGTTGCAATAGATGAACCTCTAGAACTGGGTTTTTCCCATTTACCAGTTCTATCTCTTCACCACTTGTCAATTTTGGAGAGGTTCCTCCTACTTTTTTAGCATATATAGCCTTTGTCAAAAGCCAATCCAAATACCCCAACTTGTTACAATTTTCTAAAATAGAGGTGGAAAAGAGGTTAACCTTTTTAGTTAGTTTTTTTCTTACTTTTTGTTCTTCGTCATCTAGTTGATCTTTAGCATTCAATAACTGATTCTGCAATTTTCTAATGGTTTCGTCTGGACGAATACGAAACTCTACTTCTGAATACGACTCTGAGTAATACATCAACTGCTGGTCTTTTTCTAACTTCTCCACCAACTCTATGTCAAACTTATTTATGCTTACTGCGTCCTTATAGTTGAATTTTATCTCATACTTTTCTTCAAGCTGCTTCTTTTTCTGATTAAAGTAGTTATTTAAACTGGCATTAAGCTTTCTTATCTCAGCACGAAGTACTTTTAGATCCGCGCTGTATGAGTCTGATAAATAAAAGCTTGGACCTTCATTATCCAAAGAAAGAATTTTAGTTAGCGAAACTAAAGGTTCTAGCCTTAAATTTTTTGGTCTTTTCCAGTAAAATTTTCTAAAATTTTCTTCTAGTATATCTACAGTTAGCAACCAACTTTTCAATCTAAAAAAATCTTCATCAAGTAAGGTTATCTCCCGTTGGGCTTTGTTAACTATCCCCGTTATGTCTTTCAGTCTATAAAAATTATCAACTAGATAAGAAAACACCTTGCCATCCTTTTTTTGGCCCTCCATTACTTGTTCTACAAGCTTATACTCCCTTTGGAGGTTTTTTTTATTGACTGAAGGGGTTACCTTTTTTTTAAACCTAATACCGTAAGGTGAATATGGCTCCAGTTGAAACCAAACCTGTTCAAAACCAATGCCTTCAAATGCCCTCTCACTGAAAAATTCCATCTTTTCACCCCCTTATTTTAGCGGGTCAACTACAGGTAGATGCAAAAATTTTTCTAGCCTTTTTTCTAAGTCTGAGGAAGAAAATTCATAGCCTTTTGGGGATATAGGGTTTATAAATACTCCTATTAAATTGCACTTTTTTTGTACAAATGGTTTCCCGCCTTTTTTAATAAAAGTATTAAGCTCAAAAGGAGAGCAGAAGATTTTCGTCCCATCTTTGGCTATAATATCTATTTTATAGCCTTTGGATACAAATGAAGTTAGCTGATTTATAAAATCAGAAGTCACTGCACCTGGTATAAAAACTGAGTTTCTTTCCTCTAAGCTAAAGTACCTGATTATATCCTTTGCTCCTATAGCTGATGCATATGGTGTTTTTACTATTTTTTCTCCATCTATCATTACAGTTAGTATATGTCCCTCTGGTATAGACCCTTCCCATTTAGGCAATGTTAAAAGGTTTACCTGATGAACAGTTTCTTGCACTAGCCGATTGATGTTTCTACTTACAGCTGCTCCTGTAGCCACAACTGTTCCGTCAGTTATGGTTGGGGCGGCGGAAGCCTTTCGGTTAATGGCCCCATCTACAAAAACTTTCTTTGCTCCTACTTTTCTTAACTTGCCTAAAACTCTTTTTAATTGATGGGATTGTTTAGGCCCCGCTACTATACCAGTACCATAACTTTTTATTTTTATTAACATAACTTCCCCTAACTGGTTGTAGATATCTGTGCCAGCTAAGATTTCGTATTGACAATCAAACTCTTTAAGTGTTTCTGTAGCGGTAGCAGCTAACATACCTTCGTAAAAATATACCGCTGGCTTTTCAGTATACGTTACTTGGTCCATGTCTTCCCCATCTAACCCAACAGAGGTTATTGCCAATCCCTCTAACCATTTAAATTCATCTATTAAATAGTTTAGTGCAACTGTTTTACCTGTATTTTTCCCCATCCCGACAATAGATAAAGAAAAAATTTCTTTCGAAGCAATGCTTTGCAAGATAGGCTTCATTAGTTACCCCGCCTTTTACCTCTCTTTAAATTAGTTGGCTCTAAATGCAATCTTTGCCCTGACATTAAAGCTTCAACACCTTCTTTTTCTTCATCAACACAATATTCACACTGACATTTATCTTCATAGCTCGTTGGTTGTGAATATGAAGAAATCACTCCCTCAAAGTTTCGTAACACTACTTTTTCTGGAGATTGACTAATCAGATATTGAGGCATAACGGGAATCTTTCCTCCCCCACCTGGTGCATCAACGACAAAAGTAGGCACTGCATAGCCAGAAGTGTGCCCCCTAAGGCCTTCTATGATTTCTATACCTTTACTAACAGGTGTCCTAAAATGTTCTATTCCATTAGACAAATCACATTGATATATATAATACGGCCTTACACGGTTTTTAACCAGCTGGTGAACTAACTCTTTCATTATGTTAGTACAATCATTTATTCCTTTTAACAACACCGATTGGTTCCCTAAAGGAATACCAGCATTTGCTAACATTTTTAATGCCTCTTTACTTTCTTCAGTAAGCTCTTTTGGATGGTTAAAATGGGTGTTAAGCCATATTGGATGATACTTTTTTAGCATGTTACATAGATCTTCTGTTATCCGCTGCGGCAAAACGACAGGTGCTCTAGTTCCTATCCTAATTATTTCAACATGCTCAATTTCTCTGAGGTTTTTAATTATATATTCAAGTTTATCATCACTTAATAACAGTCCGTCACCTCCTGAAATAAGCACATCCCGTACCTCTGGTGTGTTTCGCACATATTGTAAAGCCTGATCTATTTGAGAAGTTGGCATGGCTTTGTCTGTAGAGCCTGCCATCCTCCTTCTAGTACAGTGACGACAGTACATAGAACATTGATCAGTAACTAAAAATAATATCCTATCAGGATAGCGATGGGTAATTCCGGGAACGGGAGAATCTGTATCTTCAGACAACGGATCTTCTAAATCACTCTCTCCTTTGTCCAGCTCTCTTCCTACTGGTATAGCTTGCTTCCTTATAGGACAACTAGGATTATCTTTATCCATTAAGTTAGCATAGTAGGGTGTTATGGCCATCCGTAGGTTTTCCAAGCATTTAGCTATTCCATCCTCTTCAGTTTTAGTTAGCGATACTACTTCCTTTAACTCTTCTACTGTACCTATACGATTTCTTAATTGCCAATTCCAGTCTTCCCAATTACTTTTTGAAACACCAGCAAATTTACCTTTCATAATCATTTATCCCCCTTAAGTATAAATTCTCTGAAACAGTGTCCTTATTGCTTGGTCCTCTCTTAAAATGTTGATAGCTATATCACTGTGATTTTGAGCATATCCATTACCTATTATCATATCTATATCTTTACCTACTCCTTCTGCTCCCAGTGCGGCTTGAGTAAAGCTGGTAGCCATGCTGAAAAAATATATGGTACCTCTTTCTTTTGTAACCAAAATACTGGATAACTCTGTACTTGGTATATTTACACAGTTAATAGTTAAGTCAGCCATTTGACCGCCATTTATATCTGTCACTTTACTTAGCAAGTCAACAGGATTTGTTGCATCACCCTGAATAATCTCATCATAAGCTCCGATCTCCTTAATTCTGTCAATGCCCTCCTGGCTATACTCTACTGCTATAACCTTTCCATTTGGTCCTACTTTCTTCTTTGCCTCATAAAGACATAGAAGCCCTGATTTTCCGCCCGCTCCAATAACAATGACAGTATCTCCATCCTTCACTAGTCTTTGAGTTTGTGCAGGTGCCCCTGCAACATCCAACACAGCTAACGCCAAGTTATCGTCAATGTCATCAGGCAATTTTGCGTAAATTCCACTCTCAAATAAAACTGCTTTTCCCTCGACATCTACTTGATCAGTTTCATTTCTTATGCCATTTACTTTTTCAATATAAAGCGGAGTAAGAGACAAAGAAACTAGGGTGGCTACCTTGTCACCTTTTTTTAAGTCTATGTTTTTAAGCTGCTGGCCTACTTTAGCTACTTTACCTATTAGCATTCCTCCTGAGCCAGTAACGGGATTATGTTGTTTCCCTCTTTCAGCTACCGTATCTAAAATAATCTGTGATATTTCCTTACCTTCCTTTTGACTTTGTTCCTGGATTTGAGTAAAACTTGCAGAGTCTATATTTAAGGTGTCAACATTTATTAAGATCTCATTTTCATAAATGTTAGGCGTATTGTCTATCTTCCAAGCTGGCTGTGGCAACACTCCTTTAGGCTCAATAACTCTATGCGTACCGTATCGACAAATCTTAGTCATTTATTACCCTCCTTCTATTACTTTTATCTTCTGCTTATTTAATAGCAACTATTATGCCAAAACATAAAAATATAGCCTTTAAAGGCTATATTTTTATGTCGTATTGTTTTATCTTGTACTGCAACGTTTGCCTAGGCACATTTAAGTGTCTCGCAGTTTTGCTTATATTAAACCCTGAACTCGCCAAGGCTTCCTCTACTACCATTTTTTCATATGTCCCTACTATATCCTTTAAACTTTTTTGTATTTCCTCATCTTTATATCCCTGTTTTATGGACATAGGTAAATCTTCTAAAGAAATCTTGCCGCTGGATTTAAAGTTAAGCATTCCTTCTATACAGTTTGAAAGCTCTCTTACATTACCGGGCCAATGGTAACTACATAAGGCTGTAATTGCTTTACTATGGAACCCTGTAACTTTAGAGTTAAATTTTTTATTAAACTTATCCAAAAAATGATTGGATAAACGTAGGATATCATCTTTTCTTTCCTTTAATGGGGGAATATGAATATTTACAACACTTAATCTAAAAAATAAATCTTTCCTTAAAACATTTTTTTCTAGAGCCCATTGAGGGTCTATATTCATAGCCGCTATTACCCTGGTATTTACCTTCTTTTCATTTAGCCCTCCAACTCTTCTAATTTTTTGTTCCTCTAAAACCCGCAATAACTTGGCCTGTAATGGCAGTGGCATAGAATTGATCTCATCTAAAAAAAGTGTCCCATTATCAGCCAGCTCAAATAATCCCGGTCTATCATAGGACCCAGTAAAACTGCCCTTTACAGTACCAAATAGCAAACTTTCCAGCAAGTTTTCCGGCATAGCTGCACAATTTTGGGTGACAAAAGGACGATTCTGACGTAAAGAACCAGAATGGATTGACTGTACTATCAATTCTTTTCCGACACCTGTTGCACCGGAAACCAAAACGGGGGAGTCAGTACTAGCCACTTTCTGAGCTCTGTCTACAGTATCCATAAAAACAGGATTTTCCCCCACTATATCACCAAACTGATATAGTTCTGCCTTATTATCGATTTTATTTTTGTTTTTTGTGTAAAGCATTTGTTGAAGTTGAGCCACTTTTTCTGACAACATTTTTAACTGAGTTATGTCTTTGGATACTTCTACGGCCCCAATTATTTCTCCATGCCTAAAAATAGGCAGGGTAGAGTTTACTGTAACAAGTCGATTTGCTCTATAGTTAGAAAAACTTTGTTGCTGATTAAAAATCGGTTTCTTTGTGTCCAAAACTTTTAACAAAGTAGAAGAACCTTTATCTAGAGAGGGAAATACCTCGGTAATGTGTTTTCCTACTACTTCTTCTGAAGAAAGTCCATCAAGAATTGATGCTTTGGAGTTATAAAAAATAGTAACTCCCCTTTTATCTACAACATGTATAGCCTCATCTATACTATCGAGAACAGCTATCAAAGTTTCTTTATCATTATTCACAAAAATACCCCCTGCCCAATATTTGGCGTTATCTTGATTATATCACAGTATAGTTTAAATGTAATACCATAAGCATAAAAAAAGCTATTGCAATATAAATTGCAACAGCTTTTGATTTTAAAAAAATTGTATTTTGTCTCCTAACCAGTAACCAATCATTATTCCTGCTATTCCCATTAGGCCTGCAAGATTTGGCGGCGCAGGTACAGGCAAGTTAACTTTACTAAATAAAAAGCCAACAAGACATCCAGCTACAACAGCAATCAAAGCTTGTGACATAAAGCTACCTCCTTCCATATTGTAGACCCTCATGTAAGCTAGCGCTTACTCCCTCCCTAACATTTTAAGGTTTTATCGCAGTTAAGTTTAATGTCTGATGACCTACACTTTCGCCTGCAACTCTTAAGTTATACTCTAAGTAAATTTTAATTTCGTTATCAAACTTTTGAACCTCTACATTTTGTGCATCAACTTCCACTAAAAAGTTACCATAAGGGGTTTTATAAATACTTTCGGTTTTTTCCCCTGGGAAAAAAATTTGTTTCATATTAGTCATGCCTGAGCGGATAAGAGTCACTTTTCCTTCCTTTACTTTTACGGTAGTGGTAGTTCCATCTAGGCCTGTTCCCTCTGGTTCATCGTAGACAATATAATCAGTTCCACTTTTGGTGTAAAGCTTACCTTTTGCATCTACTTGAATATTTGAACGTTCACCCTCATTATTTTGGGATGAAGATATTATTAAGTTTATAGAATCCAAAAAAAATCTCCTTCCTACAAAGAAAAGTCTGACTTTCCCCCTTGCTTTTCTATCAGTTTAACCTCTTCAATATACATCCTTTTATCTATTGCTTTACACATATCATATACTGTCAATAAAGCAATATTAACCGCTGTTAAAGCTTCCATCTCAACGCCGGTGTTTCCCTGAGTTTTTACTTCAGCAACGGCTTCAATATAACAATGGCAGTCATCTACGGTAAATTCTATATCCACTCCTGTTAATAGTAAATTGTGACACATGGGTATAAGTTCCCATGTCTTTTTTGCCCCATTTATACCAGCCACTTGAGCTACAGCAAGAACATCCCCTTTGTTCATATGGCCACTTAATACTTTGTTTATGGTTTCTTTAGACATATATATTTTTCCAGATGCTTTTGCCACTCTAGCTGTAATCTTTTTCTCCGAGACGTCCACCATTTTTGCTCGTCCTGCTTTATTAAAATGTGTTAACTCCGACATAACTAACCTCCTATTTGGGACATAAACCTATGTGTAGTAGTATCTCTATCTATATCATGTCCTCTTGGTTTTTGTTTAATGCCATTTTTCAAAGCTTCTATTACTTTATCTACATCATTAGTGTTAGCAGCGGCTTTTAAATCAACTTCTCCATCTGAAAACAAACAGGTTTTTAATTTGCCGTCAGATGTAACCCTTAATCTATTGCATTCATCACAAAAGTGATTGCTAACAGCACTTATAAAGCCCAAGGTTCCTTTTGCAGATGGGACGTGGTAATAACTTGCAGGGCCTTTGCCTTGCGGTCCTTTAGTCTTGCAAATATTGAATTTATTTTTAACATCGGCTAATACATCTTCCCATGAAATATAGCTTGCCTTCCAGTTATCTGTAACCTGTCCCAACGGCATCATTTCAATAAACCTAACATGTAACGGTTTATCGATTGTTAGCTTTACAAAATCTCCTATCTCTTCTAAGTTATAGTTTTTTAAAAGCACCACATTCAATTTTATGGGTTCAAATCCCAAGTCTATAGCTTTATCTATACCAGCTAACGTCTCACTTAATTTATCAAATCCTGTTATTTTCTTAAACTTCTCTTTTTGCAAAGTATCCAGGCTAATATTTAACCGATTAATACCGCTATCTTTTAAATCCTTTGCCATTTCTGACAAAAGCGTGCCATTTGTAGTTAAAGCAATATCTTCAATTCCTGGAATCTTTGAAACTGTTTTTACAAAAGGTAGAAACCCTTTTTTTATTAGAGGCTCCCCACCTGTTAATCTGACACTTTTTATGCCTAACTTAGCTGACGCTCTTAAAATTATTATTAACTCTTCATAAGTTATCATCTTGTTATGCTCCATAAGTTCCACGCCTGAGCTGGGCATACAGTACGAACACCTCAAATTACAGCGATCCAATAACGAAACCCGAATATAATCAATTTTTCTTCCATAATTGTCATTAAGTGCCATTAGGGTTGCCTCCTCATATGCTGCATATGGATTTATTATAACATAAGAAGATAAAATTCTATATATTTGATAAATAAATTTATATGTTCTAGGAATAATAAATTTTATTATAGTATTTTGGGGGAATGTCCATGACTGAAAATAATAGTAAGTTTGGAAGCAGAAAAGAAAAGTACAAAAAAAAGAGAATGGAAAAGACGGCGGCAAAAAAATTTACTTATAAACAAGTTCTACTGTCTATCGTTATCTTTGTACTCTTAGTTGCAGTATCTATTGCAAGCTATTTAGTTTACCTGGCTTATACAATCCCTCAACCAAACCTAGAAGAACTTAGAGCACCAAGCATTGTATTTTCAAATGACTATACTGAAATGGGGTTAACAAATCAACGACAAATTTATACCCCTATTGAAGAAATTAGTCCTTACTTAATCAATGCAATAATTGCAGTTGAAGATAATAGTTTTTACGATCATATCGGTTTTGACCCCATTGCCATCGCACGAGCATCTTGGGTTAATCTAACCCAACGCCGTTATGCTCAAGGTGGTAGTACCATAACACAACAACTTGCTAAAAACGTCTTTTTAACAGGGGAGCGGGCGATGAACAGAAAAGTAAAAGAGCTGGTGTACGCCATACGCTTAGAACAGCTTTACTCTAAAGATGAAATATTGGAGCAGTATTTGAATACTATTTATTTTGGCCATGGAAATTATGGGGTTGGGGCCGCATCTCGCTATTATTTCGACAAATCTCCAAATCAGCTAACTTTAGATGAAGCTGCTCTATTAGCCGGCATAATCAATGGTCCTTACCTATTTACCCCAGATTTTGATCGAAACATTACACCCCCTGATGCCATAGATGACTTTAACCCTCAAGAAGAAGAAGATATAAATGTATTGAGCCAATCAAGAACTTATAGACGTCGCACCTTAGTTCTTAGCAGAATGCTAACAGAGGATTTTATCACTCAACAACAGTTTGACGAAGCCAATGAAGTTATTATAGACTTAACCAGAATAAATTCTGGGGAAGATATCCAGACCATATTAATTGATCGCGCTGCTGAAGAAGCAAACATGATTTTAAGTGACATGGGTTATGACAACCCCTATTACGAAAGGTCTGGCTTTCAGATTATAACTACTATTGACCTAGAGATCCAAGAAAAACTAGACAGTGTCACAACCAGTACTTATAGCAGCATAGTGGGAAATAATCCACAGCCTGAAGAGTTTCATTTAGGAGCTATTACCATAAATTCTAATACCGGGGAGATTTTAGCTGCAAGGGGAAACTGGAGCACTACAGGTTGGAGCTATCTCTTTTCTGGGCAATCTCGCCCTGGCTCCTCAATGAAACCAGTTTACTATGCATATTTTTTAGAATATCAAAACTACACCCCATTAACTTTAAAAAACTGCAGTAAAGACGTTGCTAATGACTTTGAAGAAGAATTTGGGGCACAAATTTCTGATTTTGATGGTGACTATCATTACTCTCAACTGAACCTGCGTCAAGCCATGGCTGAGTCATGTAACATCTACGCAATTACTACTGCAGCAGAGATTGTTCATCAAAATCAAGTTGAACATTTCCAGTCATTTTTAAGCTCTTTTAATATGCAAGGGATAAATCCAAATTATCCTGCTAGTATCTTAGGCTCTGATTCACAAAATATGCTTAACATGGTCAGTGCATATGGAGCTTTTAACAACGGAGGGTATTTAATTAATCCTTATCTGGTGAGAGAAATAAGGGATATAGATGGCAACACTATCTATTCTGCAGAGCCTGGGCAAGGTGAGCAAATTATAAGTAGTGAGGTAGCGTTTATAACCACCAGTCTAATGAGAAGCGTCATAGATCACCCAGATGGAACTGCTAGTTATATAAGAAACAGATTAGCCAATAGAGATGTGTCTGTGAAAACTGGTACTGATATAGGAGGCAATACCAACACTTATACCATGGCTGGTTCTAGTGGAGATTTAACCACCCTCATCTCAGTTCAAGAAAGTAGAAATACAGAATTATTCCAACAAGAAACTGTTAGATTACCAAGAGGAACCGCTGCTAACTTCTGGGCTGATTATATGAATGAAGCCCTCACAGTTTTTCACCCCGATGGTGTTCCAGTTCTACGTCCCCCAGAAGGCGTTGTTGAAACAAAGCTTTGCTCTGATAGTCTATTGTTAGCAACAAACAATTGTCCTGAACCTTTTTCTGAATTTTTTGTTCAAGGAACTGAACCTCAGAAAATGTGCGATATTCATGGTGATGGAGTTTATAGGATATGCACTGATTCGTGGCAGTTAGCTACTGAATACTGTCCAGAAGATAGGATTTGGGAAAGACAGTATCGTTTTTTTGAACCCCCTCCCAGTGAACGTTGCCAAATCCACGCTCCCCCTTTAGAAGATGAAGACGAAGAACATGGATTACCAGAGGATGATACTATTAACGAAGAAGAAACTGTTGAAGAAATAGAAGATGAGACAAATGAGGAGGAATTTCAAGAAGAAAATGATGATAACGCTCCTATAGAAGAAAACCAACAAGAAAATGAAGAAGAAATATAAACCCTTGCTAACTTAAGCAAGGGTTATTTCATGAAATAAGTTATGTTGTTTAAAATATCAGAGCTGTTTCCACTTTTGATTGAACAACTAGGAAGGGATTTTAAAAACATCTTTCCATAATACTTGGTTAAAATTCTTTTATCAGTGCACACAACAACTCCCTTATCTTCCTTACTTCTTATCAATCTTCCAAAACCTTGTTTAAACCTTAGAATTGCTTGAGGCACCGTATAATTCATAAATGGGTTACCACCTTCTTTTTCAATAAGTTCTTGCCTTGCCTGTATTATTGGTTCATCAGGCACGCTAAAAGGTAGCTTCACTAAAATTACATTGCTAAGTGATTTGCCCTGAACATCTACCCCCTCCCAAAAGCTAGCTGTAGCAAATAAAACTGAGTTTACGTCATTTTTAAAAGTCTCTAATAAGTAGTGGCGTTGATGTTGCCCCTGTTTTAACGGTTTAATTCCGCAATTTTCTAAGTGACTTTTTAGTTTATAAAAAACATCATTCAGCATTTTAAATGAAGTAAAAAGAACAAAAGCTCGCCCTTCAGTTTTCAATATAGCTTTCAGTATAAATTTAGTATTTTCATCTAAAAATTCACTTGAAGATGGCAACGGTATATCCATGGGAACACATAACAGCACCTGCCTTTTATAATCAAAAGGAGAAGGCAATATACACTCTATTAAATTTCCTTTACTTTTACTTAACCCTATTCGTTTTTTGATATAAGAAAAGTTGCCATTAGTGGCTATTGTAGCAGAAGTTAAAATAACTGTCTCATATTTTTGGAATACATTGTCATTTAGTTCAAAAGAAACATCCAAAGGGGCTAAACACAACGAAGCATTCTTTCCCCTACTACTAGCTTTTATCTCTATCCATCTTACTTCTTGATCCGATTGTGAGTTTAAAATACTTTCTATAGTAGAAACAATGCCCTCAATACGTTTATTCATTGCATTTAACTCCACAGCACTAGTTAATAGGTGAGAAAACACATCAGAAGGTAGTTCTTCTAAAGCATCTAACAAACTATTTATCTCGCTAGTAAACGTATTAGCTTTATTGACATATTTTTTGCTTAACTCTTTAATAGTTTGAAATCGATGCCCTTTAGTAACTTGGTTGGTTATTCTTAGCTTACTTTTATTATCATCTGCAATCCACTTTTCAATAGCAGTAAAAAACTCGTTAGTACCATCAACTAGTTGAGCTAATAGTGGTATTATATTATTTATATGATTTTCTATGCTTTTTTTAGCGGCAACAGGGAGCCTTCTTTGTGTTTGAGCTTTAACTAGTATTTCCTGCAAAGTACCAGTTTGCTTGCCCTTTATTTTAGTTTGATATATTCTACGCAATTGTTTTAGCACCAAAAAACGGTTTATGGATGCTCCAAAGTAAGTAGTTGCTACATCCTCCACATTATGAGCTTCATCTAGCACAATACCATGATAGTTGGGCAACACCCCACCTTCCAAGCCTTTACCTTTCAAAGCTAAATCAGCAAAAAGTAAGTGATGATTAACTACCATAATATCTGCAGTAGCGCTCTCCCTTCTTGCAGTAAAAAAGAAACAATCCCTAAAGTGAGGACAATGAGCTTTAGTGCAAAGATCCCCTTCTGAACTCAACTTTTCCCAATGCTTTTCCAATGGTCTAAATCCCAAATCTGCTTTGCTGCCATCAGAGGTTGTAAAGGCCCACTCTCTGATCTTTTTCAGTTCCATAAGCTCCTCATCAGTTTCCTCAAATAAATCCCCTTGTAATTTATCAAGTTTGGCTTTACATAGATAGTTACTTCTCCCTTTTACTAGCACTCCTTTAAAATTTACAGCTAGAGTTTGCTGTAAAAAGGGAATATCTTTGGATATTATTTGTTCTTGTAGATTTATTGTATTTGTAGAAACTACCACTCTTTTTTTGTTTTTTACAGCCCAAAGTATACTTGGAATCAAATAAGCTAAACTTTTTCCTGTCCCTGTCCCTGCTTCAACTATAACGTTTTTCCCTTCATTATATCCTTGGATAACTTTTTCAGCCATAACCAATTGCTCATCTCTTTTTTCATATAGAGGTAAAAGTTTTGAAATAGCACCACTTTCATCTAAAACATCCCTTACCTCACCAACTTCTATATTTAACAGAGCATCTGGCTTTTTAGGCTCTACTACTGTATAGCTACTTCTACAATCGTTATTGACTATTATAAATCCTATACCATCGGCACCTAGCCTTGATGCTATATTTATATCAGCAGTGGACGGGGTCAACCTGCCACTTGGGTGATTATGGATAACTACATCACCAGGCTCTAGGTCCTGCAAAATTGCTGGTACGCTAAATTGGTTCCCCCTAGCCAGGACTTCTACATCAATTACATTGCCGTCACTAATAAAACCCTTGAAAAAGACTTCGTTTCCCTTCGCAGCAAGTATAGCTGCTTCTATCGCTTTTTTACTGCTTTCCTTGAAGGCTATTCCTTCCATCTGCTCCACTCCATTTTCTACAAGTTTCCTCCCATTTCCCAAGCCATTTTTTTAAAAAATCTCTCTGCGTAAAGCACCCTACGATTATATATGTTTTTTGAGATATTATAGTTAAGTTTCTGTCGTTGCTGCTCTACCATTTGATTCCATTTGCCGCCCAGGAAAAAATTTATACATCTTTTTGGACTTAGGTCTTCACTAACAACATAGTGCATACCAAGCCAAACATCCAAAGTTCCGGTATGATCAATGATATCTGCATCTTGCAAAACTTTAGCTGGTAGACTTAAACTTCTATTTTCTCGCTTGTTGTGATAATAAATTAACTTTGCAATTTCTTCAAGTTCATTTTTGGACACCACATTTTTCAAAAGCTTTTTAGTCAACACGGCTCCTGTAAAGTTGTGAGGTTCTCTTCCTTTGGCAACATCGTGGAAAATAGCAGCTAAATACAACCTGTCTTTATGCTTTGAGCTTAAACCTCCCAATTTTTCTGTTAGTTTTATAGCTAAGTTAGCCACTCTCTCCCCATGATAAAATAAATATCCCGTCTCTCTCTCCTTATACTTAACTTCTCTTAGATTTTCATAGGCTATCTCTTTAGCCTTACAAACGTTCATTTTCTTCACCAGCTTTTTCTTGATTTTGGCTTTCTAAGTTATTTTCAAAGTATATACTTCTAGAAGGGAAAGCAACAGATACATTTTCTTTTTCTAAAATTTCCATAATTTTAAAGTTAATATCCTCTTTAACAGCTAGAAACTCTCCCCAGTCTGTTGTGTTTGTGAAAAAATAAATAAATATATCCAAGCTGCTATCATTAAAACCATCAAAGTTTGCAAATATGATTTCTGGATGGACATCAGGGTGGTTTTCAAGCATTTCCCTTATAAGGATTATACACTTATCTAGCTTCTCTTTAGGAGTTGTATAAGTGACACCTAACTTAAATGTAATTTGCCGTCTACCCATTTTAGTCCAGTTTGTAACAGCTTCATTAGCAAGTACAGAATTGGGCACAGTTACTAAGGATTGAGCAAAAGTCCTAACTTTAGTACTACGAAAAGTTATATCTTCTACAACACCCTCTACAGAAGGACTTTTAATCCAGTCTCCCATAGAAAAAGGTTTGTCCATAATAATAACTATACCTCCAAATATGTTTCCTAAGGCATCTTGAGCAGCTAAAGCGAAAGCTAATCCACCTATTCCCAAGCCTGCAACAAAACCATTTACATCATACCCCCATTCCTGAGCAATTATACTAACACTGATAGCTACAATCACCACTCGCAGTGCTTTTGAAAGAAAGGGAAGTAAAATTTGGTCTAACTCAATCCTAAACTTCACTTTTAGTTTTTCAAAGAATGATGAAGAAGTATCCGTTAAATTATAAAATCCCGATGCTATAAAAGCAATCACCAGCGAACGGTACAAACTCAAAAGTAGCTCTTGATAGTTTTCTTCAATCAGAGGTATTGAAGTTATGGCTATATATAGGCCTAAAGTAAGTATTATACTTTTGATTGGATTTCTAAAAGCAGAAATCACTTTTGTGTCCGCAGAGGTATTAGTTTTTTCTGTTAAATCAACTATTCGTGGGAAAACAAAAGAATCAAAAACTCTGGCAAAACAGTAAAAAATAAAATAATAAATAATTGCAATGGTTGGGTACTTAAATACTTTCCAAACCAGCAGCAACCAAGGTGGCAAAATCTCATCTAAGTAGTTCAAGGGCAATAGTTCCATTTTATCTGCCTCCCTTTTAATAAGAGACTAGGCATCAGCCTAGTCTCAATTTTTAATAGTTTAGCTTATCCTCTAAAAACTGCTCTACCTTATTTATTTCTACTCTAGCCTGTTCCATGGTGTCTCTGTTTCGTATTGTTACACAGTTATCTTCTAAAGAATCAAAATCATAGGTTATACAATAAGGGGTTCCTACTTCATCCTGTCTTCTGTACCTTTTTCCTATACTTCCCTTTTCATCAAAATCTACCATAAACTTATCGCTAAGTTTCTCATGAATTTCTAAAGCTTCACTACTTAGTTTTTTGGAAAGAGGTAATACAGCAGCTTTAAAAGGCGCTAGCACCGGATGGATTTTTAGCACAGTACGGGAGTCATTGTCTAGCTCCTCCTGTTGGTAGCAATCAGCTAAAAAAGCTAACGCCAGTCTATTTAAGCCTACAGAAGGTTCAATCACATACGGAACATACTTTTCTTGAGTAACTGGATCCTGATAGCTAAGATCTTTTTTAGAATATTCCATATGTCTTTTTAAGTCAAAGTCAGTTCGGTTAGCTATGCCCCATAGCTCCCCCCATCCAAAAGGGAATTTAAACTCAATGTCAGTTGTAGCATCGCTATAATGGGATAACTCTTCTTTTTCATGATCGCGCATCCTTATACTATCTGGATTTAGACCTAAATCCAACAACCATTGCTTACAAAACTCTTTCCAGTACTTAAACCATTTTTCCCCTTCATCAGGATGAATAAAAAATTCCATCTCCATCTGCTCAAATTCCCTGGTTCTGAAAATAAAATTCCCTGGCGTAATTTCATTTCTAAAGCTTTTACCTATTTGGGCTATACCAAAAGGAACTTGTTTTCTACAACTTCTTGCCACATTTTTGAAGTTTATAAAAATTCCTTGAGCTGTTTCAGGACGCAGATATACTTCCGATTGAGAGTCTTCTGTAACACCTTGGAATGTTTTAAACATCAAGTTAAATTCTCTGATATCAGTATAGTTTAGCTTACCACACTGAGGACACTTAATTTCTTTCTCTTCAATAAAGTTCTTTAATTCTTGCTGGTCCCATCCGTCTACACCTGTAGCCTCTTCACCTTTACTTTGATAATAGTCTTCAACCAGTTTGTCAGCCCTATATCTTGCTTTACAATCTTTACAATCAACTAAAGGGTCGTTAAACCCTCCTATATGACCTGAAGCCTCCCATACCTTTGGATTCATAAGTAAAGCGGAGTCAAGTCCCACTACATTGAGGTTCCTTTTGACAAATTTTTTCCACCATGCAGCTTTTATATTGTTTAGCAACTCAATACCTAGGGGCCCATAATCCCATGTATTGGCAAGCCCCCCATATATATCAGACCCTGGAAAAATAAATCCCCTACTTTTACACAAACCAACTAGTGTTTCCATATCCATTTTTTTGTTCATGCTTTTACCTCCTATTGTACAATATAAAAGCTTTCCATCCCTCAAGGGACGGAAAGCTTGGTTTCCGCGGTGCCACCCTTATTGACAACTAAAATAGTTGTCCACTCTAAAAAACACTAGGAGCGCCTTCACTTAATTCAAGTGCCGAGCTTACACCATCCTCGACTCGCTGCTTACTTTGCACTTAAGTTACTACTCTCCATTATTGTGTTAACTAATATATTATTTCTTAATTTATACAAAAACTGCTTAAATGTCAAGGTTATAAACTAACTATACTAATTTCATTTTTAAACTGATTTTCTATTTCATCAACCATATAATCATGGCAGGTAAAAAACAACACTTGTACTTCTTTGCTTATTTCCTCAAAAACTTTTATCATCTCTCTTCTTCTTTGCTTATCAAAGTTTACCATAACATCATCGACTATCAAAGGCATAGGTTTATTAGATCTTGCAAACTCAATAGCTAAAGCCATTCTAACTGCTAAAAGCAACTGTTCTTGAGTGCCACGGCTTAGCTGCTTTAAGGAAAGTTTTTCCCTTTTTTCGTCAATAACTTTTAAAGTTGATTGCTCATCATCTGAGATAACCTTTATATACCTTCCTCCAGTTATTATATTAAAATAACTAGAAGTTCTTTTTAGAACCTCAGGCTGCCTTTTATGTCTATGTGATTCTGTTGCATTTTCTAAAATTTTTTTTGCTATAGCCATTTCATAGTACTGTGATATTTCTTCTGCTAGCTGACTGTTTAATCCTTCCTGTTTATATTGTAAGTCTTCAATTGTTTTATCTTTTTTAATTATTTCCAGCTGATTTTTGTTTTTTCCTAGCTCACTTAATAAAAAGTCTATCTCTTTATCTAGCTGTTTTTTATGTTCTTTAAAGCTTACTACTTCTTCTTCTAGGTCGCATCCTTTTTTATCCCCCAACTCTTTTTCTATCTGATCTTTTTCAAGTGAAGATAGCGATATTTCTAATTCTAAACTGTTAAGCTCATTTAAAAGTCTTCTTTTCTCTTCAGATTTTGTATACATTTGCTCAAGTTGGTAAAGACTTGTCACTTTAGCTTCGTTATATAAGTTAGAAAGTTTATTTTGTTTCTTTTTTATTTGTTGTTCTAAAATTTGTTTTTTTTGCTTCAGCGTTCCCATTTGCTTTTCTAAATTGCTTTTATTTTCTTTAATATCTTTATGATTGTCAAGTTTGCTTTTAAGAATTTTTAAAACAACAATACTTTCATCAAGTGATGACGGAATCTCCTTTTCTTTGATCTCTTCCGCCAATTTAGCAACTTTTTTAATAAAATCATCTTCTAATGCTTTTGCATCACCCAGCTCTATTTCGTCCTTTCTACATTGGTACATATGGTGTTGACACCTTTGCAAAGTTGCTATGGCGGACCTAGCTTCATCAAATGACATTTGGGGATTTAAGTGTATATTAACTAACATCTCTTCCTTTTTCTTGTTCAGCCTCATAAGTTCTGCGGATATGTTTTTTTCCTTTTCACCAAAGTTGTTAATTTGGGATAGCAACTCTTTTTTTTCCTTTAATGAATTTTCCATGTTCATAAGCTTCTCATGTAGGCCAATCAAGCTGTGTTCGTCGGGGGAAACATTTAACTGTTCCGAAATTTTATTAATTTTACTATTTATTATATTTTTGTTTTTCTTGCTTTTTAACCCATTAGTTACTTCTAAAGCAAACGCTATAACAAAACAAATTCCTGCAGCGACCGCTAAAATTGTAGCTCCCATCACTGAAAATACATTTAAGTAACTGGCAAACATAGCTATAATAACTACACCTGCTGCTAAAGCTGAGTATGTATAGCCAGTTTTAACAGATGTGCTTTTTGCCTGTTGTTTTAACCTCTGTAGCTTTAAAAAAAGTTCTTTTTCTATGCGATAAGTTTCTTCATCATTATTGGTTGATATTTCATTTATCTTTTTGTTAGCTAAATCTTTTTGTTGCATTATATACTCTTTTTGATTTAGGAGCCTATTATTTTCCTCTTTTAAGGTTTCAAAAGTAGCAAATAGCAATTCAAAATCCAAATGCAATAAACTATCTATATCTTTGGAAAATCCGACTTTTTTTAAAGAACTTGCTATTTCTTCCTTTTTAGCTTTTACTTTATTTTCTAAATCTATTAGCTTACTTTTTTTCTTTGCCAGTTCTAAGCTCATTTCAACTTTTTTTATTTCGGCCTCCATAGCTAGTAATTGTTTATTGGGCTGCTGTTCTGACAACTCAATTTCCAGCTTTTGCTGTTCAAAAATTAGGTCATCTAGCTGCAGCTGGGCAGCTTCGATTTCCTCCTCCTGTTCACGGGCAATCCTAATATAACTAAAATCCAGTTCATCAGATGGCATTTTTTTCAGCTTGTTTTCAACTTCTAACATTGTTAAATAGCTAGGTTGTATGCGTTGCAATTTTTCAAGTTTATTAATTTCTCTAGCTAGCTCGTCCCTTTTTTTCTTTTTGCTTTCTAGCTGTTTTTCAACTTCGAGTATCTGGTCTTCTATAACATAGAAATTCTCTGATTCTTTTTTGGCCTTTTCAAGCTCTTTTTTAACTTCATCTAATTGATTAAACAAATAATTTATTTTTTTCTTTCTGCCTTTAGGTGTGTATAGTTGCTCCATTTCTTTAGTGAAATGTTGAATAATAGAGCTGACATCCACTCCAAAACCTGCCCCCTGTAGATAGCCAGTAACTTCTTCTTTATTTAAGCTTTTAAAATTTTGAAGTTGATCTATTCCAAAACAAAATATACTCTCAAAAGTTTTTTTGTTCAGTCCAGGGGGTAAAAGTTCCGTCAAGTTTTTGACGGGTTTCCCACTTAGCACATCTAATTTTTCTTTTACAGCACTTTTGCCTTTTAAGTTATCAATCCTTTTAACTCTGATAGTCTGATTTTCAGTGCTTATATCTATATATCCACCGTACCTTCCTCCGTTAATAGGATTGTATCTATCTATCTTATTTCTATTTTCAAACCCAAAAAATATTGAAGAAATAAACTTTTTTAAAGTTGTTTTTCCTTTTTCATTTTTTCCATAAAAAATGTTTGTACGTGGACTTAAGTTGTTTATCTCTAATTCTTTATGAATACCAAATCCACTTACATATATATCAGTTACCTTCATGGCAATCACCCTTTTCCAGCACCTCATCGATAGCTCTTTGTAAGCCAGCTTCAAAAATTTGATCTAGATTAAGGTCCTGTTCATCTAAAAAACTAATTAGCTTTATGTTTCCTCTATTTACCTCATCATAGATTTCATGCTTGAGTAGATTGTCATTTTCAGCTTGTTCACAATAATTTAAAAAATCCCCTAAAAAACCTTGTTGCTCCTTGATAGTATCTAAATCAGCATCGGGCTTAGTTTCCTTTTGAATACTTTCTAACCAGACAAAATT
Organism: Proteinivorax tanatarense; assembly: GCF_040267685.1. Lineage (GTDB taxonomy): Bacteria > Bacillota > Proteinivoracia > Proteinivoracales > Proteinivoracaceae > Proteinivorax > Proteinivorax tanatarense. The sequence goes on from NZ_CP158367.1 coordinate 3,000,974, forward strand.
AGCTGTACTAGTGAAAATAGTTCTTAACTCATCTACAATATCCTGCAAATCTGCTTTGCTTATGTTGTGTAGTTTACCCCTACCTTTTAAAATAGTTCGTACAATTATATTTTTTTGATGCTCGTTTTTTAGATTCTCCATCCCTTCTTTGATACGCTTAACTAGTTTACTTAAATCTAAATCTTTTATGTCAATTTCTTGCTGTAGCCAAATAACTTCAGCTAACGAACAAAACTCTTTTTTTACTGAGGTAGGTGTAGCCTCTACATAGTAGCACCCTCTTTCACCTATTTCATTTGGAGTTTTTCCCATTGGGCTACCGCTGTATATAATAGCTGGGAATTCCGAAATTACTGTAGGTTTATGTATATGGCCCAAGGACCAATACTGATAGTTTTTAGATAGAAGATCATATTTTGTGCATGGACTATAAGAATTTAAGTTTCCCCCTATTTCACAATGAAGTACTCCTATGTCAATTTTACCTTTAGCTTGGGGGAAATCCTTTGCTAAGTTTTTTTTTACTATCTCTGTGGGATAACTCACTCCATGTATATAAACATCATTAAACCCCTTTAAAGGCACTGTTTCAACACTTGAAGAAAAAACATGTACATTTTTTGGATAAGAATGTCGTCTTTTATGATTTATAGGGTCATGATTTCCGCCTACAATAAAAACAGATATACCTTTTAAATCAAGGTACTCAAATACATTTCTGCACCTAATTTCCGCCTTAACTGTCTGGTCTAAGTTGTCTAATAAATCTCCGGCTATAACAATAAAATCAACTTTTCTTAAAACAGCTAATTCTGCTATTTTATCCAACACGTTATAAGAACTTTCAGACAGCCATTTTTGTATAGTTTTATTTGTTTGCAGTCTAAAAAAGGGCCTATTTAAATGAATATCAGCACAGTGAATAAACTTTATCATTTATCATCACTCCTCTTTAATTATCTTCTACACCGAACTTATGTTTTCCTGCTACTTTGTATCGGTACGCTTTTCAAAAAAGCGAAATCGTATTGCCACTATTTTATGATACTGCTAAACTCAGAGTTAGCAACAAATAAATATATGGAGGCTTATAACTTATGAAGAAAATATCTGTATTACTTATCCTAATTGTTATTGTATCGGTATCGGCAACAGGTTGTGTCGACGGAAATGATAGAGATTACCTAAAGATGGGGTTTGTTCCTATGATGGATGCAGACTCACTGGTGGAAAATGTAGAGCCTTTAGCTGAAATGCTATCAGATGAGCTAGGTGTTGAAGTTAGGGCTTTTACCGCCACTAGATATGTTGGGGTTGTTGAAGCTCTAGGGGCTGAGCAAGTTGATTTCGGTTTTATACCACCTATGGCATACGTTCTAGCTAATCAGCAAAGTGATGCACAAGTTATTTTAACTGCTTTAAATGAGCATGGAGAGGCTTATTATCGTTCGCAGTTTTTAGTTCGTAAAGACAGTAATATTCACGATTTCCAAGATATTAAAGGAAAAAATGTTGCTTTTGTGGATCCTACTTCTACATCAGGACATATTTTCCCTCATGCTCATTTGAAAAATTTAGGACTTGAAGGGGATAAAGATTTTAAATATCATTTTGCAGGAGGCCATGATAGTGCTTTACAGTTACTACTAAATGGAGACGTGGACGTGGCGACTACTTTTGTTGATGCAAGAACAAGATATTCTGATGATTTCCCTACAGCTTTAGAAGAAACAGAAGTACTTGGTTATACCGAAAACATCCCTAACATTAGTGTTACTGCAGGAAGTCACTTAGATGAAGAAATGCAGCAAGAGATAAAAACCGCATTGTTGAATATAGCCGATGATCCTGTTGGTGAAAAACTTCTAATAGAACTTTTTAATCAACACGGATATGTAGAAGCTAGCGATGAAGATTACGATGTAATTCGAACTACTGCAAAGCTAATGGATATTGATCTTGAGGATCAGTAGAAAATGGTTAATCTAAAAAATATATCTGTCTCGTATCAAAGAGGGGTAAATGCACTAAAAGATGTTTCTTTATCCATTGACAAAGGGGAATTTGTTGCAATTGTAGGCCTAAGTGGCAGTGGCAAATCAACTCTTCTTAGAAGTATAAATTATTTGACCCCTCCAACTAATGGTGAGGTTTGCATAGATGGCGTTAAGTTATCTTCTTTATCTAAAAGAAAGTTAAAAAATACTAGAGCCAAAATCGGGTTTATTTTTCAGGACTATAACTTAGTAGATAATTCATCTGTGTTTAATAACGTTTTATTAGGAAGACTTGCCTACACCAATACATTTTCTTCGCTATTAGGTTTATTTTCTAGTTCAGATTATAATTTGGCTGAAAAAAATATTTGTAATGTGGGATTAAAGGATAAAATGTTTCAGAGGGTGGACCGGCTTAGTGGAGGTCAAAAACAGCGAGTTAGCATAGCTAGAGCTTTAACCCAAAATCCTAATATTATTCTCGCTGATGAGCCTGTATCTAGCCTAGATATAGCTACCGCAGAGTCTGTAATGGATTACCTATTAAAGTTTAATCATAAACGCCAAATAACTGTAATAATAAACCTACATGACATTAGATTAGCAAAAAAATATGCCAGTCGTATTGTAGGCTTAAAGGATGGGAAAATTGTCTTTGATGATAAGCCTACTAAATTGACTGACAGTATATTAAATGAAGTTTACTATTAAACCTTACGGAATTATTACAGCAATTTTGGCGTTGCTAATCTTTAGCGGGATACAAATTAACTTTAGTTTAACAAGAATTATTTATGGCTTGCCTGATATGGCTGATTTGCTATTAAGAATGTCAAACCCAAACTTTAACCACTTTGAAACTATTTTACCTAGACTTATAGAAACATTTGAAATGGCTATCCTAGGTACAATCATTGGTTCTTTTCTAGCAGTTTTTATTTCTATATTAGTCTCAAATAATTCTGCCCCTAGTAGGATTTTCCCCTTAGTTCTTAATCCTTTGTTAGCTGTTTTGAGAACTATACCCAGCGTTGTCTGGGCAGCTTTATTAGTGGCTATTTTTAGCATTGGAAAAACTTCAGGAATCATAGCCTTATCTATAACTGCTTTATGTATAGGAACAAAATTATTAAGAGAGCAAATTGAAGCTATACCCCAAAACAAGCTAAACTCCCTGAATTCGTTGGGAGCTAACACCATCCAGTCTTTTTACTACGGCATCTTCCCTGTTATTTCACATAACTTTATAACAGTTTTTTTCTTTATTTTAGAAATAAATATTAGAAGTGCAACTGTTTTAGGTTTTGTTGGAGCTGGAGGAATTGGCCAGCTAATAGAAATGGATTTAAACTTTATGAATTACAGTAACCTTGCCACTATTATCTTGGTGCTGATAGTTTCTATAGCAATAATAGACCTTTTGTCTTTTAGTCTTAGAAAGGCATCGCAAAAGGTATGGGTTCCCTTAAAAAATTGGCGACAACAGCGGGCTGCTAACTTTTTAAAACCTATTTTTATCATGTCTATTTTTATATTATCTATAATACTGTTAATTAAAAGTGTTGATGTAGACAGCAATAGAATAGCTCTTGGCCTAGAACAAGCTCAGTATATGGTGATCAGAATGCTGAAATTTGACTTTTCTTATGCAGAGCAAACCATAACAGCTGTGTGGGAAACATTTGCAATAGCAATGTTTGCAACTATATTAGGCGGTTTTTTTGCCCTTTTTTTAGGTGCAATGACCTGCTATTATCTTGTACCCAAACCTATTTATTTTATTGCCAAACTATTGGTTAATGTAATTAGAACTTTTCCTGTTATCATAACCGCAATCATCTTCTTTAGAGGGGTAGGTCCAGGGGCTTTAGCCGGCGCCCTAGCTTTGTCAGTTTATAGCACAGGAGTCCTATCTAAACTTTATGGAGAAATTTTAGAAAGGGATTGTCGCAACCTTTATATGTCTTTGTTGGCCGTAGGAGCTAATCCTATACAAATTTTTAGACATGGACTTTTTTATCAATCAATTTCTGAATACATTAGTATAGTGCTATATAGATTGGAATCAAATATGCGTTCCTCAACATTGCTAGGTATAGTGGGTGCCGGCGGAATAGGTGCTCCTCTTATCATGAATATAAGCAACAGAAATTGGGAAAGGGTTGGCATACTACTTTTGGGTATATTATTTTTAGTTTTAGTTGTTGAAAAAATAAGCTATTATCTACGTCAAAGAATAAAATAAGAACTTAGACCTATAAAATGGGTCTAAGTTCTTATTTTAAATATTTTACTTTTATCTGTTGATCGATAATTTCATCTTCTGTTTTACTTAGTTTATACAATTTTCTTATTTCATGTTCAATTTCCCTATACATCTTATGTCTATCGCCACTTCCACTTAGAAGCTCTACCATTTCTTCTATTGGCTTTTGCTCTTTCAATGTACAAATAGGAATGGGTATTGCCTGAATTTGATATTTTAGCACCTTAACACTATAAAAGCAGTGATTAAAATATAATTGTGCCACCATAGAGTTTAGCACCGCCATAATAAACTTAATGCCGTACCCTTTTATTTTAGGAATCAAAAAGTTAACACTATTTAAAGTTAACAAACCCTTTTCATCTAAAGCAAATACTAAATTTTTGTTTATAAACCTATATATCAGCTTTTCCTGCCTATACAAGCTTTCAGGGGCAACTTGTTGAAAGTTCTGTTTTTCACTTAAGTCAAGAAAAGTAGCTGGTTTTTCTAAATAATATTTAAACACTTCTTTTCCCGATATAATCCCTTCACCGTGATTGGGATCTTTAGATAAAAACTTTTTATTGTTTCCAGTAACTATACCCATGCCGTAATATACATTATTTTTAAGATATATACAGTTTGTTTCAATGCGCTTTGTTAGCAAAAAGTTTTGTGGTGATGTAAAAATATTTAAAGTATAATTGTTCTGCACGAAGCTTCGTTGCGGTATTTTCCCTCGTTGTTCTTTATATTCAGTTGATATCCTATGAAACGAATGTGGATATTTATTTGTAATTGACATAAGTATAGTTTGGCTCATCACTTTCTCAAATACATTATTAAGGCAGGCGAGTAAATCTATGGTTTGGTGCTCTATTAGTTTTTTCCTACTGTTATAGTGGGCAGAAACTAAAAAGTAAGACTTGGGTAGCAGAAAGGTTAAATTGCCTTTTTCTTTAAGTATTTTCAACCCTTCTTCCAAAAAAGCTTTAAATGAATCACCTTTTACAAACTGTTGGCTAATCTTACCTCCCCAGGGAGGGTTGCCAATTATCAAATCAAAATGACTGTTCCACTTTAAATCAAAAAAATCAGAATGAGTAATATTAGGCACTTGATAGCCTCTCCCTTGTAATAAAATAAGGTTTAGCTTACAAATTAATGCAGCCATATAGTCTAGCTCAACTCCAAACAAATTCTTAATTTCTTTAGGCTGCATTTTCTTTGCAGTATATATTTCTATTAAGAAGGCCCCCGTGCCACAGCAAGGATCAAGAATGGTATTTTGCTTACTTATTTTGTTTGCTACCTTTTCTACCAAATAACCCCTAACTTTTTTAGAGGTAAGGTAAAACCCTTGCTCGCTTTTTTTCCCCTCTCTCTTAAAAGAAGAATAAGTCATACCTAGCAAGTCTTCTCCTTTCTTATAGGGTAGATATATATTTAATGTATCAGCAATTAGCTTCTTATCTTCGCAATCAAAGGAAACATTAAATTGTAATAACAGATTTCTAATTACCTTATCCTTTACTTCTTCCGGGTTGTGTATGGCTTTGTTAATACACTGGATAAGTCCTCTTTTTTTCAAAAGAACCACAGAAGTTATCAACAGAATTTTTCTCTCTATGTGGATAGTTTCTTTTTTATATTCTATAAAAAGGGCAAATAGATTTTTACAAGCTTCAGTAGTTTTGTTACATTGAGAATATCCAGTGTCCAAGTAATAATTATCTCTTAACACTTTGTTCCGTCTTGAACGAAATTTTTCTGCCAAAATTCCTTCTAATTTATTTTCTATACTTTTTTCATCAATGTTATATACTCTTGCCCAGTTACTCAAAGTTTTACTGCTAATGTTGACTTTTTTAAGGTTTTCTTCATTTTTTTTCATTTTATCCCTACATTTCATTATTTTTCTGATTTACTATTAATGTTGAAGCATTTTTTAGGTATAATAAAAGAAAACACTATGGAGGATTAAAAAATGTACAAAGGAAATATCATAAATGAACTACTTGAAATAATAGATACTCATTATTCAAAGCCTTTTAATTTTAAGTCAATACAATATCACTCAGGGAAAGTAAAACCTGGTGACATTTTTGTTTGCATAAAAGGTTATCGAGTGGATGGCCATAAGTATATATCCCATGCTATTGAAAATGGAGCCGTCGCTATCATTGTTGAGGAAAAACAACAGCAGTACGATATTCCTCAGTTTGTAGTAAGCAACCCCAGGTTAGCGTTAGCAAAAATTTCAGATTTTATAAATCAATCCCCTTCTAAGGATCTCACTATGGTTGGAATTACAGCCAGTAATGGTAAAACTACCACTAGTTTTATGGTAGATTCTGTCCTTTCTCATTCTGAACACAATACAGGGCTTATAGGAACTGTTGTTGTAAAGTATGCAGATCAACAGATTCCTGCTGACCTGACTACCCCCGAATCACTAGAGCTGCAAACCTACCTTAGAAAAATGAAGGAAAAGAATGTTGATTATGTTACAATGGAAGTTTCTTCTGCAGCACAAGAATTAGATAGAGTTGCTTACGTTGACTATGATATATTTGCTTTTAATAATCTTACCCCAGAGCATATTGATTTTCATGGAAGTTACGAAAACTATATCTATTCCAAGACTAAAGTTTTAAGAAAACTTTGTCCGTCAAAAATTGCAATTTTTAATATCGATTGTCAAGATACAAAAAAGCAAATTCATCAAACCAAGGCCAAAGTAATAACCAGTGGGGTTCAGTCAAAAGATGCTATGGTAACTATCCACAACTTAGACTTAACTACAGGTAAGGCTAGCTTTACTGTAAATGTAAATAAACCTCTCCCCACTCTAGATGGTAATTATATTCAGCCAACCTCTTTTGATATAAGCTTAAACGTTTTAGGGTTGCATAGTGTTTACAACTCTTTAACCGCTATAATTATTGGTCTAATTAACAATATCACCCCGAAAAAAATAGAAGAAGCTCTACAAAAGTTTAAAGGAGTAGAAAGAAGATTTGAGCTGATTTACAATGAAGAATTTAAAATACTAGATGACCACTTTGCTAATTCTGCAAACATAGATGTTACTTTAAAAACATTAGACTATATGAAATATAACCAATTACACCTTATTTATGCAATTAGAGGTAATAGAGGAGTGGATGTAAATAGAGAAAGCGGGGAGGCCATCTTAAAGTGGGCTAAAAAACTTTCAATAGATCATATAAGCGTAAGTTTAAGTAAGGATTATGTAGGTGTAAAAGATAAAGTATCAACTTCAGAACTAGAGGCTTTTTCAGGTATAATGGAGCAGAGTGATATTAAAGTATCCTATTACAATTCCTTAGAGGATGCTGTTGTAGAAACTCTACAAACTGTTAAGGATGATGATGTAGTTTTACTTGCTGGAGCCCAAGGAATGGACCCTGGCGGCAAGATTGCTTTAGAATACCTGTATACCCGAAAAGTTGCTGAAGGAACTGCAACTAAAGCACTAAAAGAAAAAATCGATGCTATACTCAAAGAAAGAGTGGCAGGTTTATAGTACCACTATTCAAAAAAAAACGGGTTGGTTCATTAGAAATAATTCTAATGAACCAACCCGTTTATACTTTTTTCAAAAGAAAATCAAACTGTTGGTTTGTTTATAGCCTCTTCTATTTTAAACAAAGCTTTTTGTAAAGTTTCTCTATGACAAGCCAAATTAAGGCGTATTGACGTTGTAGAACCTCCATACTTTTCTCCCGGTTCCGAAACTACCCCTGCTTTTTTAAGCACAAAATCAAAAGCTGTTAATCCATCTGTATTCACTTCATCAAAGTCTAGCCAAACCAGATAAGTACCTTCTGGCTTTATAACCTTAACCGGCTGCAGATTTTTCTCTATAAATTCTTCAAGGTATTCTAAGTTTCCTTTAACATAATCCAACAACTCATCAAGCCAATTATCACCGTATGTATACGCTGCTTTAGTAGCTTCAATTCCCATTACATTAGGAAAAGAATTATATACTGTGGAAAACTTATGTTGAACTTTTTCTCTCAGCTTTTCACCAGGCACTATAACGTTAGCGGTTTGAAGCCCTGCTAAGTTAAACGTCTTGCTAGGAGCAGTGCATACTATTGTATTATCCACAAAGTTTTCATCTACCTGTGCAAAAACCCAATGCTTATTTTTTGGAAAAACCAAATCATGATGTATTTCATCGGAAATTACTATAATATTATATTTTGAACAAATATCTCCTAACTTCTTTAGTTCTTCCTTGTTCCAAACCCTGCCAACAGGGTTATGGGGACTACAAAGAAGCAACACCTTTACCCTCTCATCTATCATTTCCTCCAAACTGCCATAATCCATTTCATACCTATTATTTCTGTATATCAGTGGATTCTCTAGCACTTCGCACCCCACCTTTTTTACAATGTTAAGAAAAGGATGATAGACAGGTGGTTGTATAATAACTTTATCATTTGGGGTTGTCAGTTCCTCTAAAATAGAAGCTATGGCCGGTACTACCCCTGGCGCAGGAAAAATCCACTCCTGCTCTACTCTCCAATTATGCCTTTTTTCCATCCAATCAATTATTGCTTGATAATATTTGGAAAGATTGCCTGGATAACCAAAGATTCCATGCTCAACCTTTAATTTTAACGCAGATAGCACTTCATTGGGTGCACAAAAGTCCATATCCGCTACCCACATTGGTATTAGGTCATCCTTGTTATATAAAGCTCTAACCCCGTCAAACTTCATGCAATCACTATCCCGTCTATCTACGGGTTTATCAAACCTAGCCATTTTAATTCCTCCCCTTATCTCTTTTAACATAAGATTATAACAATAAACTGACTTTGTAAATATTACTTAAGTATTAAGATATTCAATAAATTTTACGCCTTATATTGATTGTACACCTTTGCTACCATATAATTAAATTAAACAACAAATTACGGAGAGTGAGAGTGATAACCTTGAATATCGTTCATGAAGTTAGTTTACCTAACGGAGAAACTATGGGATATCGTAAACATGGCAACGGCAACAATGTACTAATATTAGTTCACGGAAATATGACTTCGTCCAAGCACTGGGACGTATTAATGGAAAGCCTAGCTGAAGATAAATACACCATATACGCAATTGATTTAAGAGGGTTTGGCCAATCTTCCTATAATACCCCCATAGAATCCTTAGCCGATTTTTCCCATGACCTAAAATTGTTTTGTGATGAACTACACCTGTATAATTTTACTTTAGCTGGATGGTCAACTGGAGGTGGAGTGGCTATGCATTTTACAGCACAAAATCGTAATTATGTTTCACGTTTAATTCTACTTGAGTCCGTTGGTATAAAAGGCTTTACTCTCTACAAAAAGAATATTTTAGGTAAGGATAATTTAAACCAACGAATTACTACAAAAGAAGATTTAGCAAAACAAGTTAAGCTTATACAAAACGCTCAAAAAAAAGGGCGAAAATGGTTTATGAGATTTTTATGGAATTCCAGTATTTATGTAAACAAAAAACCTTCAAAAGAAAGATATCAAGAGTATCTTGACGATATGCTTACTCAACGAAACATTTTGGATGTTAATTGGGCCCTTCTAACATTTAATATTTCACATGAATCAAATGGAATCTCTAAGGGGAGTGGACTTGTAGAAAAAATTAATGTCCCAACGTTAATAATCCAAGGAACCGATGACAAAGTTATAAAACCGGAAGAATCAAAACAGACAACTGATACTATTGGAGAAAATGCCAGATTAGTTATGTTAGATAACTGCGGCCACTCACCATTGATAGATAGGTTAGATAAAGTAATAGAACTGTTAGATGACTTTATCTTATGCTAAAAAACTGTTGAGAATATATTCTCAACAGTTTTTTACATTCTGTTAATCATGCTGGCTAAATAGCCTGCACCAAACCCATTATCTATGTTCACCACCGATACACCACTAGAACAGCTATTCAACATAGTCAATAAAGCTGATAGCCCGTTAAAGTTAGCTCCGTATCCAACACTAGTAGGCACAGCAATAACCGGTTTATCTACTAAGCCTCCAACTACACTAGCTAACGCACCTTCCATTCCAGCTACCGCAATAACCACCCTAGCACCCTGAATTGTTTCTAAGTTAGCAAACAATCTGTGAATTCCAGCAACTCCAGCATCGTAAACTGTACGTACTTCGTTGCCCAAGGCTATTGCTGTTTCAGCTGCTTCTTCTGCCACTGCCATATCCGATGTTCCACCAGTTACTACTGCTATATAACCTTTGTCCACTCTAACTTTTTCATTCTCTATAGTAATTACCCTAGCCATCTTATTATATTTTGCCTTAGATAATTTCCCTTTCACTGCTTCATACATTTTGGGAGTAGCTCTAGTTGCTAATACATTATTCCCTTTTTGAGCTATATTTTCACATATAGCCACAACCTGCTCTACAGTTTTAGACTGACAAAAAACCACTTCTGGATATCCTTGCCTTAGATTGCGATGATTATCTACTTTTGCAAATCCCAAATCATCAAAAGGCAACCCTTTTAAACGGTCAACAGCATCATCAACGGAAACTTCGCCGTCTTTTACTTTGTTGAAGAGATCTGATAGTTTATTCTTATCCATTATAGCACCTCATTTTGACTACCCATCCTATATCCTTCAAGATCTACTGTTACATAAGAAAACCCAAGGCTTTTTAGCTCATTATTTACCTGCCTATAAATCTTAGGTGTTAAAAGCCTAGCTAAATCTTGCTCAGCTACTTCGATTCGAGCTAACTGCCCATGTAGTCTAATCCTAACTGTAGAAAAACCTATACCCATTAAATATAGTTCTCCTTCCTCAATTTTTCTCAAATCCTCCTCTTTTATTCTTTGACCGTACTCAATTCTAGATAAAATACAAGCGTAAGCTGGTTTGTCCCATGTTTCTAACTCCAATTTCTTAGAAACAGATCTAACCTCTGCCTTTGTTATTTTTACGCTTTGTAGTGGGCTTAAAACGTTTAGCTCCCTTAAAGCCTTTAAACCAGGCCGATAATCTTTATCATCATCTGCGTTGGTACCATCTAGAACATAAACTATCCCTTCATTTTCTGCAAAATCTTTTATCACTTGAAAAACTTTCTTTTTACACAAATAACATCTATCGGAAGGATTGTCTATTATTTCCGGCATTATATCGCCAAACTCAATTATTTCATGTCTAACGCCTAACTTTTCCGCTATCTCTTTCGCTTCTTTTATCTCCCAGTTAAGATGAAAAGGAGCATGTATTGTTAGTGCAACCACCTTATCCCCTAAAGCGTCTTTTGCGGCTTTTAAAACAAGGGTACTGTCTACTCCCCCTGAAAAGGCTACTACTACACTCTCTAGCTTTTTGATATGCTCCACTAGTTTATTATAACGTTCCATTTTTCCGTGCCTCCTGATTAGATATATTTTATTACAGTGCTATAAACTTCTCTAAGTGGTAAGCCATGGTTTTTTGCCAGCTTAACACACTCATCGTACTCAGGCTTAGCTTTGGTAATTTTGTTATGTCTAGATATCTTAATGGTAACCTCCCCTAGTGGAGTTGATATCTTTTTAAATGAGCGTTTCATTTTTTCTCTTTTAACTGGATAATATCTAACTCCCCAGGAGGTCGTTTCAGAAAGCAATATTTTCACACAATTATCTAACTCTTTTTCATTGCACAACACACTTAATTTGGTAGCTGGTCTGTTTTTCTTCATTAAAATAGCTGTTGTATAAACATCTAAAGCATTATTATCAAAAAGTTTTTGAGTAACAAAGTTAAAAAGCTCAGGATTCATATCGTCGATGTTGCAATCAATTACCCATGTAGATTCTTCAATTTTTTTTTTTCACCTAACATCACTCTTAATACATTTGGAACTTGGTTATCTCTTCCACCTATGCCATATCCAGTTTTAACGACGGTAAATTCAAAATCCTTAGTGTATTCATCGCCAAATACTTTGGCAATGGCAGCTCCTGTAGGGGTGGTCAGTTCCACCTCAGCATCACCGGAAACAATAGGAATTCCCGCTAATATTTCAGTGGTAGCAGGTGCCGGAACAGGAAACTTCCCGTGGGCGCAGTTTACAAAACCTCTACCAGTAGCTAAGGGCGAAAAAACTACTTTATCCACATCCAGCTTATCTAAACACACAGCAGCTCCAACTGTGTCAACGATAGAATCAATAGCTCCAACTTCATGGAAGTGCACCTCATCTACCGACTTGCCATGTATCTTAGCTTCAGCTTTGGCTACCTCTAAAAAGAGCTGTTGGCTAATTTTTTTTATATTATTATTTAAGTCACTATTATCTAATATTGTACTAATGTCATTGAAATTTCTATGGTGATGCCCCTCTTCCAAGCTATGTACAATAACCCTGGTTCCTGTTATACCTTTTCTCTCATCTCGATTAACCGTTATATCGTAACCATCTACATTGAGTTTTTTTAGCTGGTTCACCAAATACCCTTTATCAACTCCTATATCTATCATTGCACCAAGGTTCATATCACCACTTATCCCAGAAAAACAGTCATAATACAGCACTCTCATAGATTAGCCTCCTTATTTAATTAAGTTGCTTTCTCTTATTATACTATATTTTATTTCTGTTATCTAATTTATAAGAGGTTATAAGTATGAAGTTGGGCACCCAGCATATTGTGAAAGTTTGATGCTTACAGCCAATTAATCTGCGATTAAGTGTATATCAAAACTACTCCTCTATTCTTTCCTCTTTATACCATAGATAAAATATAAAGGATAAGGCAAAAGAAATAAACGCTACTATTGAAGTGGCATATACACCCGTTTGCTGCACACCTTCTGGTGTTGATACTATACTCTCCATAAGAGGCACATCCCCGCCCCAAACTAGGACGATGGGCAAAATTGCTATAGAAAGTAAAAAAGACATCTTTAAAAAGAACCCTTGTAATCCAAATAACATTCCCTCTAAATTTTCTCCTTTTTTTGCAGTGTTTACGGCACTTATTTCACTGAGCATAGCAGGGGGGAATATAAAAGCAGCGCCAGATATTGGCAGCCCCATTAAAAAGAAAATAGCAAACCCTGCTCCTGTAGGCAAAAACCATACTTTCCCTAGGCTATATAAGAGCACAGAAAGCAACATAAGCAAAGCTAATGACCATAGCATTGGCTTTCTGTAGCCTATTTTTTTACATAATCTGTTAACTGGGTAAAAAAACAAAGCTGCACTACCAAATAATAAACCCGAAGCTATTGCAATTTCTCCTTCACCATAACCCATTATCTCTACTACGTAATAGTTAGTAGAAGCCCTTAAGATATTAAAACCCAAAAAGAAAAACATGAAACCAACCAAATAAACCCAAAAGTTCTTATCTCCCCCAATTGATTTTAGAGATTTCATCAGGGAATCTTCACTTCTTTTGCCACCTGAGTACTCCTTTTCTTTTACTGTAAACACCGTAACCATCATTCCTATAACAGCTAATGTGCTCAACAAAATAACCATGTTTCTAATTCCTTGTTCTCCTCCACCTAGTTTCACTATCAAAAACCCTGGCAAAATCATAGCTATAGCTGTATAAATCAGCCTAAAAGCAGACTGCCATGTAGCCAAATTAAGCCTATCCACTTTATTTTGAGCTATCTCTGGTATCAAAGCATTATACGGTGCTCCAACAACTGTATAAAACACAAAAAATAAGCTTCCTATAACAGCTAAGTATATAAACGAGCTTAGGTCGCTGGTAGTAATTGGATAGAAAAAAGCAACGGTAGCCAGAGCCAGAGGAATGGCACCAAGTCCAACAAAAGGTATCCTTCTTCCCCACTTTGTATCAGTTTTGTCAGACCAATAACCGACCAGGGGGTCAGCAATCATATCAACAAAACGGGATATAATAAGTGCTAGCGATATATATAGCGGCGCCATTATAGCCTGCATCCCAGAATCTGACGGTGGGAGATAATAGTATAGCACCCACTGTGCAAAAATTTGATCGACAATAGCATAACTAACTCCTACACCATAAAGAATCTGAATCGAACGAGGTACACTTTTTACTTTTTCCAAAATCTCATCTCCTTCTACATTTTTCTTCTAACTATATTTCTACTTTTTTCTTATATTTACCTTTTTTTTATTTATTAACTTTAATTACTTATGTTAAATGCATATCTCTCGTCCCTATAGTAAAATGCCTAAGCAAAACCTTGTTAGCCTATATGCAGAGCATACAATTTACTATAAACACCAAAAAGGAATTTACCCACTTTTGTAGATAAATTCCTTTTCTATCAGGTATATTTATTTTTTAACTAATGTTTTTTAAATCCACCAGGTTTTTTCCCACCACGGTCTCTATTGTTTCCTTTTTTGCTTCTACTTCGCCTAAAGTTACCACCTTTTCCTCCTCGGCCACTTTTGCCTTTATAACCACCTTTTGTTCCAACAGGAGGTTCCCCGGTCAATTTGACAGGAACATTATTAGGTTCTTTAGTAAGTAGCTTTAAAGAAGCTGCAAGTAAGGTAACCGAGTCTACTTCTTCTAACAGCTGCTCGGCTAAACCTTTATAGTTGTTGTAATCATTGGATTCAACGGTAGCCAAAAGCTTTTCCACAGTCATCTTTTTCTGGCCTTCTATTGCTTCTGCAAAGGAAGGTATCGGCCTTCTTGATATCCTACCTTTCGATACCTTTTCCACCGTTTTAAGATGTCCCATTTCCCTTGAGGTTGCAAATGTAATAGCAAGACCTGTTTTCCCAGCACGCCCAGTCCTTCCTATTCTATGCACATAGCTTTCTGCATCTTGAGGAATATCAAAGTTATACACATGGGTTACTCCAGTTATGTCTAAACCTCTAGCTGCAACATCTGTTGCTACTAAAACTTCTATGGATCCATTCTTAAACCTTCTCATCACAGAGTCACGCTTGCCTTGGGTTAAGTCACCATGAATTCCCTCAGCACTGTATCCACGCTTATTTAGCCCTTCTGATAACTCATCTACCCTTCTTTTAGTTCTGCCAAAAACTATGGCTAACTCTGGAAGGTGAATATCTAAAAGGCGACATAGCACATCAAACTTTTGCTTTTCTGGAACTTCTATATACTGCTGTTCAATATTCGGAGCAGTCATCTTTTTTGGTTTTATAGCCACATGTTTCGGGTTTACCAAAAACTTGTTAGATAATTCTTTGATGGCCTTAGGCATAGTCGCTGAAAAAAGAAGTGTTTGTCTTTGAGTAGGTATTTCATTTAAAATAAACTCTATATCTTCAATAAAGCCCATGTTAAGCATTTCATCAGCTTCATCTAGCACTACCATCTTAATATTATCTAATCGAATATTTCTACGTCGCATATGGTCCATCAGCCTGCCAGGGGTAGCCACTATTATCTGAGGGCCTCTTTTTAAAGCTTTAATCTGTCTACCAATATCCTGTCCACCATAGATAGGTAATGTTTTGATTTTTGTATGCTGACAGATTTTATTCAGCTCTTCCGCCACTTGAATAGCAAGCTCACGGGTTGGAGTAAGAACTATACCCTGAACCTTGTTATTCTCCTCTTCTAATTTTTCTGCTAGAGCGACGCCAAAAGCTGCTGTCTTGCCAGTTCCTGTTTGTGCCTGTCCAATCATATCAGCACCGGATAGAGCAATAGGAATAGCCTGATCCTGAATTGGTGTTGCTTCTTCAAAGCCCATATCTGTAAGAGCTTTAGTTGTTTCTTTTCTTAATCCAAATTCAAAAAATGTTGTCAATGTTTATTTCTCCTTTTTTCTTTCTTCTAGGCATTTTTATTTTTTAGTTTGCCCTAAAATATAGATATCTATTAAACTTTTCAAATATTTTTAGTGTTGTACCAGTACAATCCATTATTATATCACAGTTCGACAGTTTTTGTACATTTTTTTCAATTATTTTTTAAATTTAGCTAAAGCATCTGCTAGAGCAGTGTTTAGCGGCTCATCTTTTTTATCTTGTTTTTTCAAATATTTAGCTACATCCCTTTTGTTTACCTTCTGCTTTTGCTTACCTTTGCGCTTATTAAAACTAGACATTTTTTCCTTATGTCCACATTTGCAAACAAATATTTCCCCACCCTTTTGTCCCCTAAGCTCCAATTTCTTTTTACACTCTGGGCACCGAGCATTTGTAGTTTTGGCTACGTTCTCTCTTCCTCCACATTCTCTATCTTGACAAATCAGCATTTTCCCTTTTTTACCATTAACCTCTAGCATAAATTTGTTACATTTGGGACATCTGCTTCTAGTTAAATTATCATGGGTAAACTTTTGTTTGCTATTTTCTATTTCTTTAATGACTTTTACGGTGTAGTTTTTTATGTCCTTTAAAAACTCTTCTTTTTTTAAACTTCCTTTAGAAATAGCGGTAAGTTGTTGTTCCCACTGAGCTGTCAACGTAGGGGATTTTAGTTCCTCAGGCACTAACTCTAGCAATTGCTTGCCTTTAGAGGTAATATTGATCTCTTTTCCTTTTTTTTCTATTAAAAAACTGCTAAAAAGCTTTTCTATAATATCTGCTCTGGTTGCAACTGTGCCAATTCCTCCAGTTTCTCCTATAACTTTTTGTAAGTCTTTACTTTTTTCATCCATATATTTTTTAGGGTTTTCCATAGCAGCTAACAAAGTGCCTTCGTTAAAGGGCGCTGGCGGTGATGTTTGCCCAGAAGTCTTTGACACCGCTGATATTTCTACTTGTTTTCCCTGCTCTATGTTGCTAAAGTTTCTTGCATCAAATGTACTTTCATCTTCCTTATCTAAAACAATTTTCCATCCTTTAGAAGTAACCTTTTTGCCTTTCGCATAGAATCTATGCTCCTTGGCACCACCCAAAACCGATATTTGCTGATATTTATATGGTGGTAGTAACACTGCTAAAAAGCGCTGGACTACTAAGCTGTATATTTTTTTCTCTCTATCGTTTAAACTACTCAACATTGGTCTTTGCTCTGTAGGTATAATAGCGTGGTGATCGGAGACTTTTTTGTTATCTACAAAGTGTTTACCTACGTTTAAGTTTTCCTGCAACAATTTATCGGCTGCAGAAGAGTTATCAAAAAAGCTACAAGCTTTTATTCTGTCTTTTAAGGTGTCTACCATATCTGTAGTTATATACCTAGAGTCTGTTCTAGGATAAGTTAACACCTTATGTTGTTCATAAAGTTTTTGGGTGATAGACAGGGTTTCTTTTGCTGAAAAACTAAAAATTTTATTTGCATCACGTTGTAATTCTGTTAAGTCATAAAGAGGGGGAGCATAGCTTTTCTTGTTCTCAACCTTAACTTCTTTTATGTCAAGCTTCTGACCTCTTAATGAGGAAATAATTTTCTCTGCTTTTGTCTCATCAAAAATCCTACCGTCTTTCCTTTTGTTATCCTGCCAATTAAAATCTATACCTTTAGCAGTAACTTTTACACCAAAGAAGTTTTGTGGGGTAAACTTATTAATTTCTTCTTCTCTTTTAGCTATCATAGTTAAAGTGGGTGTCTGCACACGACCGCAGGAGAGTTGAGCATTATACTTACAGGTCAGCGCCCTGGTTGCATTTATGCCAACATACCAGTCAGCTTCTGCCCGGGCTTGAGCTGAGTTATATAAGTTTTGATACTGCCTTCCGTCTTTTAACGAGCTAAACCCTTCTCTTATTGCCTTGTCAGTTACAGAGGAAATCCATAACCTTTTAATAGGCTTTTTCACCCTAGCCTTGGCAATAATCCAGCGGGCAACAAGCTCTCCTTCTCGACCTGCATCGGTGGCTATTATTATAGAGTCAACATCTTTTCTACTCATCTGTGTTTTTACAACGCTATACTGTTTTCCACTTTGCTTTATGACCACAAGTTTTAAAGGATCAAATAGCATAGGCAAATGATCCATAGACCAGGATTTATATTGCTCACCATACTGCTCCGGTTCAGCTAGTGTCACCAAATGGCCTAAAGCCCAGGTAACGATATGATTAACCCCTTCATAAAACCCGTTCCCCTTTTTATTACAATTAAGAACCTTCGCTATATCTTTACCAACAGAAGGCTTTTCCGCTAAAACCAACTTCTTTCCCATATTAACATCCTTTCCAGTAGATATATATCTCCATATATTGTACCACTAAATAAACAGTTTGAATAATTACGGATAAAATCAAAAAAACAGATGTCAGCTTTGGCTTAACACCTGTTTCTTTGTTTAAAATTACTACAGAGATATCGACTCTGTTTTTTAAACTTATTCTGTTAAAAACATCTGGGTAAAGTATATGCTTCTTCCCTGCTTTTCCACCCCTATACCTATGTGGGTAAAGTCTGGATTTAATATATTTTTTCTATGTCCGTCAGAGTTCATAAGACTACGGTGTGCCTCCTTAGTTCCTACGTTAAGGGCCAAGTTTTCTCCCGCTCCTCTAAACGTTATGCCGAAATGTCTCATCATTTCAAAAGGTGACCCGTACACCGGAGAGTCATGAGCAAAATAATCATTGTAAATCATATCTGCACTTTTTACCCTAGCTACTGAAGAAAGCCTGTTGTGTAGTTTCAGTTCAGAAACACCGGCTTTTCTTCTTTCTTGATTCACAAGCTTTAGCATTTCTCTTTCGTAACTGTTGGCTTCAAAAGCTGGCAACTTAGCTGAATCCATTTTCACAGAGTAATCAACCTGCTTATTCTGCTCCGGCTCTGGCTGCGGCTCCGGCTCTGAATCTGACTCTGGCTCTGGCTCCGGCTGCGGCTCTGGCTCCGGCTCCGGCTCCGGTTTATGATCTGAGTCTTGTTTAGGTTTTTGCACCTCTACTTCTTTAGGTTTGTTATCGTTAGCCTCATTTGACATCGGTTGATTGGATTGATTTTCTTGCTGTGAATCACGATCACTTTTTTGGTTTTTTTCATCTGTTTCATTTATTGAAGCATCATCAGAATCAGCATCGTCTTTTGGGCTGTTTGGCTCAGGCTGCTGAGAGTGCTCTTGATGATTTTTATCTACAGTTTCTTCGTTATCACTATCGGACTCTTCTTTTTCTTCTTCATCATTATGTAGGTTCTTTTCTTCACCTTCTAGACTATTGAGTGTCAAGTCCTCTAACTCAAGCTCACCTTCACTTAGCTCCCCGCCTTCTGCACATCCCACAAGCACAAATAACCCTAAGACAAGTATTAAAACTAACTTAGCTTTATTCATAAATTAGAAAACTCCTCCCTATTTCTAAGTTTATTTAAGTATATATGAATGCTTTTTAGATAGAAACCCATACTATTTGGGAATGTAAGTATTTATTTCCTACTCAGTAGTGTTTTTTCCAACTATAAACAAGGGATATTTATTCGTTTGTGGAATATAAAAAGTGACATAATATAATAACTCAATATGTAATAATTAACAACAATTTAGGGAGGTTTGTTAATGCTTTCTAACAAAAAATTGCAACAATGGGTTGAAAAAATGGCTGAGCTTTGTCAACCTGATGATGTCTATTGGTGTGACGGTTCCAAAGAGGAAAATGACCGCCTTATGCAACAAATGGTGAACTCTGGTATGGCTATTAAACTAAATGAGGATAAGCGGCCTGGAAGTTATCTATTCCGCAGCCATCCCTCTGATGTAGCTCGGGTTGAGGATCGAACCTATATAGCCACCCAGAACAAGGAAGATGCGGGACCTACTAATAACTGGGTCGACCCAAATGAGCTAAAAAAGACTATGACCGAGCTTTACCGTGGCTCTATGAAAGGACGGACCATGTATGTTATCCCCTTCTCTATGGGGCCAATTGGTTCGCCCATCTCAAAGATTGGCGTGCAGCTTACCGATAGCCCTTATGTAGTTGTTAACATGAGAATAATGGCTCGCATGGGACAAGAAGTTTTAAAAGTCCTAGGTGAAGATGGTGAGTTTGTACAATGTTTACACTCTGTAGGCTATCCTCTTAAGGATGGTGAAAAAGACGCAACCTGGCCTTGCGCTCCTATCGAAGAAAAGTATATAAGCCATTTTCCCGAAGAGCGTATGATATGGTCTTATGGGTCCGGCTATGGTGGCAACGCCTTGTTAGGCAAAAAGTGCTTTGCCCTGAGAATTGCCTCTGCCCAAGCTAAAGATGAGGGATGGCTAGCAGAGCATATGCTTATTTTAAAGCTGACAAACCCCCAAGGCAAAGTAAAGTATGTAGCAGCAGCCTTCCCTAGCGCTTGTGGCAAAACTAATCTAGCAATGCTAGTACCCACTATACCTGGTTGGAAAGTGGAAACCGTTGGCGATGACATCGCATGGATGAAGTTTGGTGATGACGGAAAACTATATGCTATCAACCCCGAAGCCGGTTTTTTTGGCGTTGCACCAGGAACATCTAAAGAGTCCAACCCCAGCGCCATAAAAACCTTAGAAAAGAATTGTATATTTACAAATGTTGCGTTAACAGACGATGGTGATGTTTGGTGGGAAGGTATCGGCTATGACGCTCCTACGCCTCTAATTGATTGGAATGGAAGGGAATGGAACCCAGATTCTGATAAACCGGCTGCTCACCCTAATGCAAGATTTACAGCACCAGCAAGTCAATGCCCTGTCATTGCTCCAGAATGGAAAGACCCTAAGGGCGTTCCCATCTCCGCCATTTTAGTTGGAGGTCGCCGCCCTAGCACCATCCCTTTGGTTCACGAAAGTTTTAGCTGGAATCATGGTGTGTTTTTAGGCTCTATTATGGGTTCAGAAATTACAGCCGCCGCAATTTCCGATAAAATCGGCACAGTTCGTAGAGACCCCTTTGCAATGTTACCGTTCTGCGGATACAACATGGCAGACTATTTACAGCATTGGATTGACATAGGCAGTAAGTCTTCAGAAGACAAACTGCCAAAAATCTTTTATGTAAACTGGTTCCGCAAAGGTAAAGACGGCAAATTTCTCTGGCCAGGCTTTGGGGAAAATAGTCGCGTTTTAAAATGGATATTTGAGCGCACCTCAGGCGAAGGAAAGGCAGTTAAAACTGATATAGGCTACATGCCCACAACTGATGCTATCGACTTAGAAGGCTTAAACATTAGCAACAAAGCCATGGAAGATGTCTTAAAGGTTGATAAAAAAGAGTGGATAATTGAAGTAGACTCCATTTCCCACCACTACCAAAAATTTGGACAAAAACTACCTATAGAGCTTCAGCAAGAACTTGATGAGTTAAAAAGGAGATTGAACAGTTAAATTTTTATAAAAAAGGGACTATCTTAGATTAAAAGATAGTCCCTTTTTTATATTCCTCTCAAATTTGTATGCTTTATTATTCCTTATATATCAATATGCTGGAAAATTTATGAAGGGTTTTCCTTCTTTGTTGTCAAATAATACAATTATGACAAAATTTTAGTTCTATATAGGGAGGGTAATTTAAATGCAGCCATGCTTAGAAAACAAGCGAGGACCTATGAGAATTAACACCATACTTAAGTCTTTTTTCTTTTTAGTTTTTGTTGGATTGGGTGCTACTTTTATAGGTTATAAAAATCATGTACTGCTGCACACGCTAGCTGAACTATTCGCTATTATAATAGCTTTTACCATCACTGTAGTTTCCCTTTGCTCTTATTACGCCAATAAAAGTAACTTTATCGTTTTTTTAGGCATTGCCTATGCTTTTGTTGGGACTTTTGATTTGTTACATACTTTGGCTTTTGAAGGGGTGGGAGTCTTTCAACACTCATCAACAAATCTATCGGCCCAGTTCTGGTTAATAGCTAGATATATAGAATCCCTATCTGTATTAATTATGCCCTTTTTGTTAAACAAAACGATTAAAGCTAACTATTTGTTTGCTGCTTATTTTACCTTAGCACTTGGTTTACTGTTATCTATTTTTCGCTGGGATATATTCCCTACTACTTTCATCCCAGGAGAAGGTCTAACTACTTTTAAAATAGTAAGTGAATATATAATATGTTCTATACTTATAATAGCCCTTGTTCAGCTAGTAAAAAGAAGAAAAACACTTAACAACAAGGTATATAAGTATTTTATTTTAGCCTATACTATCACTATTGCTGCCGAAATTAGTTTAACTTTATTTGTGATTCCAAACGACTTCTTTTTCTGGCTCGGGCATGTTCTTAAAATAGCATCCTATTATTTTATCTATAAAGCTGTTATCCAAAGTATTTTACATCTACCTCATCAAAAACTACAGGCTACCGCCAATAGGCTTGAGCTTGAAATTGAGGAGAGAAAACAACAGGAAAAGCTACGTAAAAGTATAGAAGATGATCTTGTTAAAACATCTAAAATAGAGTCAATTTCCATCTTGGCAGGAGGTATTGCTCACGATTTCAACAATCTTTTAACTATAATTATGGGACAGGCTTCTTTAACTAAAATGTATGTAAAAGATAATCCCAGAGCTACTAAAGCCTTTGATGAAATAGTTAAAACTACCAACCAAGCTACTGGACTAACTCAGCAGCTTTTAACTTTTACAAAGGGGGGAGAGCCAGTAAAGAAGGCTGTTGCCGTAGAAGAAGTAATAGAAGAGGCATTAAGTCTTGCATTATGTGGTTCAAACGTTATTTCTGAGTTTAAAAGCAAAGAGGATTTGCACCTAGTTGATCTGGACAAGGGACAATTCAAGCAGGTTCTTAACAATCTCCTCATCAACGCCTGCCAAGCAATGCCAGAAGGTGGTCGAATCTCTGTAAAAGCTGAAAATTTATCCCTTTCTCAAGATGAGCTAAGTTATATACTTGATAAAGGAGAGTACATAAAAATATCAGTAGCTGATGAAGGAATAGGAATTTCCCAAGAAAACCTATATAAAGTTTTTGATCCCTTTTTCACTACCAAGGATAAAGGAAATGGACTGGGTCTAGCCTCCTGTTTCTCTATTATCAAACGTCATAACGGACATATTTCTGTTAAATCAAAAGAAGGTAAGGGCACTACCTTTTTTATTTATTTGCCGGCATCCAAAAACACCGAAAACACCTCTGTCAGCAAAAAAACAAAGATATATAAGTCTTCAGGAAGTATCTTAGTTATGGATGATGAAGAGGGTATCAGAAGTATTACAGCGAAAATGCTATCGGAGCTTGGATATGACCCTGTCTTTACAGTGGATGGAAAAGAGGCTTTTGATAAATATCAAGCGCAGCTTAATAAAGGAACCCCCTTTGATGTTGTATTACTAGACCTAACTATCCCAGGTGGCTACGGTGGGTCTGAGGCTGCAGAGAAAATTTTATCCCTCAATCCTAAAGCTAGGATTATACTTTCAAGTGGTTACTCCGATAAAAATATTAAAGAACATCTCTATCAAGGGACAGTATACTTTTTAAAAAAACCTTACACCTATGGACAGTTAAGAGAAACGTTAGAAAAAATCAAAAACTTTTCTTATCAAGATACCAGAGGTGCTTAGGTAAAAAATGCAGCTTTTTAGCTGTGTTTTTTACAGCTAGGTTAGGTGTTAAAGGCTTACGTCGCCGAGGTTGTGTTATAACTCTAGGGGAGGAGTTGATGTCTGGAGCATTGCAAAAGCAGAAGTCATTGCAAAAAACATCAGATAGTTTTATCCCAATCAGTTATCAATATGTACAACCCAAGCACAGGCATAACCACTGCGCAGGAAATTTTAAAACAGAGTAAGAGATGTTTAGACACTTTTGTGGCTACTGCTGGAACCGGAGAAATCCATTAGCGTTGCGGGCGAAATGTTAAAGATATATATACAGAATGTCAAAATGTACGTATTGAGTCTAAAAAAATTCAGTTATAGCGGGAGGACATCCTGTCCCTCACAACTTTTTTATAGTCCATGTCCAGCTTTATCCTTAAAACTTTAAATACAAGTGTTTTTGATATGATTATACATGTGACCGATGAGAAAGCAATTTAAACTAGTAAAAGTTTAGCCCACAAAGAAAGTTTTTTATGTGGCATCCGCTGGAGCTTCCACCTTTGTAGCTTAAATATGTCTAAAAAGCTAGGCCTAAGTAACAATCATAATCTGATTGGAAGAACGTTACTTAAGCACAGGACTACTATAAAGTAAGGACTGAGACAATAAAAAGAGTCTCAGTCCTTACTTTATTATAGGGTTTATTTATTTGGGGTATACTATGTTTTAGTTCTTAACTTACAATAATTTATAGGGTGATAAAAATGGGTAAAAAAGTCATTGTTATAGGCGCTGGGATCGCTGGTCTTTCAACTGCCGCAAGACTTTTAAGTAAAGGATATAAGGTAGTTATTTTAGAAAAAAATAAACATATCGGCGGCAAAGTGACAAGTATCTCTTCAAACGGATTTAACTTTGATTTAACAGCCTCTATTTTGATGAATCCGCAAAATTATAAAAGCTTGTTTGAAGATTTGGGAAAGAAATACCAAGATTATTTTACCCTCCAAAAGATAGAACCTAATTATAGAGTGTTTTATGAAGATAAAACCCACATTGATTTTTCCACCGACTTTACTTCACTACTAAAAACCGTAGAAGCGGTTTCTTTTAAAGACTCCCTTGGCTATATTAAGTTTTTATCCCATGGTTATAACAGGTATTTATTGGCTAATAAGACCTTTTTTCAAAAAACACAGCAGCAAATAAGCGATTCTTTCAGTCCTCTATCTTTGGCCATTGCTTTAAAGCTAATGCCACAAACTTCCTCTTATAACCATATTTCTAAGTTTATCCAAAGTCCCAAGATTAAAGATTTTTTAACCTTTCAAGCCTTTTTTACCGGACTATCTCCATACAAGGGACCCTGTATACATAGTTTATTATCTATTATTCCACAAGCATATGGACTTTGGTATGTTCCAGGTGGCATGTACTCTTTTGTTAAAGCTTTGGAAAAGGTGGTAAAAGAGCTAGGCGGTGTTATACAGACTGAGACTGAAGTAAAAGAGATTCTGATTGTAAAGGGTAAAGCAATCGGCGTCAAAACCGACAAATCCATTACACAAGGGGACTTAGTAGTTTGTAGTGGAGAATATGGGTACGCCGTTCAAAACATAGTGCCACCGTCACCGAAGTTACCTAAAATCGATAGTTTAGATTACAGCTGTTCTGCTTATGTCCTAAATCTAGGTATAAATAAAAAGCTGCCCCAGTTAGCTGTGCATAACTTCTACCTAGGGGAAAACTTTAAAAAAAATATAGAATGTATTTTTAAGGGAATTCTACCTGCTAACCCCTCCTTATATATCTATTGTCCCAGCGTTCTCGATAAAGAGAGGGCCCCGCAGGGAAGCGAAACTATAAATGTTATCGCTAGAGTCCCTAACCTTAAAAGCAAACCTTATTGGGATAGTAGGACCATTAGGTTATTAGAACACAGAGTTATAAGAAACCTCAAAAAAATCAGTGGACTAGCAGATATAGATAAACATATAGTTTACAAGAACCTTACTCAACCAAAAGACTTTGAAACAACCTGGAATTGTTATAAGGGAGCTGCTTTTGGCATAGGTCCAACAGTTTCTCAAACTAACTATCTACGTCCCCATTTTAAGTCTCCCTCTGCCGATAATCTTTATTTTGTTGGGGACTCGTTACACCCTGGTGTAGGGATATCTATGGTGTTGCTAAGCAGTAAGCATTTAATTCATGAACTTGAACATCAAAATACAACTAATTAGCAACAGGTAGTGTGTATTCTGAGTCTAAAAAAACATTTTTTATGTTTTCTCCTAAAACATGTTCCACCGTAGTTGTTTTTGACTGTTTTGCTCTTTTTAAAGCTTGTCCTGTTAGATTGAACTTTTCTGGAGAGCTAACAGCTTCTGTAAGGGGAATTATTTCATACACATATTTCCCTTCCTTTAAATAACGATTAACCCATGTTGGTATAATAGTTACTGACTCAATCTCAATTTTATTTTTTGATACATCCTTTGTAATATTAACATTAACAATTAAACCATCTTCAGTATACCTGTTTTCCAATGTTTCATATCTTTGATTGGAAATAAAGTTCCCCATAGAATAAACTACTAAAGTTTCATGCTCTCCATCTGTTGATTCATACCATTGAATTGGTTGTACCACATGTGGATGACTGCCAAAAATAATATCTACACCGCTATCAGCTAACGACTGTGAGATCTTTTGTTGATAAGAGTTAGGTTCTCTATGATATTCACTACCCCAGTGCATGTAAAAAATTATAACTTCTGCACCTTCCTCTTCCATCTTCTCAACTCTCTGCACCATTGTTTTAAGATCTTCATCTAAATTTTGATAGCTAAAACTATCTATAAGGGGCTCTACAGTGTGTGGTATTGTTATTCCGTTTATCGTCCGATGTCCATTAACTATAGGTGTTTCATATGTGTAAGCAGAAACACCTACTTTAATTCCATCTACGTCGAAAATCTCATAACTCTTTTCCTCTTTGCTCCTTCTAGTCCCGATAGAAGCTAACCCTTTTTTCTCCAAAACATCTAGTGTTCGTAACATACCAGACTTGCCGGTGTCATAGGTATGATTATTTGACGTCGATATTCCATGAAAACCCGCTTTAAAAAGCCCTTCTGCCAGTTCATCTGGGGCATTAAAAAGAGGAAATCCAGAATAACCCCTTTCGTGTCCTGCCAGAGTTGTTTCTAAATTTGCCAACGCTAAATCCGAGTCTTGGATATGAGGTTTAATATATTTAAAATTGTTGTTAAAATCATATTCTCCAGTACCTTGATCATATTGGGCGTTAATTTGAGGTTGATGTGCCATTACATCCCCAACAGCACTTATCTGTATCGTAACTGGTTCTGGCAGCTCAGGTTTATTATCATCTTTATTTTCTACAGTTTTTTCTTCTTTATCTTCCTTTGGTTCATCTACATTTACATCAGTAGTGCATGCGGATAACAAGAAAACGCATATAACTACAAATGTTATATTTAGTATTTTTTTCACTTCAACGTCTACCTCCTACACTTTTTTTTTAAAGACGGTTCAAAAACTCCAGACTTTCTTAATTCGGAAATCATTTTGCTATTACCTATATTATCTTTATTATAGCATTTATACATAAAAAATGGCTTAGCTTTCTTATTTCTTTATAAAGTTGGGTTTTTTATATATAATATTAAGTAAGCTACTAACAAATAAAAGGAGTGCCAAAATTTATGACTTATAATTTAAAAGATTTAAAGGAAAAACACAGAAAAAATAAAGATACTATAAGCTTAACACTACACAATAATAAAGAAGTAAAGTGTGATGTTTTGTCAATTTTTACTGTAAAAAATAAAGAGTACATAGCTGTTTTACCAAAGAAGTCTGAAACCGTCTTACTCTATCGCTACAACGAAAGAAATTACAGCCCTGTTTTAACTAATATCGAGGATAGCAGAGAGTATGCCTTGGTTTCTCACAGGTTTATGAAACTTAATCAATAACATGTTATTACAGTCAGCAAATTTGCGATAAAAAAAGTGTGAGCACCTATCATGGTGACCCACACTTTTTTTATTATACCACAGCCACAAAATCTGGCAGAACTCGAAAGCGAACTATATCTCCATCATTAACTATTTCATCTGGATGAAAGTGCATCAGTAGACTTTGTTTTGTGCCATTACCTAAATCAACTTCAATTTTCGCATCAATATTTTGTCCTGTATAAATAGTATCTAACACCCTTCCTTCAAATGGTCCGTTTTCATCTTTTTTTATACTCCCAGGGCGTATAGATACATAGACCTGCTCTTTTGCTTTTATATTAGGAGTATTCCTACAAGGAATGGTTCCAAAGCTTGTAGCCACACAAGCTTCACCTTCAACCACAACACCCTTTAAAATGTTAGTTTCACCCACAAAATTTGCTACAAACTTGTTTGCAGGGTTTTGATAAATTTCCCGTGGAGTACCATTTTGTTGAATAACTCCATCCTTTATGACCACAATTCTATCAGAAATTGCAAGAGCATCTTTTTGATCATGAGATACCAGCACTGCGGTGGCCCCAGCTTCTTTAATTATTCGCTTTACTTCCAAGCGCATCTGTACTCTCAAATCAGCATCTAAAGAACTAAAAGGCTCATCTAATAAAACCACAACTGGCCTACGAGCCAATGCTCTTGCAAGAGCAACCCTTTGCTGTTGACCTCCTGAAAGCTCATGGGGGTATCTTTTTGCAAGTTCTGATAACCCCACAAGTTCCAATACTTCCTTAACTCTTTTGGTTCGATCTTTACTTTTGTAACCAAACCCAACATTATTAAAAACATCTAAGTGAGGAAAAAGGGCAAAATCCTGAAATACCATCCCTACACCCCTGTTTTCAGGGGGGACCCACTTGGACTTATCGCTAACAAGGTTTTCAGCTAGTGATATACTACCACTGTCTGTTCTTTCAAATCCTGCTATTAATCTCAGAGTAGTAGATTTACCACAACCGCTAGGTCCTAATAAAGTTATGATATCACCCTGTTTTACTGACAAGTTGATATCATTAACAGCTGGTTTGTTGGTTCCAAGATAAGTTTTTGACACTGATTTCAATTGTATAGCATTCATTTTATCACCATCCTAGTATTTGCTTAACATCCACCTAAGTGGTATTAATGAAACAGCTATTATTATAAGAGCAGCTGGAGCTGCCATATGATATATAGCTTCCGTTGCCTCTATCCACACCCGAACAGATAGTGTGTCAAATCCAGGTGGTCTTAAAGCTAAAGTTGCAGGCAGCTCTTTTAAGGACGATACAAACACCAGAGCACCTCCGGCTAAAATCCCAGGTAAGATTTGTGGAATAATAACCTTAAATAACACTTGCCATGATGGAAGCCCAAGACTCCTGGCTGATTCATCCATCTTAGGAGAAACCAAGCTTAGGCTAGACTCACCTGATTGCATAGCTTGTGGCATAAAGCGTATTATATAAGCAATTGCAACTGCCATATAGGTATTGTACAACCAAGGTATATGCTGGCTAAACACAAAAATAAGTCCCAAAGCCACTATAACACCAGGCAAAGCATAGCCAGAGTAACTAAGTTTATCAATCACAGTTGTTATAATTGAAGGGTATCTAGATTTTAAGTAAATAATTGGAACTGAAAGGATCATGCTCACCAATGCTGCTATAGATGAAACTTTCAAGGAATTTAAAGCAAACCCCCAAAATCTATAATCTAGCGCTCCCTCAGCTATGCCCAGCCTTGCCCAGTATAATAATACCGCGATAGGTAATACCACAGACATTATAAATATCAAACTTGTCAATATAAGTGCCGGCCACTTGAACTTACCTAAAGGCAAAATATCAGGTTTCTTATGGGAGTTAGCTGATTGGTAATATTTTCTCTTTTTCTTTCCTTTTGACTCTAACCACAGTATAGCAACTGTTAACCCAATTAACATTACGCTAAGCACAGTAGCTGAAACATTATCAAAGCCTCCAATTTGATAATATATTGCAGCGGTAAAAGTGTTATAGCGAAGCATTGCTATTGCCCCAAAATCTGATAATACATAAAGGGCAATCAGTATTGCTCCTGCACCGATAGCGGGGCGCAAAAAAGGAAGGTTTACCTTCCAAAAAATTTCAGCTGTATTCATCCCTAACGATCTTGCGGCATCTTCAAAGTTTCTGTTCATTTTTTTTAGTGATGAACTGGTTATTAAAAAAACATAAGGATACGTAAACATCGTCAACACAAACACTACACCCCAAAAAGAATAAATATCAAATGGAGACTGTCCTAATACATCCCTAAACCAGCCTGCCGGCCCAAAAATAGAAATGTACGCAACAGCACCGACATAAGGTGGTATCACAAGAGGCAAAGCTAATATCCACCTCCACATCTTTCTACCAGGCAAATCACAACGTTGGACCAGCCAAGCTAGTATAACCCCTATCGTTACTGCCATAAATGTGACTACAAATGTAAGACTTAATGTGTTCCATAAAAGGCCTGGCACCCGATCATCTAAAAGTCTTAACCACCTATCAGCCCCTGCAAACAACGAGTTTATCACTACATAAATTATAGGAAAGGCCATAACAATCGAGATACCTAACCCTAAAACCAAAAGCACCCAACCAGGACTTTCTCCATACCAAATATTAGTCCATATCCTTTGAAGAAAAAGCTTAAAGGCTCGAAGGAAACTTCGAACCTTTACATCTTCAACTAACTGGTGTATTTTTAGTCGTAAATTGTCCATCTTATCTCTCCTATCTAATCTCTAAATCTAGACCAGATTTTTCTATCAACTCTCTTGTATCTTCCCAAACTTCACCTAGCTTACCCAGAGGCATATCATGAGTTTTATAATCGTCTATTCTGGCAGCCTCATCAATGGCCTCAACTTCAGGGTTTATTGGAACTTCAAGTGAATTATAAGAAAATTCTCTTTGATTTTCCGGTACCAAAATCCACTCTAAAAATTTCTTGGCATTCTCATCATTAGGTGCTCCATTTATCAAACCAACACCAGCCGCATTTACAACTGCTCCCATTCCATCTGCACCCTGGTCAGGGTAAATTACTCCTACATTGTTATTTGATGGTTCTCTTAGCTGTTGATGAAAGTAGTAATTATTGACAAGGCCAAACTTAAACTCACCTGCTCCGACAGCTCTTCTAATATCCCCATGACCTTGCATTATCCCACCAGCATTTTTCTTCACCTTTTCAATCCATACAGATGTCTTTTCATCGCCCCACTCATTTCTAAGCGCAGAAATATGGCCAATCATACCTCCGTTACCGCCACGAGTAATTGCAAATTGACCTTCGTATTTAGCTTCTGTTAACTCCCAAATACTTTTGGGTAAATCTTCTTCTAATACAAGATCTTTATTATACATTAACACCCGTGTACGAGCTGAAAGGGCAAACCAAGAATCATCCACTGCTCTATACATTTCATCAATAGAATCAAGTCCTTTAGGCTGATGACTTTGTAAATACCCTTCTAACCTAAGATGTTCTAAAGCTCCTACATCATTAGATATAAAAATATCGGCGTGAGCATTATCGCCTTCCTCTTTTATTCTATTTACAGCGGCATTACCAGCATGTAAGCTTTTTACCTTAATCCCAGTATCTTCTTCAAACTTATTTAATAAATCATCTACGAACCTTTCATTCCTAGCTGAATAAACAACTAATTCATTACCATCTTCGCTACTACACCCTGTTAATAAAAAAGAACCTAACACTAAAGCTACTACTAGAGTTACTGTAATTTTTGTCTTTGTTTTCATTAAATCCTCTCCTAGCTAATATTAAAGTTAAGTACGTTATTACTGAAAATCTTTCTCAAACTACTGTATAAAAAAATACTTATATTAAATTATTATTAGATTAAGCGAGAATATTTCTCACTTGGTTTATTATAATATAACCTTCCCACAAGCTCAACATCTAAATATTATGTATATCTCTTTATATCTCTATCTACTTCTTATTTATATAGATATCCTCTTTGTTTACGCAGTTCTATATAATTTATATGGTAATAGTAGGGAATAGGTTTTGTTAATAATAACAAAAAGGATGCCAAAGTGTTTGCTTTGTTGGCATCCTTTTGTTTTATTACTTGTTTATAAGGTTATGAGGCAATCTTTCTTCAGGGGTCATAGCTTCATAAAAGACAAAAATAGCTGTTACTATCCTCATTATGTTACGAAGTAAAGGTACCCATGATACAAATGCAGTGATTATCCCAAAAATATTCCCTCTTGTCAAACCACTAACCTCTTTTGATAAAAACAGTGATATCACGTGTAACCCTAAAAGCGCAAGCACTGGAATCCAGAAGAATCCAAAGGCTATTGGCTCCCCTAGTAACGAAAGGCCTATAAGCAACTCAAGTACACCTATAACCCATTTAGAAATTCTTGATTTTGACACTGAATAACCTCCTTTTATTTAACTTCTTGTAACCCTATTGTAACATTAATAAGGCTAAAATTCACTGGTTTTGGCAAAATATTTATAATATTAAGATATGTATATTCCCAACATACTAAAAAGTTCTAAACCTATATCATTTTATAGATTTAGAACTTTTTAGTATTACTTTTTTTATTGTCAACTTTAATAACTCTTTAAATTATCTAGCACCTTCAAGGATAATCTTCTTTTTGCTTGTTCGGTCCAACCAACTACTTTATCAGTATATATAACTTTATTAAGTTTCTTTAGCTCATTATAGTGCTTTCCCATAGCTGCTTTATCAAAAATAGCATAGTTGCCCTCTTTATCTATCCAGTTCATAAACTCTTCTACATCAAAGGTGGGCTCTAAAGAGGTATTTACTATAACCTTATTGTTATTTATCTTTTTTAACATAAATTTATCTAGCACTATAGTATTTCGTGGAAGGTGAGTAGAGATAATATCCACTTTTTCCAAAAGAGATTCTAAGTCCAGATATTGGACCCCTATATCTTCCACATCTTTTTTTCTACTTCTACTGTAATAGTATACGTTCATCCCAAAACTTTGAGCTTTTTCGGCCAACATTTTACCTAAAGTACCCATCCCTATTATACCAAGGTTCTGATCGGTAAGTTCTGTTTCCTCTTGTTTCCATTGATATTCTCCGTTGCCCTGAAACAACCTAATTAGCTCGCTAATAATAAACTCTATAACACCTTCATCACCATAATCCCGAACTCCTAAAACTTTAATTCCGTACTTTTTAGCTTCTTTAACGTCAACATTTGCACTATTTTCATCAATTAAGCTACAGCACATTCCAATATATTTTATATTAGGACATTTTGCTAAGACTTCTTTGTCAATAGGTGTGTTCCACGACACTAACACTGCATCGGCATCACCAATTCTAGAAATAATTTCATTATTTGATTTTGGATAATCTTGATAAGTAACTACCTTTTTTGCAAGAAAACCTAACTCCTCCACCACTTCATCTACTAATCCTGTATTATCTATTGCTACTATTTTATTAAACTTCATCTTTTCCCTCCAACAGTTCATTTATTAATTCAAATATTATTGTAGGAATTCGCTCAAAAACGTCAGGTCCATACACCCTCTCAGTAGTTTTATGCAAATCCTTTCCCCATGGCCCTATATTAACAACCTGCATATTATGTTTTTTTAACTTATCAAAGGGTATTTTATATACATTATCCCACCCAGGACTATTTTGTTTTATTGCATTTACATCTTTATCTTGACCAATAAATCCACAGTAACTGAGATCTGAAATGCCCATAAAATATTGATTTGATTGATATTGGATAGGGTAAAACTTTGAACAAATTCTATTTAGCCTTTCTTCTAAATCAAACTTCTGGCCCCCCTTTAACAGCTGGTTATTTATATGTGGATAGAAAGGTCCAGAAAGCGCTATTATAATTAAAGGATCACTTATGCTAATACTTTCAACAGTAAACTCTATCAATTTAACAGCAACCTCAGGCAAGGTAATTTTTTTGCTATGGAAATCCTCTTTAGCTTCTTCTAATTTTTCTTTATACGCTTTTTCAAACTTATCGCCATTTTCTTCTACAGCAAGCTTATAAGCTTCAGAGAAACTAAGAACCTCTGGTTCGTAATCTAGAGGTTCAAATTTTTCATTGTTCATTCGACAATACTGCCTATATGACAGCTCAATATCACTAATTGTTTGATCCATCGCCTCTGTACAGAAGTTACTTAAGTCATTTAAAATATCTGTAGGTTGCTTAGTAAAGGTTAACCAATTAAAAAAACCTACTGCCGCCTCTGGTATAGAAGCATCATAAACCTTTTTCCTATCTTTCAAATGCACCCAAATTGGTGGCGGTGTTGCATCTCTATGGTAAACATCACACATTTTTGGATTTAGCTCAGTTTTCCTTTGTATATTTGCCAAAATCATTGATGGGCTTACCCCGGCATAAGGATCACCGATATGACTTTTAACTCCTTTTATATAAACTATAGGCATGATTTTGCCTACAGATCCTTCGAACATAATTGCTTTATCTTTCACATTATTAAAGTATGGTTCTGAGTTTATCGCCAATATATAGTCTAGTTGGTGCTTATTGCTTAACTCATCCATCAACGAAATAGCTGATATCATACCTTTTGATATTGTTTCTTCATCGGGAACAGAAATAAATAATATATTTCCATTAAAATTTCTTAATTCGGAAAACTTATCTACAACCCCCATTTGCAGTGCAACGCCTGCTTTCATATCTGCCGTTCCTCTACCAAAAATCCAGTGGTCATTTTCAAAATCTTGAATTAAGCTCTTACTTTTTCTTTTTTTCTCCTTTAGCTTTTCTTTAAGTTCATCAGGCCTAAAAGCTACATCCCGAAATTTTCCGAACTCTTCTATTCCAATAGCATCATGGTGGTTAATAAGTACAACTGTTTTTTTACTCTGTCCCTTTACCAAGGCCCAAACTACTTCACGACGCAAGGCATCATCGGGCAAGGGGAAAGTACCCACATGCTCTGAATGTTCTTTAAAATAATTTCTTTGCTTAAACCAGTTTAAAATTAAATCCTCAATAATAGGTTCATATATTGAATTTGTGTCACTTCTTACAGAAACTAACTTATAAAATAGTGATGCAATTGTTTGCTGTTCTTTTTTACTAAACAATTAAACCACTCCTTTAGTCATCTATTTAGATTGAAAAACTAACACCCCTGCTATCATTATAAGTAACCCTACTGGTTTATTAAAAGACAATGGGATCTTTTCCATGCCAAACAGTCCAAAGGTGTCTATCGCTACTGCCACCAGTAATTGAGCAACCAACAGAATTGAAATCGAAAAAGCTGCACCTAAAAGAGAAACTCCTTTCATCGCACTAAAAACAATTCCAACTCCTAAAACACCTCCCAGTAAGTAAATTTTATTTACATCACCTATTTTAGTAATGTCTCCACCTTTTAGAAAAAATACTAATATTAAAGATGCCAAAAAACCTACTCCATGCACAATAGCTGTTGTTTCAGCACCGCCAATTTTTGCACTGACATTAGCATTAAAAGCACTTTGCACACTAATAAAAACCCCCGCTAAAATCGAATAAATGATTCCTAACATTATATGCCTCCTACTAGTTTAATTAAGTTATTAACTAGTATTATACCCTATTTTTGAGCATTAGTGTAGGAGATAAACTTTTGTTAACTTAAAGAGGAAAGCCTGTTGACTTTCAACCGACTTAACGCTTTAATTTTCGCAATAGTAGTTAAACCAGCTAATTAAACGCTCTAAAATGTCTAGCCTATGAATTGGTTTTGTGGGTCCGTGGAACTCATCTGGATATCTAATCATAATAGCTTCTTTTCCCAGCCTCTTTAAAGCAATATAAAATTCCTCTGTTTGAGCCACAGACACTCTAAGATCATTTTCTCCATGCATTAGCATTACCGGTGTTGAAACATTTTTTACATGCCCTATTGGAGAATGCTTAATTAAGTGATCATAATCCTCCCATGGGGTTCCACCATACTCATATTCATCTGCTAGTGTAATGTCTGAAGTGCCATATCCGCTGAGCATGTTGGTGACACTGGCCCCTGCACATATAGCTTTAAATCTATCAGTTTGTGTGGAAATCCAACATGCCAAATACCCACCGTATGACCACCCGTGTGCTACCATTTTTTCTTTATCTATAAATCCTCTTTTTAGTAAAGCATCCACACCTGCCATAACATCAGCATAGTCTTTTTCTCCCCAGTTTTTATCAATTACACATGCAAACTGCTGACCGTAACTTTCGCTCCCCCTTGGGTTAGTATAAAGTATTACATAACCTTGAGCAGCCAAAGTTTGACCCAAAAACATAAATGAAGGACCGTAAGCTCCATGAGGTCCTCCATGGATAAGTAGTGCCATGGGATATTTTTTTTCTTTGTTAAATTTAGGGGGATAAATAATCCAACCATTTATGTCAGTGTTATCATAACTCTTATAAGTAAATTCTTCCCACTTTCCTATATCAATCTCCGATGAAAACTCTGTATTAAAATTAGTAAATTGCTTTTCTTCTCCATTATAGACATATAGTTCAGTTGGTTTTGTAGGGGTAGTATAACTATAAATAAGTTTATCTTTTCCCACTTTTAGGTTTGAAATAGACTTTTTCCTGTCAGCTATGATAGGGCTAGGTTCTTTAAATGGAGTAACTCCATAAATAGCTCCTGCGCCTCTATCTAACATTTGAAAAATCAACTTGTCATTCTGCCATCCTTTAGCCCCAACTGCCATCCTGTCTAGCTGTGACATTACATTCTGTGCTTTATTACAAGTAATTGGTGTAGGATTACCTTGCTTTAGTTCAGTTATGAATTTTTTTACATTAATAACCCATAAATGGGCAGAGGTGGATGCACCTTCTTTGTTATCATGCCCTGAAAAACCAACATAGCTACCACATGGAGACCATGAAGGACTGTAGGTAGGGCCAGGAGCATCATAAATTTTATATCCTTCTTTTTTATCTAGGCTCCACAACCATAAATCAGTTTTTTGCTCAAGGTCTGCTTGTTCCGTTCTTCTTGCACTAACAATTATATAGTTGCCACATGGTGATAGGGTAGGTCCATTATGATCAAAATCACCATATGTTATTTGTTCACCTTTATCCTCTGCATCAGGTTCATAAAATTCAGGTACATCTGTTATAAAAACCTGAGATCTCGTATCACCAAAATAACCTAACCCATCTCTTTTATAGCTAAACCTTGTTATAACCTTAACAGCATTTTCTTTTTTCTTTTTATCTTCCTTTTTATCACAATGAGATTTATCTGCTATAGTCATTAAGCGTTCGCTATCATACTTAGGCGCCCCCGGATATGGAGTCCACTTTTCTCTATGGTTACTGAAAACATCAGCTGTGTAAAGAATTCTTTTGCCATCTTGTGTCCAAATAAGAGGCCCGTTAACTGACTCCTTTGTTTTTATCGGCCAAGCCTCTCCACCATCTAAAGGCAAAATCCATACCTGGCTTTTTTTATCCCTAGTAGAAATAAAGGCTATTTTGCTACCGTCAGGTGAAAAGGTAGGACTTCTATCTTTACCTGAAAAAGTTAATTGGCTAGTTCGTTCGTTACATAAGTTGGTTATAAATATGTTTGAAAATTTTTTGTCTTTTTCCTTATTTAGCTTTTCCTCAACAAATACCACTTTACTATCATCTTTGGCAATATCCATGTTTGAAATACTTTTCAAACGATAAAAATCTTCTGCTTTAATATTTCTTTTCAAAAAAACCACTCCCTATTTTTTAGTATTAGGGATTGCAAACTCTGCTCCCTCAAAAAGCTAAGTTTAGGCGAAAAGCCTGTCTTTTCACAACAAACTGAACTGCAATCAGTGCATTTTTATGACTTTTTCTACCACTTATGCTTTTAGTAATATCAGTGTAACAGAAGGAGTTGTTCTAAACAACAAAATAATTATTAAATATTTTAAACTTTTTTCAATTTTATATTTAACTTTCCAAAGCAGCCTTTGCTAGAGCTACTGTTCCGTTTAAAGATTTTGCTGCTGCAAAAAAAAGCCCACTATGACAAAAAACAGCATCTTCTACGTTCGTCAACTGAGCTAATTCAGCCTCTTCCTTGCCGCCCCATTCCTTTGGCAGTTTTATTCTATCTTTTCTATCTTTTCCTTTTACGGTTTGCAAAGCATACTTATTCAAATCTGGAAAAATGGTTATTTTTACTTCCTCTTTTTTGTCCAACTCTAAAATGGCTTCTTGCCAAGGACAATTTACAT
Organism: Proteinivorax tanatarense; assembly: GCF_040267685.1. Lineage (GTDB taxonomy): Bacteria > Bacillota > Proteinivoracia > Proteinivoracales > Proteinivoracaceae > Proteinivorax > Proteinivorax tanatarense. Next base: position 3,038,989 of record NZ_CP158367.1, read on the forward strand.
CTAGAATTAATATCTCTGGATTTTTACGTTTATCATAAGCTTCTTTTACAGGACCCCTTGCTTTAATTACCCCTACTTTTTGCAAAATAACATTATTTAATATTTGTTTTGAGAACAAAACACCTTGATTAAACCTTTCTTCTTCTTTTCCCTTAATATACCAAGGAGGGTTAAATCCTGATAAAATTGTTGTGATACTCATTGTTGAAAAATAATCATTTTGCTCTGGACGCAAACCATTATCCAGCGCATCTATCCCTTTGATTAATATTTTATCCACATGTTGATAGACCTCTTTTATATCTTCTTTAGATAAAGAGCTATCAAATAACTCAACTACTCTTTCACCAAATTCTCTCCATATAAGACCACTTGCAGCATAAGGAATTTTGTCATCTCTTAATTCTTTTTCCACTCCATGATGATCAAACTTTCCTCCTCCTACATCATAAACAATATCCAACTTATCCAAAACATCTGGGTTTCTAGTTCTTATTATTTCAACTTGAAAAATCTGTTGCAATATTGCAGTTGCCATCATTTCATCAGCATGAAAGCGCCCATCATGAGTTCCTATTTTTTTAAATGACTTTGCGCTAATTTTAATCACCTCTAAAAAACTATTTTCTTTTAGTATGTCTTTCCTATTGCAGTTATATAAAAAAAGCAAAAGCATTATTATGCTATTGCTTCACTACCCAGACTTTAATACACTCCTAGTTTTTTGCTTCTTTATAAAGCTATCTATTCTTTGTCTTATATACCGTTTTCTATCTTCGTTAGCAAAAATAAAATGGGAGCTATCCTTCAGAAGATGAACTTCAGCATTAGGCAGCATTTTTTTGGCTCTTTTAGCTAATTTCTTACCAGAGAATATTTCATCTTTCCCACCAGTAAAAATTAAAAAAGAGGTCTTTTCACCGCTTATTTCATCTTTTTGTATCTTGTTAAACCTAGTAAAAATTATATTATTTTTAACATGTTCTAAATTTACTTTAGTCATCTCTATAATTCGTTTATCCACTAACCCATTGTCTCCTAAAAAAGGAGCTAATGCCTTTTCTAACAACTTTTCAGCCCCAGTAATACCATATAACCTCAGGGACACTTTTTTTATAAAATTTACTTTTGATGTGCTAACAAACCCCGCTGGCACAAATAGAATCCCTTTGGATACTTTTTCTGGTGCCACACTCATTAGCTTCAACAAAATCCCCCCTCCAAAGGACTCCCCCATACAAATCATTTGGTCAAACCCCAGAGAGCAAATAATATCAGAAGCCCACTGGCCATACTCTTGATTTTTGGTAGATAAAACCCTTTGCTCACTTTTCCCCGGTTGCCCTATGGTATCAACTGCATATATCATATAGTCATTTAATAACTCTCTATATTTCAAAAGGGAAATCGCTGTATTACTTCCGCTGTCATGAAAAAACAATATCGGTTTACCGTCAGCATTACCCGCCCTAAGTATATGGGTTTTGCCAAATCTTGTATTTATAAAAACATCATCGTATTCGACTGCAAGGTCTTTTACCTGTTTATCATAAATTTTTTTTATAACATTTTCTCCCTGTGGTGTGTTATAAATATATCCCTCCACTTTCCTCCTCCTTTGATTATAGTTAATAGTTAAACTATATCATTTACCCCTATTATCTTTCAAGGAGACTTTCCTAAAAAACAATTTTCCGGGAAATATTTCTTAATTTAAAAAACCTCGTATTAACGAGGTTTTTTAATCTAGCTTGCTACAACTTCTTTGTTTTTTAATACTATCTCACTATCGTCTTTTGCAGCATCCACCATTAAAATAATACCTGTAATAATATGCATTACCATCCCAACAAATGGAATCCAGGCCACAAGTGAAGTGACTATCCCTAAAATTGAGCCATGTTTTGCCACACCGCTTTTACTAGAAACAACTAAAGTCGCGATATGTAGCGCAAGCATAACTAGCAGAGGAAGACCAACAAAACCGACCACTATCAATGCTCCTAAAATAGGTATTCCCAGCAAAATTTCTAAACCTCCAGTAACCCATTTCAATATCCTAGCTGTTGACATTAAACCATCTCCTTAAAAAATATAAAATAATTGCTTAAACTATATTCTATATAAGAAGGCTCTTTCCCTTTAATTATTTTTCTTTTATTAAAAAGACATCTTCGAAAAAATTGAAGATGTCTTTGTAATTCTAGTTTTTATTTAGGCCTTGCAATTTGAATCCAAGTTGCACCATAAACTCTTTCAATCTCTTGACCATCCTCATAATAAAATCGTGTTGGAGAATTAGGACTGTCCTTTCTCCATGTTCCTGTAAAGTGTTGCCCCATAGCGTAGTAGTCTATTTTCCCTTGTCCCACCACTTGTGGTGTGGTACGACGCCGAAAATCTGTGGGATGTTCGGTATACTGAACAATAATATTTCTCGCCCAAATTTGACTTCCGGTAGCGTCTCGGTGAGTGCTGCCGTTAATCATCCTTTTATAAGCTCTTTCTTTGGCATCATATTGATATGAAACGCGGTATGTGGGGCTATACTCAATGGATACTGAGTTTGCACTCCTACCCTGTCTACTAAGGTTTCCTGGGCGTACTACCGAGCCTGAAGATGATGGAGCCCTATTTAACGTAGATAAGTTAACATATAAGTTGTGAGGAGCATGCTTTGAGGAATCTCGGTAAAAAGAAGGATGCCCTAGGGCATTTGTGCCGTTTACCCCCCACTCATCTATTCTAGCTAAATTATCTCTACTGGCACCTGAATAAATATAGTGAATGTTATTCTCCCAAGCTAACTTGGTGCTGTGCTCTCTGGCACTGCGAATAGGTCCAACTTTGTTAGGGAGAGCAGAGAAAAGAGCTAAGTAGCGTGTTGCTCTTCCTTCTACCTCATACTCATAAACTAAGCTAGCTTGAGATAATCCATGTTGAGGCCTAGCGTTGGGATGATTATCAAAAACAACACCATAGACAGGGTTGCTCTCTGTTTGTTGAAGCTGAGCCAACTCTTCTTCTAAATTTTCTCGAGAAAGCTCCAAAAGAGTATTTACTGTATTTTTTTGCTCCTCTAAGTTTTTCTGCTCAGCCTCCATCTGAAAGCGGCGATCCTCTATCTTTTCTAGTTGTTCTTCTATCGCTAGTTGTTGATTTTCTATGTTTTCTTGTTCTTCCCGTATTACGGTAATTAACTCAGCATCCCTGGATAAAATTCGCTGTAAATAAGCCCATCGGATAATTAAGTCCCCAAAATTATCAGCTTCTAATAATATTTCTAGGTAAGAAGCCCCCCCGCTCATATAAGCACTTCTAACCCGACCGCCAAATTTTTCTGTGTTTTCATCCAGTCGCTTCTGAGATCTATCAAGTTCAGCCTGAGTCTCTTTTAACTCTGTTTCTGTGGTTGCTAATTCACGGTCTAATTCTTCTAGTCTCTTTAATCTATTTTCTATATCCCTATTAAGGATTTCAATTGTTTCTTCAAATTCAGCAATTTCTTCTTTGATATCGTCAAGGCCTTGCTCCTTTTCCGTTCCTTCTGTAGTTCCATAAGCAATATCATTAAACCCTTGAGCAAAAGAAAAAAACAGTATCACAGTAAGTGTTAAGGTAGCTATAAAACGTCGCATTTTTTATTCACCCCTCTTCTATTATTACACTCGCAAATATTTGCGAATGGAGATGAAGCTTCCAAAACCACTCATCAATGTTCCTACTACCATTATACCTGCAAATATAGGAATTATCCTCCCCATATCAGTTACAGGTTGGAAAAGTAATATCAGAGAATCTTGGCCGAGAGATGAAACTAATTGGCCATATAAAATGCCTAATACAGTTATAGCCACTAGTGTACCAATCCATCCCATAACCATCCCTTCTAAAAGAAAAGGAAAACGGATATATCCATTACTAGCACCAAGGTACTTCATTACACTTACCTCGTCCTGTCTTGCCACAACAGAAAGTCTAATAATATTAACAACTAAAAATACCGCACCTACAGCAATAGAAATACCCAATATCAAAAAAATAAAGTTAAGGCGACTGGTAATCTGCATTAACCCCGCTACCAGCTCCTCTCCATAATCGACCATCTCCACCTGGGGATATGCCTGAATTTCCTCTGCTACTGAAGCAACCTGTTCCGGTTCTGCCACCCGAACCCGAATAAGGTTAGGTAATGGATTATTTTCTCCCTCTAAATCTCGGAGTAACGATGGATCTCCCATTGATTGGGCAAAATCAGATAGTCCCTCCTCTTTGGATACAAATTGGTAGCTTACCACCCCATCTAAGTTGTCGAGCTTCTCTTCAACCTCTGTTGAGTTAACACCCTCATGCAAAAAAACACCAATTTCCACATTTGATTCCACATCATATATAAACTGATTTACATTGGTGGTTACCAGTAAAAAACCACCTAAAATTGCAAGTGATATAGCTATTAAACCGGAAGTAATTACAGCTAACCATGAATTCCTAGCCAGCGATAAAATACTTTGACGAATACAGTTTTTAAAGGCATATCTATTCATTATTACTATACCCCCCTTGTTCATCTCGCATTAACTCCCCACTAGATAGTGCAACCACTCGTTTTTGCATTCTGTCTACAAGATCCCAGGCATGGGTAGCTATTACTACCGTCGTTCCTTCTTTATTAATTTTTTCAAACAACTTCATCAACTGTAGTGCATTATCTCGATCTAAATTACCTGTCGGTTCATCAGCCAAAATTAACACAGGCTGCTTAATAATAGCTCGTGCAATTCCTACTCTCTGCTGTTCCCCACCAGATAACTCTTTGGGAAACTTATCTTTTTTTTGACTGAGTCCTACTTTTTCCAAAGCTTCTGGAACTTTTTTTTGAATTTCTTTTGGCGATTTACCTAACACTTCAAGGGCAAAAGCCACATTTTCATATACAGTTTTTTGTTTTAACAGTTTATAATCCTGAAATACCATTCCAATCTTTCGACGGTGTGCTAAAAGCTCTCTTTTACTATAATCAGCCATGTTACGATTTTCAAAAAAAATTTCACCACTAGTTGGGAGTTGCTCTCGAAACATGAGCTTAATCAGTGTACTTTTTCCAGCACCACTAGGCCCTACTAAAAAAATAAACTCCCCTGGTTCTAAAGCTAATGAAGTTTCTTTTAATGCTAAACCTTTACTGCCATTATATAATTTGCTTACATTTTTTATTTCAATCAAAATCCGCACCCCTTCCTTTCCTGTAACCTACAACAAACTTAATTCGACAATCTTCCATATATCCCCTTTATTTATTTGTGTTTATTTAAAATACCTTTTGCTCTACGCAAAGCTTTATTTATAGCTAATTCTTAAATGTTATTTAAGTAGATTTAATAATATTTAATATTTTTGGTTATAAAATTTTGTTATTATATTAATGTTAAACTGTTAAAATATTTAAAATGAAGCTGCTAATGAATAAAGAACAATAAGGAGGTGTAGATTATCCCATCTGTTAACGAAATTGTTCTAAACAATTGGTTTTATTTGGTGATTGTAGCCACTATATTTTTGTTTATTGGTTTATTCAACACTTTTTTGCTATCTTTTAAAAGCTTCAAAATAGATAGCAGTTTAGGTCTTCTAGTCAATACTTTTGCCATTTTATTATGTAGTGTTTTAATTGTTCTTTTTAAAGGCATGCTTATCGACGACATAAACCAACTTCATAGCCCCATCATTTTATTTACTCCTTTTGTACTAGATGCATTATTTGTAGTTCAGGTTATAGCTCTAAAAAAGAAGTAAGGATAACAAAAAAGTATAGCCTCTACAAAAGTATTGTTGAGACTATACTTTTGTAGAGGCTATACTTTTTTCAATTAAGCTACATGATTCAAAAAATACTACAAAACATCAATTTTTTCCACAAATTCAATATTAACTATTTCTATTTTCTTTTTTTTGCCACATTCCACCTCTAGCCAATTTCCCTCCAAACTTTTTATCGTACCTTCAATATGATTATCAATGGTATATATCAAACATTTATGACCTATATATTTTTCCATAAGCTTATGAGCCATTTTAATCCCCCTTTTTTTATTCCTTAGTTTTAAAATAACATACTTTTTCTTTTTATCATCATTAAAAATTATTATTGCAAAAACAACTATTATCGGTATAAAAACCACAAAGTTCAGCCAAACCACCCCCTGTATTTAGTTATAGTTACAGATATGCTATCTTTACCAACTAATCATAACAATATATTTAAATACCGACAAGTAAAATTATACCTTTGTGGTAAATTGCAACAACTTTAATAAGGGCCCTGTTTTTGTTTTTTTATCTTTACCCCTTTTTCTTTAATTTAATAAGGTTATTTTCAGTCAGATTGCTTTACACTAAGCAAGGTAATCGTAACCAAGATGATTGACATTCCAAGAAACTGAGTTATGGCCAATTCATCTCCAATAAGTAAAACTCCGAATAAAGCTGCTGTCACCGGCTCTACCATAGCCACTATTGAAGCAGTTGATGGTGCCGTTCCACGAAGGCCAACCACATAAAGTATAAATGAAATTCCAGCACCCACAATCCCTAATAGAAGAAATAATCCTATGTCGTTTGACCTTACCACAGCAGCTACTTCATTATTGTCAGCAGCAAGAAAAAGAATAACGCTAAGTGAAAAAAATGCGATGGTTAAAGTAATCTGTGGCTTTCCGATAGAGCAGGCATTTTTAAATCCGAATATAAACAGTGCATAGAACAGGGCGGAAGCAAGCCCTGATGCAACCCCCATAAAGCTCACTGAAATCGAATCGGCGTTATAAACACCTGTAAGTAGGATAATCCCTATAAGTACACCAAAAATGCACCCCCATTTAAACCAAGTTGAACGTTCTATTAGTAGTAAAAAAGAAATTAAAAGGACGAACACAGGCGCAGTGTACATTAAGGTAGCAGCAACAGCAATACTAGATTCTTGGATACTTAAAAAATAAAAAGTAAAATTACCTGCAATTCCAACACCGGCCAATAAAGACCAAATATATAAACGAGTAGAAAAAATCCAGGTTTCTCTAAAACGAAAGAGAAACCACGTAAAAAAACATATAAATCCAAAAAGTCCTCGACAAAGCGAAATTACAATAGGATCCCAGCCCTTGCTCATTAAAATATCGGCAATTCCCCCACTAACTCCCCAACAAACAGCGGCTAGCATAACTAAGCATATACTTACAGACTTCATCGTGTGCCTCCTTTGCAACCTAACGTCTAATCTATTAACGTTTAAATTAATCTTAGCGCCCATCCCATTTGTAAAGTATGTTTAGCAAGCTATCATGGAAATATTAAAAAGGTCTCTATATCTTTCTTCTTTGTCTGTTTAGCTAGACCTCCCTATTGTAAAATTATTAGTATTTTTCTTAACTATTACTTTTTGATAAATAAACTATTCAAAGCAAAAAAAGACTAACAACTCTACTTGTTGTTAGCCCCTTTAACTACTTCATTGTTAGTACAGTTCTTTTTTTACTACCTGCAAAACTCGCCTTCTTTACTGACGTAGGTTAAGTTATTTTTCGTAGTTTAACATATGGTTACTTCTATCTAACTTACAAGTGCATGGCATAAACTAAGAGTACAATTCCAATAAGATCATTCTTATGCTACATCTTTACCCACTGAGCAAAACTAACTATCTTGCTTTGCTCAAAGATCGGGCAAACGAAGCTTTTAATAAAAATCAAAAAAGAGCTTGTTAAGGAGGGCTTTATCATATCCACGCACCAACTACTTTCATAAGCGGTTAAAGAATTAGCTAGAGCGATTTCAGGGAATGTTACTAAGTAATTAGATGATTATCTATACTTTTCCGTTGGCTAGAAACTAGGGAAAGGTTTAGCATTTGATGTTCGAACATAACAAATGCTTGTGTCTCCCTGCTAGAAACCCAAATATACTACTATTAGATATAAAAAGTGCATAAAAAAACCTCTACAAGAGAGGTTTTAGTGTTTGTGATCTACGTTAACAGCGCTTCCTAATACTAATTTCACGATTCTTCGTATAGTACCCTATTACAAAAAGAATACCAATTGGAACCACATAGTAAATTGCTAATGCTAAATTTACAGATGCTGGAGCACTGTTTCCTACAGAGTTAGTATGATTAATCCATGCCCCTATAATATGAACAATCATTGCCAAAATCAATAGGAACCCGCTGCCGAAAAAAAATTTGGAAGTTTTACTCATTTTGCATACCCCCTTAGTTTTTAATCCATACTAACATAATATTTATCAAACTGAAACTATTTAATTTCAATAACAACTAACCTTTAAGAAAACAGCCAATATTTTTGATAAATTTCTGAACATCGGTTCTTTTTGTTGAAATAGTGTGCTGTTAGAACCGTTATTCCTATTATGAAAGCATATGATACTACATAAATAAAAGTAGCATAGGCAGGAACTATTTCCATGGCTCTGTAAATGACTAAAGTAAGCGTAACTTATTTCTAAACCCATGACAATAACAAAAGTTAAAGTCAAGTACATAGAAATCTTAGACATCAATTTGTATTTTTGATAAAAATCTCTTCTTTAATTTATTTCCACAATAGCCAGCTTGCTTTCAAAACTTTCATAAAAGTAATAACAGTAAGACCTACAGCTTTATTATTGACATCTGCAACAGGTCTTAAAACAAGTAAACTACTTTATCATGTTATATCTAATTTTATCTAGTCAAGATAATCCTGCAAGCTTTTAACATCAAAATATCCACAGTCTATGGCAAACTGCTTTAGTAGAGGTACATGACCATAACCGTAAATGATCAAAACCCTATCTCGATCCGAAGTAACAATCCTTGTAAGGTTAGTATAAATCTTTAAATTTCTTTCATACCAGCCTTTCACCCAGTCGACCCCTAAGTACTCTTTTCTGTGCCCAATTTTACATATTTGTAGATATATACGGTGATCCAAAGCAAGGTTTTTTTCATTATTTAGGTAAACTAACGCGGATTTTATAGTTCCCCCAGCAAGCAAGTCATCTATTTTTTTAGTTACAGCCTTCCCATGATTAATTATTTTATCGTAGATATCTTTTTGGTGTACTTTTGCATACTCAATGAATCTACCGTCTCCTTCCCCCTCATTCCAGTCAATTCCATAAATATGCTTATGCCCTAATTCAGAAGCAATCCTAAACCCCAATTGTTCACCTTCACTTCTGCCCAGTTTATAACTGTTGTTTAAGTACTCTTTAAACCTGCTATTTAACTCATCTTGTTTATCAGCAGGCACTTCCAAAGCTATTTTAGTGGGGGAAAATTTTTTTAATAAATTTATACACTCTCTGATTTGTACCTGTCGCTTTGAGCTGAAAACATCATCTGCCTTAACATTAAACAAATCCTGATTAGGGTTATTCATATGATAGCTCCCTAATATAAGTATTACTGGTTTGTTGTTTTTGTTTAGCATTATATCTCCCCTAACAAATAAAAGATTTATAAAAACATCATAAAACATTATGCACCGAAATATTACTTATGGCTAATTTAATTATAAAAATAGGTTTTTTAAAATTGTCAAACTTTGTTTCACTGTCCTATGATTGAATACTAAATTGTCAACTATCCGCCCTATTTCACACAGAAAGTAACTTCTATTATCCAATATATCACCCCCTATGCTATAGTGTTTCAAACACTATAGAACCCCCCACTACTTATGGTACGGTTCACCGTAACGATGATAATTGCGGCTTTTTAATGGCAAAAAAGTCAGATAACCTTCTTACCCCTATGAGTTCTATTCGATCGAGTTAGCAAAGGCATATTAAATTTATACAAGGCGGTCTACCTTTTCATATTGATATTGAATAAAAAAAGGTTAACCGTCTATTTGTTTTGTATATGCAGTAATTATATACTCATAATTCTTATTTGAAGACTTATTTTCTTTTTTAAAATCAATTTCTTTATCAAAATTAGCTGCAGCAATTTTTAAATGACATAAAGCAATACCCATATCTATTGGAAGAAACTTTTTCATCAATGGGAAAAAAGTGTTCTTAACCAAACTCAATTTTTTACAATAAATTGCCATTTTATTTTCTGTTCCTTCTATATACCATGGTTGATTATTGGTTGAAGATGGGGCTAACCTTACTGCTTCTATTAATTTTTCAGCACCATCAATTGAAGATATTTCATTTAATTCTTTTCTCTTATACTCTGAAGCGCTATTTCTATGAATTTCTTCATTTGCTTTACCAAAAACTAATGTAATTACATATTTTAAACCGTTTCTAGCATTAAGAGTTTCTTGAGGTTTTCCCATTCCCAACCATAATGTCCCTACTCCTTCTTTCGATAAAAACAAGTCAAGTTGTTGTAAAAGATAACCAGCATTTAATAAATGACCTTCTTTTTCTTCAGAATAAATTGCTATATAGTGTGGAGCTTTGATAGAAAAAATACCTCCTACTTCACCTTCTCCTAATATAGCAACATCAGTTTTAATATTTTCAAACAAAGGCTCTAGTTTACTAATCTGATATTTTAATTCTTCCATAACAGATTGTTCTAATGGCTCTTTAACAAATTTCCGTATAGATTTCCTTTTAAATATTACCGGATAAAGTTCTGAATTAATCATATTTATTTCCCCCATTTTCTTAGGTTTACAATACAATTTTAATCTATATATAGTCATACCTATAGCTCACCATTATAACGCTGGGGTAATTCACAGAGATATACGAGAAAAAAGCAAAAGCACAGGAGGACTTACGGCAAATACTGTTCCTTTTTTTGCATACGGTATCGGTGCAGAAAACTTTGATGGCATGTTAAACAACATAGAAGTCCCTAAAATGATAGTTGAAATAGCTGGGTATGAGTTTAACCTGCCGCCGGAAGATAATTAATTAAATATCCCTATATCAAAAAAAAAAGCATGAAAAAGAGTGCCTTTTAGGCGCTTTTTTTCATGTTTTTAAAACTTAGCTACAACCCGCACCGGTGACCCTTCAGCTTGTATTTTTAAAGGGAAAGCGATAATTTCAAAATCTGCAACCTCCACAAGCTTTGACAGATTTGTTAGATTTTCTATTATTAATATGTCATAAAATCATAATTATGCTGCTTTTCACCTTCTATATTTTCTGTTCTGTTGTAAAAAACAAAGTCTGCAAACTCTTCGTCGTAATTATTGAGGATTTTAAAATTGTAATCCCCACTTTCATACCATTTTAACGGAGTGAAAGTAAACTCAATTATCACTGGTATTAAAGCTTCTGGTGAAAGTCTAAACTCTTTTGTATTTGGCAACATATCAGGGGAACTAAAGCTAGAATCTAATTGATTTATAATATATTTTTCTGCCTCCTGTTTTTTAGGGGTCAAGTAAAAACCATATCCAAAATCATTTTCCATGCCAGTATTATGTTGAGTCTGTATTCCAGCTTTACAAATACTTTTCCAGTTTCTCAAAGTAGTTCCATGATACCACTTATCTTTCCTTAAGTGCTTTAAAAATTTTCCCATTGCATCTCCTTTATATAATATGTTTTTAATTTATGATTTTATACTCATCTCTTTTATTTAGCTTTCAAATCTATTTTTGATTTTTCTTAATAAGCAGATATGAGCATTTTTATACAGAGGAAACTGCCAACCTAACTCATCGTTTAAAACAAAAAAACCATCCGTATATTCTATAACACCTTTATGAGCAGTACATTCTTCCTCATCAGGTGATTTTACATAAAATTCCCTCCTTTTGTGTTTTGTACAATTCAAGTATTTCTGAATATTTCATTTATAAAAATACTTAGTTATATTTTCTTATTTGATAAAATATAACTAAGTATAAAAAGTGAGGGGAGGTTGAATTTTATGTTTGACTTAGTTATTACTTTTTGTTTTTTGATTGTTAGTATCTATTTTTTGATTAAACTAGTCTTTGGGTTTAGGAAACATAAACAATATGCCTTAGATTTTGAAAGCAAAATTCAAGACCCTTTTTTCGTAAAGGTGGGTATAATTACAGGCATCTTAGTTGCAATTATAACTTCAATAAGACTAATTTTATTTCATCCAGGCTTTGTTGCTGGCTGGTCCTTTGTATCAATGATTGTAATTTGCCTTTTATATTTATCACAAAGTAAGAAGATATATACTAATGGCCTCGGGACAAAGAGTAGCTTTTATAGCTGGGAAGACATCAAGAAAATAAGTACTACAAAAGACTCTTATCAGCTTATAATTTATCCAAAATCACAAAACCGCCAAGTAAAATTATATATAGAACCAGGACAGTTCAAACAAGTTATTGACAAGCTCAAAGAAAAACCTATTGAATTAACCTAACAATAAAGCAGTGGCCTATATAGGGCCACAGCTACTAGAAAAGCTATTTTTTGGCTTTATGCCATTATTTTTGCCTTGTTTATTATGTTAAGGCAAAATTTCATGCCAGATATTTACTTTTTGGCTATTAATATAGGAGTTATCTTAGGTTCAATATTGACTTTTAATAAGAGCAATCAGATTGATTACCCTGTTTATATTTTGAGTTCGTAAAACTTTTTAATTTAAATGCGACAACTTTCTTGACAAATACCGTGTAAGACCTCTTATTTATTTTGTAAACTATTATGTATAATTTTTTATTAAAACATTGGTGTAACTCTTCTCGTATATAGTTTTTTTACACTTCTATCTATAAATACAAGAAGATCATGAGTGTAATTACCTTCATGAGTTCTAACTCAAATAATGCTAAGTAAAAGAAGTTACATAAAAATTTCTACATAAAAAATAGTCCTACTCAAATTGAATAAGACTACATATTGCGTGATTAAATTTAGGGGAATCTAACCCCGAGTAATCGAGGTAGGATAGAACTATTCAAAAATAAGCCTAACAAAAAACCACCAAAAGCGATAAAAGTTAAACCATTATTTATCATAGACATCCCCCCTTGAATACTAGCTAATTTACATTGTCCCCATTGTTCCATAGCATTCCAAGTTTCCTTATCTGGGGCAGGACAACTTTACTATATCATACTTTTACTTTTAAGTATATATTTAGAAAGCGTTGCAGACTATAAATTGTATAAAAATGTCTCTTGTCTTTTCTCCTTGCTAATGCTTGAAAACCTCTTATTAAGTTTTCTTGACTGAATTCTTTTAATAGTATGTATAAAAACCATTTATTTATTTTATTTTTATTTACATGAAGCGTATGGTATTTAAATATTTTAGAGTCATTAGAAAGTTGTAATAAAACTTCTGTTAATTTTTCGTTTAATGTAAAATTTGGATAACTATTTAAAATAGTTACATTCTCGTCTATACAAAGGTTCTTAGCATTTTTAATGTTAGTGTTAATAAAAGTAACATTCTTAAAAACTACATTTTTAAAATCCGCATTTTTTAAATTTGTTCCAAAGAAAATTACATTTTCAAAAGTAGCATTTTGAAAATTAGTCTTTTTCAAGTTAACACATATAAAATCCACACCTATAAGTTTTGCATTTTTAAAATTACAATCAGTTATTATTGAAGCCCTATAGTTAACATTTTCAATATATGCCCCTTTAAAAATTAAGTTATGCATATTTGATTGATATGCATAACTATTTACTAAACCCTTAAACTTTGTAGGTGCATTCGCTAAATTAAACCTAACAATTTTACCCATTCTTTTTCTTGAAGCTCTTCGTATCTCTAACTTCTTTTTCCTTTTCTGCTTACCTCTCCCCATAGAAATACCCCCAATTTATTTCTATCCACCAAAATAAAACATAATATACTTTAATACTACCAATTTATACAAATAAATTAAATGTTTTTATATCCTTTTATTTCCTCAAGTCTTCTCATTTGTACAGTAAACTCTTTCCTCCTGTTTACCATCACTTGTGATAAGGTTCTCCTTTATTAATCTTAAACGCCCGATAAACCTGCTCAAGTAAAATTACCCGCATCAGTTGATGTGGGAATGTCATGGGTGAAAAGCTCAGCTTTAGCTGAGCTTTTTTTAGTACTTGTTGGCTTAGCCCCAGCGAACCACCTATTATAAAAGTTATATAGCTACTCCCTGTTACCGCTAACTGGTCTAGCTTTTTGGCCAACTTTTCTGAGGAAAGCATTTCCCCCTTTATTTCCAGAGCAATAACATAGCTTTGGGGATTTATTTTGGTTAAAATTTTCTCCCCTTCGTTATTTTTTATCTCCTCCTGCTCTTTTTGCGAGCTTTGTTGTGGAGCAGCTTTATCTGGAACTTCTATAATGTTAAGTTTACAAAACGCAGACAGCCTTTTTTGGTATTCTTTTACCGCTTCCACAAAATACTTTTCCTTTAGTTTGCCGACAGTAATTATATCTATTTTCATTATTACACCACCAAATACACCGGTGGATTGGAGCACATATCACAATAACTTGGTTGCGACCAATCTGTAAAAGTCACCTCTCCTAACCGATAGAGATCCGGGGGCATCTCATAAACATCTACAAAATCATCTATTGCTTCATATAAGTGATCTTTACATACTACATACATATAAAATCATCTCCGTATATTACAAAATTTTAATATCTTTTCCATTATTTTATCCTTAGTATTTATTCAATTCGTTAAATAAATACTAAATCCTTCTATTAAACATAAAATATCCCCTTAACTGATGTTAAAAGGGGATATTTTATGTTTTATTCTTCTGTTTGATATTCCTCCAAAGTTACTTCAATGGTATGCTGGTCTTCACCTCTATAAAGAGTTAATTCTACTTCTTCGCCGACTTCTTGTGCGCTTATGCTTCTTCTAAAATCTCTAAGAGTTGTAATTTTTTCTCCATTAACCTCTGTAATAATATCATTTTCCTGGATACCCGCTTGGTCTGCTGGACTATCTGCTGCAACTTCCACAACATAAAGGCCATATTCTACCGGGAGATCATATTGTCGTGCATGAATATGTGATATTTCGTTAATTGCAATCCCCACTATAGGCCTTCTTACCTGACCGTTTTCTATAATTTCATTTGTTACATTTCTTACAGTATTGCTCGGAATGGCGAACCCAAGTCCTTCAGCATCAGAAATTTTAACGCTATTTATTCCAATAACTTCACCAGCAGCATTTAGTAGCGGACCTCCACTATTTCCGGGGTTTATCGCTGCGTCTGTTTGTACCAAAGAAAAAACCCAATCATATACTTCAAGGGCTCTATCAGTAGCACTAACAACTCCTACAGCTACTGACTGCTGTAAATCTAACCCTGTTGGATTGCCTATAGCAATTGTTGTTTCTCCTG
Organism: Proteinivorax tanatarense; assembly: GCF_040267685.1. Lineage (GTDB taxonomy): Bacteria > Bacillota > Proteinivoracia > Proteinivoracales > Proteinivoracaceae > Proteinivorax > Proteinivorax tanatarense. The sequence continues at coordinate 3,054,330 of NZ_CP158367.1, forward strand.
CCATAAGTTTATCTGAGTCTGCAAAGGTAACAGTAGGCAAACCGTTTTTATCTACTTTTAACACAGATATATCTGTACCAGGATCAGAACCAACCACTTCTGCTTCTAATTCCTCCCCTGTATCTAACGTAACCATAATAGTATCAGCATCTTCTATTACATGGTGGTTTGTTATAATGTAACCTGATTCATCTACTATGGCACCACTGCCTACCCCACGTTGCACTAGTTCATCAGTTCCCTGGAATATATCCCTTCTTGACACAAAGGTAGAAATTCCTACAACAGAAGGGCTAACCCTTTGAACCGCTTCGACAATAGGGGTTTTTTGATATTCGTATGGTTCCCAAGAAAAATCATGTTCTGGTTTAGTAGGTTCTGGTATAGTTCCTTGGCTCTCTTCACCGTTAGAGTCATGTGGAGTGGCTTGAGGCGATGCAAAGTAAGCTCCCATTATACCACCTAGCAAGCCAGCGATTATCGCCACAACTATAAGTATTATCCACCCAGTTCTTTTAGGTTTATAATAGTACTCAAAGTGTTCCATGTTTTCAACCTCCCAAAGTTATAGTTAAAATCTATCTATATATAGGAGACACTCGCCCCCTAGGTAACACTTCTAAAGTATAATTATCATTAATTTGCTCTCTTTTCTCCTTTAAAATATTCTCTACAGTGATTTGAGCAAGCTGTGGAAAATTATTTTCTTGGCTAAGATGCCCCAGTAACACTTTTTTAGTATTACCCTTAAGCAACTTAATAAGAATATTTCCTGCAGCTTTATTAGATAAATGACCCTTATCCCCTAATATTCTTTTTTTCAATGACCATGGATAGCGGCTAGCTTCCACCATTTTTTCATCGTGATTGGATTCCATTATAACGGTATTGCAATCATAAATATATTCCATCATTTTTTCATCTACCATGCCGGTATCTGTTAAAACACTAGTTTTATTACTGTTAGAGTAAATATTAAACCCCACCGGTTCTACAGCATCATGATAAGTGGAAAATGGTTCTATCTTTACATCTCCTAAAGAAAATTTATCTTTGGGTTGGAAAAAATTAACTTGATTATTCTCCAATTTCCCTAACTTTTCTTTGCAACTTTGAAAGGTTTTTTCTGTTATATATATCGGCAAATTAAACCTTCGGGCTAACACCCCTACTCCCAGAATGTGGTCGTTATGCTCATGACTTACTAATATTCCTTCCAGTTGTTTTGGATCTACTTGAAACTCAGCCAAGCCTTGTTGAATTTTTTTTCCGCTTAATCCAGCATCTATTATAAATTGAGTATTTTTGTATCTAAAGCAGGTACAGTTTCCACTACTTCCACTTCCCACCGTAAAAAGTTCCATTATGTCCTCTCCGTCCTATTGTTTAATACTTATATTATATTATATCTATTTTTTTTGGTAAAGAAAAAGGGCATAAATAATGCCCTTATTCTTTGATAAATTTGATGTCTGCCCCCAACGAATTCAATTTTTGATCTATGTTTTCATAGCCTCGTTTGACATGTTCAACCCCTGAGATTTTCGTTTTTCCTTCTGCCATCATACCTGCAATGATAAGAGCTGAGCCTGCTCGAAGGTCAGTAGCTTTAACTTCTGCCCCTTTTAAAGTTTCAACTCCTTTTACCACCGCCATCCTACCTTCAACATATATATCTGCACCCATTCTAATAAGTTCATCTACATGTTGAAAGCGATTTTCAAATATATTTTCAGTAACTGTTGCCGTACCTTCAATGCAGGTAAGGTAAGACATCATAGGTTGCTGAAGGTCAGTTGGATATCCTGGATAAGGAAATGTTTTGATATCTGTACCTTTAATTACATTTCCATTGCAACGGACCCTTACAAAGTCATCTCCTTCTTCCACTGTTGCACCTGATTCTCTTAATTTTGCTGTAATAGGATCTAAGTGTTTTGGTATAACATCAGTTATAGTTACATCACCTCTGGTTGCAGCAGCTGCTACCATATACGTTCCTGCTTCTATACGATCGGGAATAACGCTATGAACACACCCTCCTAGCTTTTCTTTACCCTCAATTCGGATAATATCTGTGCCTGCTCCTCTAACAGAAACACCTAAAGCTGAGAGAAAGTTAGCAACGTCGACTACCTCTGGTTCTTTTGCAACGTTTTCAATGACTGTTAAGTTTGTGCAGCATGCAGCAGCAAGCATAGTGTTTATTGTAGCTCCTACTGATACAATATCCATATACACATGACCGCCGCATATTTTCGCAGAGTTCAGTTCTACTTCACCAGAATCCACATTAACTTGTGCACCTAAAGCTTCAAATCCCTTTAAATGTTGATCGATCGGCCTAGGGCCAATTTTACACCCACCAGGAAGTGCTACTTTAGCTTTTTTAAACCTAGACAAAAACGCTCCCATCAGGTAATAAGAAGCTCTAAACTTTTTTACTAACCCATGGGGTGCATGAAAACTATTCGCTTCTCTAGGATCAACAGTTATTGTGTTTGCATCGTGCACCACTACCTTGGCGCCAAGCTCTTCAAGCATTTCAATCAATATTTTTACATCACTAATATCCGGTAAATTTTCTATTGTACAAGGTTCTCCTGCAATTAACGTAGCAGGTAATATAGCAACGGCTGCATTTTTAGCACCGCTAATCTTTACTTCTCCAACTAATTTATTTCCGCCCCTCACCAGCAATTTTTCCACTCTACTAAATCCTCCTTAAAGTAAGCAATATATAATATTTCAACAAATTTAAAAATAATCCTTTTTTTGTTACAAACTCATAATAAAGTGAGACTTAAACCAATGGGGAGTTTTACCTCCACCGCTGATTATTAGTTAAAAACTTGGTTCTTTAATGGTTTGTATTTCCTCAATAATTGTAAAAACGGAAACTTTCAACCAATTAAACTACAATAAATCTATTTTAATATTTTCGTATACCTTCAAGCTCACCTGTATAAGCATTTAAGAAGACCGTTCCTATATTCTCTAGTTTAATAGCCCAAACAGGAGCTACTTGCCATTGACCAGCACTTATAGGCGCACTGTAATATGATAAGGTTATATCATTAACAACAGCTTCACTTACATCTATATAGTCCATTAGTCTTATTAAAGCACCAGTAGATGGAATTACTAGATACTCACCACCACTATAATCTATGGGCTCAACCCAATATTTTTCGTAACTTTCCACCCCAGATGGACCTACAATCATTGTAATATAAGAAGTGTCAACTCTTTGCCTTCTGAATACTTGATGATATTCAATTCTATATCTATTTCTATTAATTTCCTTTACTGAAGTAAGCCTAGCATCTTCTGGTAGATTTAAACCCTGCTTATGAAACTCTTCAGATGCTTTAATTGCTTCTCTTTCAGTGAATGATGCTCCAGCAGTAGGACGAAATCCTAGTGCTTCATATACTATTCTACCATTTTCCTTCTTTATTACTCTTCCTGTTTCACTTAGAAATTCAATATATTGTTCTGAGTAATTACTTATTTGTACATCATCTTCTTCGCTAAAAAACTGTTGTTGTATATCACTTTGATTAACAGACTCTCCTCTTACATCAAGGAAATTCTTATATTCTACGTTTTCCGGTATTTCTGTATCAACTTCAACACCTAAATTACTCAAAAACTCTTTAACTTTTTCTATCTCTTCATTAGTAATAGAAAATCCTGAGCCAGGTGAATGGATGGCTATCTGACTTAGTAAGAAAATATTCAGGATCAAAAACACAATTATAAAAATGGACTTAGTCTTAGACCAATCCATTAATGATCACCTCCTTGAGCAGGAGCGACCTCAATTATGTCACCGGTATAACCTTGTATATATATATTTTTATTTTGTCCTTTTATTACCCAAACTGGCTCTAAAGCATCATTATTTTCACTTTCTAGATAATAAGCCAGATACATCTTTCTAACCTTTCCTATTTCTTCTTTTTCAGCAATGTTTAAAGCAAATAAATAGTTAATAATATTTCGATTAACAGAGTCAAATTTCAGGTTTATAGGGCTTACAGTATTTCTGTAGTACCGAGTTACTTCTCCACCTTGTAAAGTTATCTCTATACTTGATTGCTCAGCTACAATAGGATAACCATATTCATAATAAGAAAATTCAAAACTAACTTGTGAATAATATGGGTCTATTTTATTTACTCTCCGTAAAAAACTGTTTCTTGAAGGCCAGCCACCATGTTTGGCTACAAAATCCACAGCGTTTTCTAAATTTTGATCAGCGGGTAGGTATACAGGCCCCGCCACTTCTTTGGCAGAGGTATATTCATACACATTATCAGGATAAATTCTTAAGCCCGATATGCCATCAGTAATTATTGTGCTTCCATCTTTTTCTTGTATTTCTCTGGCTGTTAAGGTCGGAAAGAAGGACTTTTTTAAAGCATATGAATCGGTTTCTTTAGTTGAAACTCTCAGCTCTAACATTTCTTGGCGTTCTGTAGGCACAAATACAATTCCATCAGCTCTGTCCAAAGGCAATGGAGAGCCTACAGTTGTATCTTGCCGTATACTTTCATCAACTAACTGCTCTATATAACTTACATCAAAGCTAGCCCTTTGACTCCACATAGTATTTAACTCATAATTAAAAACAGTTACTCGGTTATCCTCGGCATTAAAATGTATAGCATGGATTTCTGGATAAGGTAAAAAATCTGTGTCCAGTGAATTAGACGCTAAGTTAATGTCTACTCTGTCTTCCCCATGGCCATAATTTAAAAAAACACCCTCTTTATTTAATTCTTCTAATTCCAATTTATCCATAACCCAATTTATTCTATATCCTTCAAAAGAAAGGCTATCTAGTAAATTTTGCACAAGAAAGTAATATGAATCATTTGGAGTTAAAAACCTATCTTCTTCAGGGCTAGTAATTACCGTTTGCCATGGAATTATCAAGTCATTCATGTCAGGAACCCTACCAACATAGACATTCTCAAAACTTGTTTCTATTGGAGGATAAACGTTGGTAGTCCCTAGCACCAAATAACCGGATAATACTAAACTAAGTCCAACCATCAAAACTAGCAAGTATGATTTCAACGCCTCTCTACTCACTTTGCTGCCCCCTTATTTTATGGTTTAATATGGGCAATGTTATTTGGAATTTTGTTCCTTTACCTTCTTCACTTTCAACTGTTATTTTACCACCATGTCCTTCTATAATTTGTTTTGATATAGCCAGACCGAGTCCGGTACCACCTAAATGTCTTGACCTTGCTTTATCAACTCTGTAAAACCTTTCAAAAATTCTAGGCAAGTCATCTTTAGGAATACCAAATCCATTATCTTCTATAGAAATAAGGATGCTACTTTTGCTATCCACCGTAGCTTTAACTGAAACTGTGCTCTCGTTAGGCGCGTACTTTATAGAGTTAGATACAATATTTATTATAACTTGTTGTAACTTATCCCAATCACCCTGGATTTCCGGTAGGTTTTTGTTTGGATAAAAAACTATCTCATGGTCTTTCTCTTTAACTTGTACTTCTAACTTGTTTAACGTGTTTTCAATTAGATCATTTACATCAATATTTTGTAACTGCCAATTTTCTTTTTGAAAATCTAGCCTAGAACTCATAAGCAAATCCTTAACTAGCCTAACCATACGGTCTGTTTCTTCTTCTATTACTTTTAGAAAATTTTGACTTACTTCTTTATCTTCAAGCCCGCCATTTAAAAGAGCTTCTACATAACTTTTTACACTAGTTAGAGGGGTTCTTAATTCATGGGAAACGTTGGCGACAAACTCCCGTCTTAAACTCTCTAAATTTTCTCTTTCAGTTATATCATTTATAACGACAATTACACCAGATTCATTGTTTTCTTCGCTTTTAAAGGGTACATAGTTAAAAAGTAAAACTTTCTCTTTATCTTTTTTCATTTTTGTACTTATTTCTTGAGACTTTACCTGTTGTTCAAAAGTTTCTCTTGATTCAAAAACTGAATCCATGCTATGACTTGATAACAGCTTGTCAGCTAAAGGATTTTTATGAATTAATTCCCCTTTTACGTTGTATGCTAACACACCATCTGTAAGATTTTGTAAAATAAACTCCATCTTTCTCTTTTGGGAGGAAAGCTCGCCTATGGTATGACGTAACCTACTGGCTAAGTTGTTAAACTTTCTTGCAAGTTGGCCAATCTCATCTTCTGATTTTACATCAATTTTTACTCCATAATTTCCCTTGGCCATTTGTTCTGCTTTGTTAGATATATCTTCAATAGGTTTTGAAATAGTTTTAGCAATAAAAAAACCCAAAAAAACAGTTAGTAATACTGTAAATAAAGTTCCCGTTATCAAAAAATTTTTTACTGTACTAATGGTATAATCAGTGCTTTCTAAGGAAGAAATTACATAAATTGCTCCCACTTGTTCGTTATTATATTCTACCGGCCAAGCATAAAAAAAGTTCCTTACACCTGTTTCAGGGTTAGCTCTAATAACTTCGTCAGCGGTTCCAAGTATCGCTCTTGTTGCTTCATGTCCAGAAACTCTACTACCTATATTCCTTTCCTGCCCAGAAGATGCACTTATTACAACACCTTCTGTGTCAAGAATGTAAACTTCAGCCATATGGAAGCTTTGACTAAATTCAGCAACTAACTGATTTATAGTTTCTAGGTCTGAACCTTCCCATAAATGCCGACCAATGAAACTACCTAGTAGCTGAACCTGTGATCTCACTCCCTGTTTAAAATCATCCATATAATAAGTTTCAATTGACTGGGTTAAAAAAACGCCTAAAATTTGAAATGCAAATAAAATCAGTAAAATATAGATGATTATCAGCTTCCATTGAATATTCTTTATCAAGGTTAACTCCTCCTAAAGTAGTAACCAAACCCTCTCTTTGTCAAAATATAGGTTGGAGAACCAGGATTGGGTTCTACCTTTTCCCTTAACCTTCTAACTGTAACATCAACAGTTCTTACATCTCCATGATAATCAAAACCCCAAACTAACTCTAGTAACTGGGCTCTTGAGTATACCTTTCCTTTATTATTAATAAGAAAAAGTAGTAAATCAAATTCTCTTTGAGTTAGATCTATAATTTCCCCATCTCTTTTTACTTCATAATTTTCATGGTTAATTTCTAAACCTTGGTTTTCTTCTTTAAGTTCCTTTTGCTCTCCTCCCATCGTTGAAAATCTGCGCAGATGGGCATTTATGCGAGCTAACAATTCTTTATGACCAAAAGGCTTAGTCACATAATCATCTGCTCCCTTTTCTAAACCTGTAATCTTGTCTACTTCCTCTTCTTTAGCCGACAACATAATCACAGGACAGTTGCTAAACTCCCTTATCCTTCTGCAAACCTCAAAACCATCAATTTTAGGTAACATAACGTCCAATAAAATTAGGTCCGGCTTTTCTACATAGGCTTTTTTAACTGCATCCTCTCCATCATTGCTTACAACTATTTCAAAACCTTCATTTTTTAAGTTATAGCTAATTATGTCAGCAATAGGCTTTTCATCATCAACTACTAAAATTTTTGACATATCGAATCCTCCTTTAAATTTTCCCAAAATATTTACTTTTATTGTTTTTAATCCAAGTTTCCCAGTGTTTTTCAAGCTGTTTTTTATCAGTTCCTGTTAGTTTTTTCATGGCTTGTTCAAAAGAAGTATTTACATCCATTTCCATTAACAATTGTTTATGAATATTATGTCCAAACTTTTCCTCCATAAAGATTGCAATAATTAAGGACTGCCTATATGCTAAAGCCTGGTTTTCAATTCCATAAAAATTGTTGTTTAATCTTTTAAAGGCAAATAATTCATTAGGATTGCTATTATCCTCATCTATCCATTGAATTTGGTATTTCTTATATTCTTCTAGTTGTGCTAATGCCTCTGTATACCATGTGGGATAATTCCCCCCTGTCATTTCATCTACAAAGTGATGGGTTAGCTCGTGTAATAACGGACCATTTTCTTTATAAAAAAGATGAATATCGTCACTGTTATCACCATTGTACCACTGAGTAGGTGATAACAGCCTTATTGTTCCTGATTGGTATACCCCTGAAGCATACTTATCATTTTCCCAGCCCAAATTTTGAAGCATTTCTTGCTGACTTGGGTATATAACTATAAGTGGGTTAATTGTTGGGGTATAAGAGTACCTTTCTTTAAGGTGCAGATACAAGTCATCTCCTAATTTTTTTATAAACTCTGCATGTTTTTGATCAGCTTTCTTGTACCTTACGTCAACATGCTTTCCGTTAACAGAAACCCAATTTCTATAAGCTACATTTCTATGGTAAACAGCTGTTGCATTTTTGACATGTTTATTCGAAAAATTAACAGAATTTATACTTACTATAACCAAAAATAAAGTCAACATAATAGTAGGCAAAAGAATTTTATTATTTTTGATTTTTAGGAAAAAACCCATATTTTCCCCCTCTCCTCATATGTTGCACTTAGTTTACATAACACGTCTATTATATCATTAATTTCCTAATGATTTAAATATACTTCCTCAATTTTATATTCTAACATAGTCGAACAATAAAGTCTTTATAGAAAACAAAAAAATCTGTGGCTTTCGCCACAGATTTTAATATTTACTAGTTAAAATAGTTCAAAGGGTTAATTCTTTGCCCATTTCGGTGAATCTCAAAGTGTACGTGGGGACCAGTTGTCCTACCTGTTGTACCAACATATCCAATAGTTTGGCCTCTGCTAACTGTATCTCCCACACTTACTGCATTTCTGCTATTGTGTGCATAAAGGGTTTTGTATCCATTTCCATGATCTATTACAACATGGTTGCCATAGGACCCATGGTAAGTTGAAGTTACCACTCTACCGGATTCAGCTGCTACTATTGGTGTTCCGGGAGAAGCTGCTATATCCACTCCATTGTGGAAGCCTCCGCCTCTCGGCCCAAATCTTGAAGTTATTCGTCCTCCGCTAGATATAGGCCACAAAAAGTCTCCAGAGCTAGCAGGTGCATTTGAAGAAGCACTAGATGTTCCCCTCTCCACAACTCTAGTAACTGGCTCTTTAACAACTTCTGATTCAACTTTCTCTTCCTCAACTATCTTTCCATTTACTCTTTTTATTATATATGTGTTTTCCTTTATTCCATTTTTTCCTGAAGTAGCAACCCTAGTTTGTCCTCTCAAAAGGTCTGAGGTTTCTTTTGTTTCTGTAGAATATTCTATAGTTTCTTCGCGTACAACTTTTTCCTGGTGAGCAACTTCTAAAGCTGGCTCTGCAACTACTAAGCTAATTTCTTGACCTAACTTTATCATTTCTGGATCCATGTCAGGGTTTGCTTTTTCTAGTTCTTCTACATCCATATCTGCTTCTTCAGCAATGGACCATAGACTATCTCCCCTTGATACAGTATAGGTCTCCTCTCTTTCTGTTCCTTGAACCAAAGTTGCTTTTGCTGTTTCATAATCCATAATATCTTTAGGGTCTGCAACAATGCTATCAAATTCAATATCCGAAACAATTTCTGGATCTGCTACAAGCTCCCCTTGTATTTCCTCAATATAAAACTGTGTTACTTCCTCTAAAATTTGCTCTGCAACATCTCTGCTTTCTACAAGTACAACTGGCTCACCATCAACCTTGACTATGGTGCCAGCAGCCTCATATGAAGCCAAGCTGCTTATCTGTTGTTGCAATTGAGCAGGATGCACATCAGGATTCCATGCAAAGGTCCTTTCTGTGCTAAAATCTTGTTCTATTGCAACGTCAAACCCCATTTTATTGCTTTCAATATCATTTAAATGATTTATTATTTTTACTAGTTCATCCTTTTCACGAATCATTCCCACCTGTTCTTCTTCTATACTTACGACATAGACGTAGCCAGGTTGATAGTAATCATAAACTTTAATACCCATAATTAGAACTAACGAAATTACTAATAATGCTACGATGCCAAGCTTTACCTGATTCGTATAGGTGGGTGTTTTTTGTTGTTCCAAAAACCAGTCCCTCCTTTCATTACTGAGTGGTCCTTTGACCACACACAAAAACCTTGTGACTTATTCTACATTCCTAGTATAAATCCCTTTTTTTATTTTAAAATTTTATTATTAATTTTTTTAGTTATAGCGTAAAAAGGATTAAAAACCACCATTATAAAACCATAAGAAACTAAGTTAAAAATAGTATGAGCATTTGCTATCTGCCTTTCTATTGATGGAGAAATCGTTACATATTCCACAAACTCAGTTAATAAATCCAAAAACATCAGTGCTAAAATTACCCCTATAACATTAAACAATATCTGGCCTATTATTATTCCTCTAGCTTTTTTTGTCACAGTTGTAGCTGCCACTAGTCCGGTAACGCAAGTTCCGATATTACCACCTAAGACTAAGGCAATAGCGCTTTTTAAGTTAATAACTCCTGCTCTCCCAAGACTTATTGTTAAGCCTGTCAATGCGCTACTACTTTGTACAAAAGCGGTAAATACAGCTCCTACAAAGACTCCTATAGCTGGAAGTTGGTTAACTAAATTTATTAGCTTATAATAACTACTTGTAGTATGTAAGTTAGAAAATGGTATAGTCATTAACTTAAGAGATAAAATTAGCATTCCCAAAAAAAACACAGTTAAAATTAATTTTCTAAATTTCGGCAACAACAAAACCAATAATAAGGGTAATAAAAAAGGGAGTATGTTACCCCATGGTATGCTTATTATTTGCCCTGTAGCTGTTGTCCCTACCTCTGTCCCCAGCACAGCTGCAAGTCCGTTTTTTTCTGACATTATATTACTTTGAACAAGACTAAATACAACAACTATTACCAAACTGCTACTTTGCACTATTGCAGTAAGAATCATAGCAATTAAAGACACTCTAAGGATTGATTCCTTTTCCCCAGCAATTTTACCCTGTAAATCAAAGGGAAGCACTTTTTTACAGTTACCTGAAAAAAGTTTTAATGAAATCATAAACAATAACAACGCTAAGATGAAATATAGTGTATTGGCTATCATTTTATAACCTACCATAATTATTTTAGTAAAACTCTTGTTTATGATTATGCGTTAAAATGAAAAAATAGAATAAAAAAAACACCTTTCGGTGTTTATTTTTTTGTGGTGCCTCAGGGCAGAATCGAACTGCCGACACGAGGATTTTCAGTCCTCTGCTCTACCGACTGAGCTACCGAGGCAAAATGGCGGAGCTGACGGGAGTCGAACCCGCGATCTCCTGCGTGACAGGCAGGCATGTTAACCACTACACCACAGCTCCATTAGTGGTGACCCCTAGGGGATTCGAACCCCTGTTACCGCCGTGAAAGGGCGGTGTCTTAACCACTTGACCAAGGGGCCTAAATGGTGAGCCATCCGCGATTCGAACACGGGACACCCTGATTAAAAGTCAGGTGCTCTACCGACTGAGCTAATGGCTCGCTTACAACAATATATATATTACTATGGTTTATTATCGTTGTCAATATAAATTTTTGCATTTCCTTTTTGCTATAAATTAAAGCAGGGCCACAACCCTGCTTTAATTTATATTAGCTCTATTAATTCTTTTGTTTGCTGTCTTTTGGGACCAACTGAAATCATGGCAGCTTTTATTCCCACTTCTTTTTCTAGTTCCTTTATAAATTCTTTAGCTTCTTTGGGAAGGTCATTAAAAGATTTAATCTTTGTTATATCTTCCTTCCATCCTTTTACTTCTTTATAAACTGGTTTGCATTTTTTTAGTTGCTTTATGCTAGCAGGAAAGTGAGAAACTTCTTTTCCGTCAATAGTATATCCAGTACATATTTTAATTGTATCCAGCCCGCTTAGCACATCAAGTAAGGTTATAGCCATATAATCTAACCCACTTACTCTTTTAGCATGCTTTAAAATAACGGCATCTATCCACCCTATTCTCCGCGGTCTTCCTGTTGTGGTCCCGTATTCCTTGCCTATTTCTCTAATCCGATCGGCAGTTTCCCCTTCTATTTCAGTTGGAAAAGGGCCATCACCCACTCTCGTTGAGTAAGCTTTAACTACCCCTAGAACCTTATTCACTTTTGATGGTCCAACACCTGCACCTATGCAAACTCCTCCAGCCACAGGATTTGAAGCTGTTACATAAGGGTAAGTTCCATGGTCTAAATCTAAAAGAGTTCCTTGTGCCCCTTCAAATATAACCTTTTTATTTAAGTCCATTGCTTCCTCTAGCAAAACAGAGGTGTTAGCAACGTAGTTTTTAATTTGATGTGAGTATTTTACATACTCATTGTAGATAGTATCAGCATCTAGGGGTTTTTCTCCATAATATTTTTTTATAAGATTATTTTTGTCTTCAACATTTGCATATAACTTTTCTTTAAACTCTTCTTGATCTAACAAATCAACAATTCTAATACCGCATCTTGCTGCTTTATCCATATACGCAGGACCAATACCTTTTTTTGTAGTTCCTATCTTGTCAGCGCCTCTTTTTTTCTCAGAAAGTGCATCAATGACCTTATGATAAGGAAGTATTAAGTGCGCAGACTCACTTATTTTTAAGTTCTCTGTACTTATACCAAGGTTGTGTAAATATTTAATTTCTTTCACCAATGCTTCAGGGTCAATAACCATGCCGTTTCCAATAATGCATAGTTTATTTCCATTTATAACACCGGATGGAATTAAGTGCAATTTATAAGTTGTTCCATCATGTACTATTGTATGTCCAGCATTATTCCCACCTTGGTAACGGACTATTACGTCTGCTCTTTCTGCGATATAATCTGTTATCTTTCCCTTTCCTTCATCTCCCCATTGTGTTCCTACAACAACAACTGTTTGCATGCTAACACTCCTTTTATGAGCTTATTTTTCTTGCTACTACAACCCCTGTAACGGAAGCTTGCATAAGTCCTCTTGTTATTCCTGCCCCATCACCTATGGCATATAACCTTTTTATTTTTGTTTCAAAGCTATTATCAACTTTTACTTTTGAAGAATAAAATTTAACTTCGACCCCATAAAGTAACGTATTTTTAGAGTAAAGTCCAGGAGCAATTTTATCAAATGCTTTTAATGTTTCCACAATAGAAGTTAGATATCTATGTGGCAAAACAAAGCTTAAATCCCCTGGAACTGCATTTTTTAAAGTAGGGGTTGTTGTTGACTTGCTAAGTCTGTGGTAACTTGTTCTTCTGCCGTTAAGAAGATCACCCAGCCGTTGAACTAAAATACCTTTTCCAGTAATCATATTAGCAAGTTCTGCAATATACTTACCATACTCTATAGGCTGATCAAAGGGTTCGGTAAATCTGGTAGATACTAATAGGGCAAAATTAGTGTTTTGACTTCTATTTTTGGGGTCTGAAAAGCTATGTCCATTGACAACGGCCAGGTTCTTTTCGTATCTTTCTTCCGATACATGACCTCCTGGATTGACACAAAATGACCTAACTTTGTTTTCAAATGTATCAGAATAGTAAACAAGTTTAGGCTCATAGAGCGGCTTTGTTAAATGATCCATTATTGCATTTGGCACTTCAACCCTTACTCCTATATCAACCTCATTGTTCTCGGTTTTAATTCCATGTTTTTTCATTAATTTTTCAAGCCACTCTGCCCCTCCTCTTCCAGGTGCAAGAACTACATTTTTAGCATTTATTCTCTGCTCCTTTATTTCCTTATTTGCTATTATAACTCCTTTTGCTTCTCCATTTTCTACAATAATATCAGAAACTTCCGTCAACTGCATAAACGTAAAATTAGATAATGATCTTAAGTGTAAGTATAATTTTCTTAAAACTTCATAACCACGCTCCGTACCTAAATGTCGTACTGGACTAGCTATCAGCTTTATATTATGCTTTGACGCATCATACTTAATATCTTCAACTTTTTTATCATCTAATCCATAAACATCTTGATTAGCACCAAAACTTAAATATTGATTATCAACATAATTAATTAAATCTTGGGCTTTTTCATAATTCATATATTCCGTTAACCGTCCCCCTACATCAGGAGATAGAGACAGTTTCCCATCACTAAATGCTCCCGCCCCTGACCAACCATTTACAATCCCACATGGTTTACAATGTACACATTTTTGTATAGTTCGTAGTGGACATTTTCTATCTTCTATTGTTCTCCCTTTATCAACAATCAACACCTTTGTGTTTTCGTCTTTTTTTAAAGCTTCTAAAGCAGTAAAAATACCTGCGGGACCTGCTCCTACGATTACAATATCATAGTTTTGCAATTATTGACCCTCCTTAATTATCTTTCAACCGTCTTATAGTTTATAACATCCTTTTGACAAGGTCAACAAAACAACGTACTAACTGTGCTTTTTTTTAAATAATGTTCGTGTTTTTCCTGTTTTTGCTGATAAATTAAATAAAATCGCCTTCTATTTTAACAAAGTGCTAAACATTAACAAACTGTATTTAAGCAATTTATTCCTTAAATGAAAATTGATCTTTTTGTAAATAAAAACACTTTCCCCATTTGGAAAGTGTTTTTATTTATATAACTATCCTTTAGCAATTTCGATTATTAATTTGGTGGTATCCACTAAATCTTTTACTTCTATATTTTCTTCTAGAGTGTGGGGTTTATTCATACCTACGCCTAAATTTACGCAACTAATACCGTTTCCATTAAATATGTTTGTATCACTTCCGCCACCTGTTGCTTTCAAATTAGGAGATAGGCCTAGTTTTGAAGATTTTTCTTTGGCAAGATTAACAACTGGCTCATCTTCTTCCAATTTAAAAGCCGGATATACTCTTTCAATTGTAACATCTGCTTCGGTGTTGTATTCTTTAGCAGCTTCTTCAAAGCATTTTTTCATATGATTGCTTTGAGCATCTAGTTTATCTTCACTGGTACTCCTTGCTTCAGCTAATATTTCCACCTTATCGCAAACTACATTAGTTGCTGTTCCTCCCTTAATAACCCCAATATTTGCGGTAGTATCTTCATCAATTCTAAGTAATTTCATATTATTTATTGCTTTACTAGCTACCTGAATTGCACTAATTCCCTCTTCTGGTTTTAAACCAGCATGAGCAGAAATACCTTTTATTGTTACAGCTATTTTGTCCTGACAGGGTCCTTGGTTTACAATAGTTCCTGGTTTACCATCACTATCTAAAATATACCCTTTCTTTGACTGCACTTTAGAATAATCTAAATTTTTAGCTCCAAACAATCCGCCTTCTTCTGCTATAGTAAATATAGCTTCAATGTCACCAAAGCATGCATTGGCTTCTTTCAAAACCCTTGCCATCTCTAACACCGCAGCAATCCCTGCTTTGTCATCTGCACCTAAAATAGTTGTCCCATCAGATACAATTTTTCCATCCTTTACAGAAGCTTTCACACCCTTCCCAGGCGAAACAGTATCCATGTGAGCAGCAAATAGCATGCTGGGTTTATTTTTATCATTACCTTTTAGTCTTGCAATTATGTTTCCTGTTTCTCCACCTATAGCTTCCCCAGCATCGTCGATATACACTTCAAATCCAAGGTCTTTAAGTTTTTGTGTCAAGTGCTTTGCTAGCTGTCCTTCATTTTTTGATTCACTGTCTATTCCTATTAGCTCGAAAAAATCATCTAACAACCTTTGTTCATTTACCATCAATAACACCCCTTTACTGTTCTTTAATTTTGACTTGCAAAGTTGAGCTTACTTTAGGATGAAGTTTAATGTCAACATTATAAGTTCCTAAAGATTTTATTGGCTCGTTTAGTTCCACTTTGCGTTTATCTATTTTTATTCCTTTTTTGGACAATTCATTACCAATATCTTTTGTTGTAACAGAGCCAAATAGCCTTCCACCTTCTCCAGCTTTTACTGCTACTTCTATTTTAAGATTTTCTATTTTCTTTGCCGTTTGTTGAGCTTTTTTAAGTTCTTTTTCCGCTTTCTTTTCTTTGACTTTTTGAGTTTCTTTTAGCTCTTTTAAGTTTGATTGATTTGCTTCTTTAGCTAATCCTCTAGGAATTAAAAAGTTTCGAGCATAACCTTCTGAAACTTCTTTGATCTCTCCCTTTTTACCTAGTTTCTTTTCATCTTTAAGCAAAATTACTTTCATTTAAATTCACTCCCTATAATCTTCTAAAATTTATTATAAAGTCTAATGTTCCAAACATAATCACAAACTGAGCAGTTAGAGGGTGCAAAGCTATTAACCCTAGTATAATAGCCTTTAAAAAGGTATATTTTATATATTTAGAAAGGTACCAGTATGTTAGAGATAAACCTTGAATTAAAACCATTAGAAGAACAATTTGATGAACATTATCATTAATATGCAAAACTGCTATATTTCCTAATCGAGCTATACTTATTAATAGCGTAGCTACAAAAGTCCACAGCACCCAATCTCCAAAACGCCATTTTGCAAAAGGAGGTAGGCTTTCCACTTTATACCCCAAGCGAACTAAGGTTAATTTGGATACTGTCAAGTTAACGTAACCAGCTACCGTTGATACAATAACAATCAAAGCTGGAAAAATCATTTGAATACTTAAGTATATTCTTTCTTTAAAATCTTCTATGTCTGGATCAGTGGGATCTGTTTCTACCTGAGGAAGAACTCCTTCTACAAGACTACCAAAAGATTCTAAGGCGGACAGCTGCCTATCTAATGTTACTTCTACTAGGTTTACATCAAAAAATAAAGCGAATATATTAAGAACTAGTATGATAGCAGCTACAAAAGATATGGTAGTTGCTAAAAGAGTGGTAACAGCCTTTTTTCTTTTTATTGTATATCCCAATACTATACCTGGAATACCACCCAAAACAGTCACTAAAGTTGGGTAAATTGGGTTTCCTAGCATTATAGTTAAAGCAAAAAAACTTAAAACTACTACCATTACAGCAACCTTTATACTTTGTCTATAAGTAATTATTACAATGGGAAGTGGTATTAGTATTAAAGCAGGTATTAGGGCTGGTATAAAAAAGGGTAAAATACTCAAAACTAAAAACAAAGCTAAAAGTAGTGCACCTTCTACGAGGCTTTTTGTATTTAATTTTGCCAAACTATTCACCTCTCATTTTAAGATACTGTGTTAGCTCGTTTAAATACTCTTCTTTTTCCTCTTGTTTCATTATTTCTGCTTGTTTAACAACTTCCTTATCTAAGCTTCGATATGAATACCCAGAATTTTTATTTAATGAGTACATATACACAATTATTTTAGCTGCCTTTTGTTGAATCTGATTCTCTGCTCCGTTATGTATAGCTGTATATATGTCTGCCATTGATTGAATAACTTTTAACTTAAGCTCTTCTATTACCTTCAATGTTTTAGCAATTCCTACTCCCTCGTCCCCTCTATTCACTAAATTCCCCCCTTAAAAATTATGTATAAAAAGAGGACAAATTTCTATTTGCCCCCTTTTAAAATTATATCTTATTCTACTGTATAAGGCAATAATGCCATAATTCTTGCTTTTTTAATTGCAGATGTTAACTGCCTCTGATGAGGAGCACAAGTTCCAGATATTCTTCTAGGTAAAATTTTACCACGTTCAGTTATATATCTGCGAAGCTTATCTGCATTTTTGTAATCTATAGTTTCAATTTTATCAGCACAAAAACTGCAAACTTTTTTTCTTCCTTTTCTTCTGTCCCTACGCACTTTTATCCCTCCTTATAGGCTAAAATGGTACGTCTTCATCTACTTCATAGCCTACTTCACTAAAGTCATTACCTTGATTACTTTTTCCACCATCTTGTCGAGGCTTGCTATCTAAAAAACGAACATTCTCTGCAACTATTTCAGTAACATACCTTCTTTGTCCGTCATTGGCTTCGTAGTTTCTGGTTTGTATTCTGCCATCAACACCAATTAAGGAGCCTTTTTTTAGATAGTTGGCGCAATTTTCCGCCTGTTTTCTCCATACAACAATTGGTATAAAGTCTGCTTCTCGCTCTCCCTGTCTATTGGTAAAGCTTCTATCCACAGCTAAAATAAAAGTAGTTACAGCAACTCCACTGTTGGGAGTATACCTAAGTTCCGGGTCTTTAGTAAGTCGCCCTACTAGTATTGTTCTATTTAACATGCTCTCTCCCCCTTTTGAATTGGGTTAAGCCGCTTTTACTATTAGATGACGTAACATATTATCATCAATTTTAATTACTCTATCCAACTCATCTACAATCTCTTTGTTGCCTTCAAACTCAGTCACTACATAGTAGCCCTCATTTTTCTTTTCAATTGGATAGGCTAGTCTCTTTTTACCCCATTGATTAACTTCAACTACAGAACCACCTTTTTGTTCTATAATTCCATTAACTTTCTCAATAGCTTCTTTAGTAGCTTCTTCATCTAATTCAGTTACTAAAATGTACATTAATTCATATTTTATCATTGCATTCACCTCCTTTGGACTAACGGCCCTATAAAGATAGGGCAGGAACTATAACATTAGCATTATATCATATAAGATAACATATTTCAAAGTATCATTTGCTTATTATAATTTCTTTTTAAAATTTTTCTCAAACTTTTTTCTAGGTATCATAACACTTCTACCACAATACGTACATTTGATTCTAAAATCCATCCCAACACGAACTATTTTCCACCTGTTATATCCACAAGGGTGTTTTTTCTTCATTTCCACAATTTCTCCAACTTGGTACATTGTCAACTCCTCCTAAGCACTTACATCAGATAAAGCCTTTGCTAGTTGGTCTGGACAAGATGTCCCATTTCTACATTCTATTCCTTTTAATCTATCTATCACTTCTTCCACTGGTCTTCCTATTACCAGTTGGGCGATACCTTGAACATTTCCCTTACAGCCACTAATAAACTCTACGCTTTCTATGATCCCACCGTTGACTTTAATAAGTATTTCTTTAGCACAGGTACCTTCGGTTTTAAACTTTAATTCCATATTTTTTCATCTCCTATAGCAGTTTAAATATAACATCAATAACTTGCTGCACCAATGGTTTAAGTGCAAAATCTAACAATCCACTTTTTATTGCTTCCTTTTGATAAAACAAAAAATATAATTCCATTATATAAATTATAACACATGCTAAAATTAAGTTGCAAAGCCCATATACCGTTGCTCCTAGTACACCGCCGTTACTTTTTAGCAGTTGGTTTTTTAAAAAAAACTCGCTGGAAACGCTCATAATTAAAATAATGATTAACGTCAATGTCAATGCTTCTATAGCCTTTGCTATAATTTCAGCTGAAATATTAACCATACTCTCTCCAAGATATACTCTTTCATTCATGTTCTCTATAATCTTTTCCCTTAACTGAGTAGAAACAGGAAGTTCATTTGTAGCTTCTTGTATCATCAAATATGTTCTGTCTGTGGAAACCTCATAGGCTGTATCATCTATGTATAAGGTTTCTATTGTATTTTGAATGCTTTGTTCTGTTAATACCGGCCAATTTATTCCAAATGCTATAAACAGTGCAGCTACAAAGTATATCCCTCTTATAAAAATCTCTTTTCTATCTTTATAAAATCCAATTATAATTCCCCAAATAAATAACACCACAATAAAAACATCAGCCATCCTATATCACCTCTTTAGTTAATTTATTTGCTAAGAGGTGATTTTATTCGATACAGACTTAAGAGTTTTTTAAATACAAAACCCCAGCACTTGCTAAGATTGTCATTCTAACTGTACCATCAACGAAATATTGAATTATCCCGCTGATAAAGATAGCAAGAATAGCAATAGCGATGGTTTGAACAATCTGGATCATATAATCTTCAATATACAAAAACAACCTTTGATTATACTTTAGCTTTACTAAAAAATCATAAATAACCTTTACAAATAAAAATAGTAGTATTGTAAATATAATTTTTTCTACATTTGCTACTATTGGAGATATTGTTTTATAAAAGTACTGGAACAACTCCCCAATGCCTAACAGTATTATAAAGCTTATAGGTAGGTTTATAAAGTTTGTTCTCATAGTATCACCTTATTTCCTAGTTTCACAAGCTCTTTCCACTATCTAGTTAGCAGTAACCCTATTATTATTAACACAAGGATGGTTAGTACAATTGTTTTAAGAGTTGATTTTTTGTTTTCATTTTTGCTTTGCTCGTCATCAGATAAGTCAAAATCTAAGTATTCTTGCTCATCTCTTTTCATTTTTTTCTTTAGCCTATCTCCTTGAAATTTCTGTCCAAGTTTATAATATTTCAAAGACAGTTCTATATCCCCTATTTTCTTATAGTAAATAGATAAACCTTCAAGGGTATTAGGGTTCTCTTCATCAATTTCATATGCCTTGTCAAAGTATTGCTTAGCCTGTTCCCAGTTTTTTTCTAGTAGATAGATGTTAGCCAAGTTCGTTAGAACTTGAGAATTGTCAGGCTGAATTTTTTTAGCTTTCTTAAAGAAGTCTTTTGCTTTTTCCATTTTGTTAACTTTAGTATATATTACGCCTAACTTGTTTAAACTGCCAGAATGTTCAGGTTCCTCTTCAAGTATTTGGTGAAATATTTCATGAGCATCTTTATTTTTTCCAATGTTCATTAAGGTGACTCCGTCTTTATAACGTTCTTCTATTTTTTTATTCACACTACCTTCCAAATTTCTACCTCCTTTTAGCCTTTAATTCTACTCTTGATTATTAAATCCTTCTTAAAAACATTATTTTTGTATAAAAGATAAAGTGAAATTCCATTTTAGTTCAATAAATGTTTTTCTCTACTGATTTTTATTATACATTTGAATTTTTTTGCTAAGATAACTAGCTGACGACTGTTAGGTCCTAATTTTCCATTTTTCAATTCTTATAATTTACGAAAAAAATAATCTACTACCAATAAGTTGTGATGATTTTTCTTTTTACAAAATGGTAAATTAAAGCAAGCATTATTATATAATTTATGAACCCAAAAAAAGGGTATATTGATTTAACTAATTCTTCAAAGCCAATAAATGACAACGGGGTTGCTGTAATACTTAAAACTAGACCAATAGACGAATAGCTCCAATTTTTTATTCCTTTAACTCTGTTTATTATACCATGACCTGTAGCTATTGCTGAAGTTAATATAGCAATTAGTAAAGATAAAACCAATCCGTTGAACAACAACTGGTTTAAACCATAAGCCAGATCCATTATAGGAATTTGAGAATAGTTACTTATATCTTTGGTAGCTACTATTACAAGCATTAGCATAGTTCCTAGTATTCCCCCCCCTACTACAGAAATTACGAAAATATCTTTTTTATTGTATATTTCTTTTTTAAATGACGATAATACAACCATACCAATAATTAGGTTATAAGAAACATATGAAGTGGCGGCTATAAAAGCATTCTGAGGTACTAACCCACCCATTCCAATAGTTGGTGCTGTTATGAAAATAGCTCTCAGCGATAAGAAAATTATAAAAATCACTAAAATTGGAACTAAAATAGAGTTTGCTTTTATAACTCCCTCCATACCAGTATAAAAAATAAGGTTTATCATAATTAGAAATACAATTACAGCTATAGTTTTACTCGTTATTATATATGTAGTTAGTAAAGTAACAGCAGCAGAAATCATTATTGTAAAACCAGAAAATAAAAAAAACATAATAATAAAGTCGAATGCTATTGCACCTTTTTTGCCAACTATTACATTTATCAAGTCTTTATGGTCGCTTATTTTTTCATTTAATACAATATCTAAAATAACATAAGCAAAAAAAATAAACATCGCTGTAGCTATTCCTCCACCTAAAATACCCTCTAACTTAAAAACAGAAAAAAACTGAACAACCTCTTGTCCAGTCGCAAATCCAGCACCAATAATTGCTCCACAATAGGTTAAAGCTAGTTTTATCCCTCTTTTTTCCATTAGGCTCACTCCTAAAATATTTGTTTGTAATAACTATTCAATTTTTTCATATAAATTACCATGGCATTGTACGGGAGGTAATCTATGTTTAATTTTTTTGATAAAGATAAAACAAAGTGTTTTAAAAAAAGTGTTTACCACAAAAAAGATGAGTGTCATAAAGATGTATCAGCTCTTCTTTATAATTTTTCTTGTCATATTAAGCCAAACTGGAATAAATTAGTTGTTTTATGTATCGGCACTGACCGCTCTACAGGAGATAGCTTAGGGCCCATAATAGGCAGCAAGCTATTTCACTTAAACAGTCACGATGATGTTCTTATTTTGGGGAATTTAGATGATCCCGTCCACGCTTCTAATCTTGCAAAAAATATACAGAGCATTAACCTTCTCAAAAATCCATTAGTAATTGCAATAGATGCCTCTTTAGGAAATAGTGATAATATAGGAAAGATAAACTTAGGAATAGGGAGCCTAAAACCAGGAGCGGGGGTTAAAAAAAACCTGCCTGAAGTAGGCGATATTTATATTACTGGGGTTGTTAATGTTGGAGGGTTCATGGAATACTTTGTTCTTCAAAATACCAGACTTTCTTTGGTGATGAATATGGCTGATGTCATATCCAACGGTTTAGAGGAATTTATAATTTCTGTAAATAAAAATGCCGCTAAAAAGGCATAAAAAAAGGTGGCTTTGCCACCTTAATGATAGATTTTACTGTTGATAACCTCTACTATTGTAGCTTCTGATACTGAGCTACTTTCTAAAATCGGAACTTCGTTAATTGGATTTGCTAGTTCGTCAACGCTACTTTTATTTTTTACGACTACCGCCGAAGGAAATTGATATTGTTCAGACAAATCTATCACCCTAAAACCTGCTTTTTCCAACCTTTCTTTATAGCTTTGTAATCCTGTGTCTATAGCTACTACCTTCTTCATATCTTCCTCCTAACTTTTTTTTTAGTATAGGAGTTTTATCAAAATCTTATCCATAAAAAAGATATCTACTGTTTTTAAGTAGATATCTTTTTTATACTAACTTTGGGTCTTTTCTTTTGCTTTTATGCTCTCATCTTTATCTCTTTTTGAGTTGGATTCATTCATTTCACAATTCCCATTAAAAACAGCTCCATCTCCTACCTCCAAACTAGAAACCTTAATATCACCAATAAGCTTTGCAGTAGGTAGCAATTCTAACAAACCTTCTATTTCAACATTGCCAATTATAGTGCCAGAAACTGTTAAGTTTTTGGCTTTGACATTTGCTTCCACCTCTCCAGTTTCACCAATTAAAACATTCCCGGTGGATAAAATTTCACCTTTTACCGATCCATCAATACGCAAAATACCCTTCGCTTTTAAATCTCCGTCAAATTCGCTGTCTTTGCCAACTATTGTGTCTATTTTAGTTGGATCAAATTCTTCTTTCTTTTTAAACAATGGCTTCCCCCCTCCTATCTTTTTAATAATAGTCTGTTGGGTTGACAGGATTTCCTCTTACTCTTACCTCGTAGTGTAAGTGAGGTCCAGTACTCTGCCCTGTGCTACCCATTTGCCCTATAGTTTCACCTTTTGTTACTTTTTGGCCCGTTCTAACTTCTATTTCCGACAGGTGAGCATAGTAGGTTGTATATCCATAACCGTGATCTATAATAATCATATTACCGTAACCACCATTATATGAAGCTCTAACCACCGTCCCATTTGCTGTAGCTTTAATTGGTGTTCCAGTAGAGTTTGCTATATCAACCCCACTATGAAATTGCCTTGCTCCTGTAAAGGGATGATTTCTGTAACCAAAAGGGGATGAAACCCTCCCTGTAGTAGGCCTTATTGAAGGAGTATGAGCTTGTCTTTTAGCCTGTTTCTCTGCGTCAGATACTAGAGTATCCATATTTTCTTTTTGAGATGGAAGTTCATTACTTAGTAAGCTTAATGAGATTTCAGTTCTTTCAACAGATGTAGACCCTCTACTTGCAGTAAAAAAGGAGCGTTCATCATCGGTCTCCTTTAAACTTTCACCTTCTTGCTCTTCATAGTCCGTTAATTCTTTAAGTTGATCTTGCAGTTCTTCTATTTGTTTAAACTCTTCTAACACATTTTGTGTTTGCTCCGCTAGGTTTTCTAATTGTTTACTTTTTTCTTGGTTCTCAAGTCTAAGTTCCTCTAATTCAGACATTGAACCTGCCATATCAATATACTTTGCAAAAAAACCTATAAATCCAATTAGCACTAAAAGTATTAATACTCCAGTAATCTGAATTGCTAAGATAGGAAGGTTGAATCTTAAGGGTTTGTCATTAGAGTGAGGTAATATCATCAAAGTAAATTTTTTGTTTTCCTTGTTTTCACTGGACATCATCTACCCTCCTGCCTTTGTAGTTAAATTACTCTACAACATACTATATTATTTTTTATTTATTGCTAAGTCAACCACTTTTTTTTCTTCATCTGACAAATTATAGGTAGACGTACCTTCTTTTATCGGCTTAGCATACACCCTGGATTCTTCTCTTCCATAAATAGTGCTCAACACTACACCATCTTTTTTACCATCTAATAGCGCAATAGAAAAACTTTGATCACTGCCAGTACCAAAAGCATTATACCTTATGATGCCATACCGCTGTGGATAATTAATCAGTTCACTTTTCATCTCCGTAACTTTTTTTTCTATATCTTTATTAGCCATCTCTAATACTTCCGTTTTATCCAAAACCTTATTCAATATACTCTCTACAGATTCACCTTTAGAAGAGTAGGCAAGCTTTCTATATTGCTTTAGTTGTTTTTTTAAACTAATTAAGTTATAAATCATAATTATCATAAATATAAAAAATAATGATGTTATAACCAAAAATATTAATCCGTTATTGCTTTCTATAAAATTTGTTAACTGTTCCATTGTCTTCCTCCTTAAAGTCTTAAACTTTTCAACTTATTATATTCCCTACCACTATAGCTAAATCCTTTTTAATGAACAAAAAATCTCGCTCTAGGAGCGAGATTTTTTGTTCTTTTTGCTTTCTATTAAATCCACCGGCGCCCAGTTGTTTGACCAGTCTCCCTGACATACGCTTCCAAAGAGAAATGGTTTTTCCAAATGGTTTTTACTATTTACCCAATTAGTTTCCTCTCTTTTTAAGCCAAATGTGTTAAAAAGTTCTTGTTCATCTATCGACATTGAGAAAACAGGGGCTACTTCTTCGGTGGGAGGAGAGGTTTTTCTTTTCATTTTTATAACCTCCTTTAAATTTATAATCCCACCTATATGAATATTTTATTAGTAATTTAGTAATTTTCCACTATTATCTATTTTCCTTAATTTTTCATCGGTATTGAGATAAACTTTTTTATTCAAGTTCATAACAACACAACTATGGTTAGGGATTATGCTTATTTCTTCACCAATTTTAGGTAATTTGTCTCCTTTAATAACTCCATGCTCTTCGGAGAGTGATATTATATTTAAAAAGGGATATTCTACTATCCGTCCATAACCAGTTATAGCTTCGTTTCCATGAGCGCCTCTATCTAAACCTAAAGTTTTTGAACCTGCATCAATAACTGCTCTATCTCCCACTTTGCTCACAACAGTAGATTTTACTATAAGTGAACAGTTATCGACTGTTGTAACTCCTAAGCTAGCTTGTGTATTATCATAAAAGATAAAATTCCCTGGTCTTACTTCTGTTACACCGTTTAATCCAACACTAAAGTTTATGGTTGGAGTAGCACCAACACTAATTTCCTTTACAAAAATTTCTCTTTCTTCTATATAACTCTTTATTAGCATTAGCTTTTTTACTTCTTTTGCAGCAATCTCTTGAATTTCATCAATGTTTTTAGCAGCATAAGCATGACCTGCATGACTTATTAAACCCAAAAAATCTAAGTGTTTTTTTCTGGATACACTCTCTGCTAACTTATAACCCTGTTCTTTTGAATCAATGCCGCAGCGATTTAAACCGGTATTGACTTTGATTAATACTTTAAGAGAGTTATCAAACTTTTGGCATACTTTTTCAGCAACTTTAATCCCCTCAAACGAATCAACTATAATTGTAACGTCAGCTTTATAGCGCATTTTTAAAACTCGTTCTAACTGTTCACTTTTTATTAGTGGGTAAGCTATAAGTATATCTTTAAATCCATTTGCTACTAAGTTTTCACCTTCTGACACCTTTGAAACTGTTATTCCACTACTGCCCCATTCTTGCTGTAATTTTGCAATTTGGGGTGTTTTATGTGCTTTATAGTGAGGTCTTATTTTTATATTTTTTGTTTTACACTTTTGATAAATTTCCTTGAAGTTTTTTTCCATTTTTTTATAGTTAATTATAACTCTTGGAGTTTCCATTTTTATCCCCCCACAAAATAATAATAAACCATACCAACTACTAAACTTGGGATCATATTAGCAACTCTTATATTTTTCATTCCTAAAATGTTTATGCCAATTCCAACTATTAAAACTCCACCTATTCCACTTAGGTACATCTGCATTGAATGGTTGAAAAAATCTCCTAATACAGAAGCCAACAAATATATTAAACCTTGATATATGAAAACTAAAACACCGGAAAAAACAACTCCAATTCCCATTGCCGATGCAAAAGCAATTGATGTCACCCCATCTATAGCAGCTTTAGCATATAAAACCTCTGAAAACCCTAAGGATTCCTCTATAGCTCCAATGACAGCTAATGGACCTACACAATATGTTATCGATGCAAAAACAAAACCTTTAGCAATATTTCCTTTTACACGGTTATGCATTTTTACTTCTATTAATTTGCCTAGCTTATTAATATAACCATCTATATCAATCCATTCTCCTAAAAATATTCCTATTACTAATGATCCTATTAATATAATAAAATTAGCTTCACTTTCTATAAACATACTTGTGCCTAGCAGTATCACTAATATACCCAAACCACTTAATAAGTTTTTTTGAGTCCTTTCTGGCAACAAATTTTTAAAAATAACACCTATACTTCCACCTAAAAAAATTGCTAAAGCGTTGAATAAGTTTCCCATATGTCAACCTCGCTTTAATTCCGCAACTGCGTCTAGTAAAATATCTATTTCTGCCTGACTATTATAATACCCTGGACTAACACGCACAGTACCTTGCTTTGCTGTGCCAAATGTTTTATGGGCAGAAGGGGAGCAGTGAAGCCCAGCTCGAACTATAATATCATATAAGTCATCTAATATAAAAGCAACTTCTGTGGAATCCATGTCTCCTATATTAAAAGATATCACAGAACTTTTTTCACCACCATCATACACTGTAGCTTTTAGCTCTTCTAATCCATTTCTTAAATACCCTGATAATTTCCGCTTATGATTTTTAATTGTGTCTATTCCTTTTTCGTTTATAAAATCAATTCCTGCTCCTAAAGCCCAAATACCAGGGGTGTTTAGTGTGCCTGACTCAAACCTTTCAGGTCCGCACAATGGTACGCTTGCACTTTCTGAACTAGAGCCCGTCCCCCCAATTTTAAGAGGTTCAACTTCAAAATCGCTTTTTAAGTAAAATCCTCCTGTACCAACTGGCCCAAACAAACTTTTATGACCGGCAAAAATTAAAGCGTCTACTCCCCACTCAGTGGCGTTAATCATCTTTTCTCCTACACTTTGTGCTACATCCACAACAACTTTACTTTTAGAGTACTCTTTTACAATTTTGTTTATTTCTTTAATATCTTGTTCTGTTCCAAACACATTACTAACGTGATTTACAACAACTATCTTTGTATTTGCTTTTAATTGCTCCTTTAAGTCTTTCAAATCAATATGTCCACGTATATGTTTACAAAAGCTTAATTCTACACCTTTATTTTCCTTTAAATATTTTAGCGGTCTCCATACAGCATTATGCTCCATTGATGTAGAAATAACATGATCACCTTTTTTAAGACTACCTAGTAACACAGTACTCATAGCTTCCGTAGCGCTGCTTGTAAAGACTATTTGAGAAGAACATTTTGCAGTTAAAAATTTAGCTACTTTCTCTCTAACCTGAAAAACTGCCCGAGCTGTTTCCCTTGAAAAGCTATGTCCTCCTCTACCTGGATTTGCACCAAAATTCCTTAAAGCATAGTCATGAGCTTTATAAACACTTTCGGGTTTTGGGTATGTTGTTGCAGCATTGTCTAGATAGATCATAATCTCCACTCCTCTCAAATGTTTCACGTGAAACATTTATTCATAAAAAACAAGGGATTACCCCTTGTCATGAAACATATCTAATATTCTATTTAAATCCCCTTGCTCATAATACTTGATTTCTATCTTTCCTTTTTTATTGTTTCCTTTGATTTTGACATTTACACCTATTTTCTCCATTAAAACTTCTTCCGCTTCTTTAATATTAGGATCAATGTTTCTTTCTTTTTTTGTCCCTTTCCCCTTTTTTTTAAGTTTATTGCACAATTGTTCAACCTGCCTAGAATTAAGACCTTTGCTCAATATTTCTTTTGCTACAAAAAATTGTTCTTCATCGGCCAAAGACAACAAAGGCCTTACTTGTCCCGCAGTTAGTTTGTCATTCATAACTAAATGTTTAACATCTTTACTTAAATTTAACAATCTTAACGTGTTTGTTAATCCTGATCTACTCTTCCCCAATCTTTGAGCTAATTGTTCTTGAGAAAATCCAAAATCTTCAATTAAAGTTTTGTAAGCTTCCGCTTCCTCTATAATATTTAAATCTTCTCTTTGTAAGTTTTCAATAAGAGCAATTTCTGCAACTTCTTTTTCTGAAAACTCCTGGATAACAGCTGGCATTTTAGATAAATTTGTCATCTTACAAGCTCTCAACCTTCGCTCACCAGCTACTAGCTCATAACCTCCATCAATTTCTCTCACTACAATGGGTTGCACTATACCGTGTTGTTCTATTGATTGAGCCAAATCCTCTAAAGACTCGGTGCTAAATACCTTTCTCGGTTGGTAAGGATTTGGTCTAATTTTATTAACTGATATTTGTTTTATTGAGTTCCCTGGTATTTCCTTGTTTTGAGATACTTCTGGAATTAAAGCATTTAAGCCTCTACCTAAGCCTTTTTTACTCATTCCCCAGTACCTCCTCAGCTAATGCTTTGTAAACCTCTGCCCCTTTTGATTTGGGGTCATAGTCAACTATTGATTGCCCATAACTAGGTGCTTCACTTAGTCTTACATTTCGAGGTATCAACGTCTTATATACCTTGCTTCCAAAAAAGTTCTTTACTTCCTCTACTACTTGGGCAGATAAATTAGTACGAGGATCAAACATAGTTAACAAAGCTCCTTCAAATACTAAATCTTGATTGAGATGCTTTTGAACTAAGTTTACAGTGTTAATTAACTGGCTTAATCCTTCCAAGGCGTAGTATTCACATTGAATTGGCACTAAAACGCTATCAGAGGCAGTAAGAGCATTAATGGTTAACAACCCTAAAGATGGAGGGCAGTCTATAATTATATAGTCATAATCATTTTTGACTGTTTCTAATTGATTGCGCAATCTAACTTCCCTGGATACAGTAGGAACAAGTTCAATTTCTGCCCCAGCTAATTCAATTGTAGCAGGTGCTACATCTAAGTTAGAAACAGCTGTGGGAATAATAACCGCATCTACAGGAAATTCATCTACTAGTACATTATATATACACTTTTTTACTCTATGCTTGTCAATCCCCAGTCCACTAGTGGAATTCCCTTGTGGATCTACATCTAAAAGAAGTACTCTTTTACCCATTTTTGACAAAAATGCGCTTAAATTGATGGCTGTTGTTGTTTTTCCTACTCCGCCTTTTTGGTTAGTTATTGCTATGACCTTTGACATGTTATTCAATACTCCTTTCACCTATTTGTTTTTGGGTAACCTGATTTTGACTTCGATACAGTCTCCTAAGTCCTTTTCATCCATTTTTGCCTCTATTCCGGAACCTTTGATGGTATCAACAGCTTGTTTAATTGTATTGAGAAAAATTCTAAAATCTTTAAAAACCATTTTTCTTTGTTTGTTTTTATTATTATCTTCTTTTTCTTCTTTCTCAGTACTTGTTAGAAGTGTTATTAGTTCTTCTGTTTGTCTAACTGTCATTCCCTCATCAATGACTCTATCAACAATTTCAGCTTGATTTTCATGTGGTATTTTCAATAATGCCCGTGCATGTCTTTCTGTAAGCTGAGAGCTCTTTAATTTTTCCTTTACTTCTTTATCAAGTTTTAACAACCTTAATTTATTTGCTATAGTTGACTGACTTTTGCCTAAACGTTGCGCCAACACTTCTTGAGTTAATTTAAACTCGTTTAACAGCCTATGTAATCCCTCAGCTTCCTCTAAAAAGTTGAGATTTTCTCTTTGGATATTCTCTATCAAGGCTATTGCTGCCATGGCACTTTCCTTTACATCCTCTTTAATAATAGCTTTTATTTTATCTTTTCCAAGTAAAGTGCAAGCCCTAAACCTTCTTTCCCCCGCTATTATTTCATACTTCTCCCCAGATTTTCGTAAAATTATAGGTTGTATCAATCCATATGTTCTTATAGATTGTGCAAGTTCATCAATTTTTTCATCATCAAAATCTTTACGAGGTTGAAAAGGATTAGTGCTTATTTCTGACATGTCTATATTATGTATCTTATCCTCATCTGATGAACTCTGACCTAAAATTTTACTCAATTGTTCTTTCATTACTCCACCACCTATAAACTTTATTATTGCTTTCTAATTCTCCAAAAGGTTAATATTATCCTCTTTTTTCGCACTATAAAAAAATATAAAACTACAATTGCTGTAGCTTTATATTTTTGTTATAACGGTCTCTTTTTAGGAATCCCTGGTTTTCTTGGATATCTGGTAGGGGTATTATCAATTTTCTCGATAACTATAGCATATTTATCTTCTTCAACTATAGGTACTTTATAATCATATATTTTTTTTACTTTTCCACCCAAGAGTTCCAAAGCTTTTTCGCTTTCATTTAACTCATCTTTATAGTTACTTCCTTTATATGCTATAAACTCCCCACCTATTTTTAAAAAAGGTAAATTATACTCGGCTAAAATGTTTAATGGAGCCACTGCCCTCGCTGTTGCATACTTAAACGTTTCACGTGAAACATCCTTTTTGGCATAATCCTCCGCCCTGCCATGGATAAGGTTTAGGTTGACTCCTAATTCTTTTGAAACTTCTTTTAAAAATAAAATTCTTTTGTTTAAGGCATCCAACCCATAGACTTCAAGCTGGGGTTTTAATATCTTCAAGGGCAAAATTGGAAACCCAGCTCCAGTTCCTACATCAATCACATTGCCTTCGGAAAA
Source organism: Proteinivorax tanatarense (assembly GCF_040267685.1). Taxonomy (GTDB): domain Bacteria; phylum Bacillota; class Proteinivoracia; order Proteinivoracales; family Proteinivoracaceae; genus Proteinivorax; species Proteinivorax tanatarense. The sequence goes on from NZ_CP158367.1 coordinate 3,085,506, forward strand.
TAAATGAGCCGGTATCATTGAATCCAAAAAATGTTTTGCTATAATTTCATGTTCATCAACAATAGCAGTTAAATTCATCTTTTCATTCCAAGCTAACAATAGTTCCTTAAATAAGTTTAGTTGTTCTATTTGTTCATTATTTATATCAATTTCAATAGAATTACATACTTCTTTTAACTTATCATTAAAATTAATAATTATCCCCCTCTCTTAAGCTGCTCTAAATATACCATTAAAACAGATACATCAGCTGGTGATACCCCTGAAATCCTTGATGCTTGGCCTAATGTCTCTGGTTTAATATACTTTAATTTTTCTTGTGCCTCACCAGAAAGGCCGCTAATTTTACTATAATCAACATATTTGGGAATATAAGTATTTTCAGTCTTTTTAAATCTGTTTACTTGGGCTAACTGCTTTTCAACATAACCTGAATACTTGATTTCTATTTCAACCTGTTCTTTAACTTCATAGGCCAAATCTCCATCTATAGACCCATCTATAAATTTCAAATCATTATATGATAACTCAGGTCTTTTTAATAAATCAGCCAACGAATATGTCTTGGACAATTCTGTTGATCCCAGTCTTTTCAAAATTTTATTTACTTTATCATTGGGGTTTACTTTTATTTTCTTTAATCTCTCGACTTCATCTTCTATCGATTTAATCTTTTTATCATAAATATTGAATCTCTCTTCCTTTACCAGCCCAACTTTATATCCTAAAGGAGTTAATCTTCTATCAGCATTATCTTGTCTTAATAATAGTCTAAATTCTGCCCGAGAGGTTAACATTCTATAGGGCTCATGGGTGCCTTTTATAGTCAAGTCATCGATTAATACACCTATGTAACCATCAGACCTCTGTAATGTGAAAGAGGGTTTTCCCTGTATAAACAAGGCCGCATTAATTCCAGCGATTAACCCCTGAGCTGCTGCTTCTTCATAGCCACTTGTCCCATTTATTTGTCCAGCACAAAATAAACCCTTTATATTTTTTAATTCCAGCGTTAATTTTAACTGAGTTGGATCAACAACATCATATTCTATTGCATACCCTGGTCTAGTAATTTGTACATTTTCTAGCCCCGCTATGGTTCTTAAAAATCTTAATTGTATATCTACAGGTAAACTGGTTGACATCCCTTGTAAATACATTTCATTTGTATAATTCCCCTCAGGTTCTACAAAAAGTTGATGGCTAGACTTATCACTAAATCTTTTAATTTTATCCTCTATGGAAGGACAGTACCTTGGGCCTACTCCCTCTATAATTCCTGCGAACAATGGAGATTTATCCATGTTGTCAATTATTATTTGATGGGTTTCTTCATTTGTATAAGTTAAATAACAAGATTTTTGCTCCTTGGTTAAGTGTTGTTCTTTAGTCAAAAAAGAAAACTTATAAGGCTTATCATCTCCAGGTTGCTCCTCCATCTTTGAAAAATCTACTGTTCTTCCATCCACACGTGGTGGTGTCCCTGTTTTAAATCTCATTAACTTAATATTTAGAGACTTTAAAGATTTAGATAGCCCATTCTCTACATTTTGGCTGTTAGGTCCAGCATCATAAGCCAAACTACCTTGTATTATTTTGCTCCTTAAGTAAGTACCTGATGTTATTATAACAGCTTCAGCATAAAATTTCTCACCAGTATTTAGTCTAACCCCTTTAGTTGTACTATTCTCTATAATAAGGTCATCCACAACTCCTTGCTTTAATGTTAAATTTTGCTCATCTTCCAATACTTTTTTCATAGTCAACTGGTACATCGATTTATCAGCTTGCGCTCGTAATGCATGGACTGCAGGACCTTTGCCTGTGTTTAACATACGTACTTGTATATAGGTTTTATCTATATTTTTTCCCATTTCTCCGCCTAACGCATCAATTTCTTTTACTAAATGCCCTTTCGCAGGCCCTCCCACTGCTGGATTACATGGCATAAGAGCTATATTATCCATATTTAAAGTCAATACCAGGGTTTTTAAGCCCATCCGTGAGGAAGCTAGAGCCGCTTCACATCCACTATGCCCTGCCCCAATAACTATACAATCATACTTGTTCACTACATTACCTCCTTACTTACCTAAGCAAAATCTAGAAAAAATCTCGTCTATTAAATTTCTCGATAATGAATCCCCGGTAATTTTACCTAAGTACTGCCATGCCTCCCTTATGTCGATTGACACGATATCTACAGGGTTTTGATGCTTTAAACCATTTATACTTTCATTTATATGTTTTAAAGCTTCTTTTAAAGCAAGTTCATGTCTTAAGTTAGATATTGTCACATCAAAAGTGTTATCATTTATATCACCGATCTCAAATAGATTTAGAATTGTTTCTTCTAATGTCTCTATCCCCAACCTTTTTTCTGCAGAAACAGATAAAACTTTACAATCAACTTTATTTTTAATATCTTTTTTATCCATCTTAGAGGATAAGTCCGATTTATTTACAATAACTATCCTGGGTTTGTTTTTAATTAAATTTAAAATTAACTCATTTTCTTTGGTCCAGTTTTGGGAACCGTCTAAAACATATAAAACCAAATCGCTTGTATTAATATATTCTTTAGTGCGTTCAACCCCGATCTTTTCAACTTTATCTTTTGTTTCTCTTATACCAGCAGTATCCAAAATAACTAAGGGAACTCCTCTTACATTAATGTTTTCCTGTAGAACATCTCTTGTAGTGCCTGGTACATCAGTTACTATCGCTCTGTCTTCCTTTGTTAAAGCATTAAGTAGTGAAGATTTACCTACATTGGGCTCTCCTATAATTACTGTTTTTATTCCTTCTCTTACTAGTTTACCAGTTGATGCAGTTTTTAAAAGCTTATTAATTGATTCTTTTACATTTTGAAGCTTTTCAACCATTTTATCTACACTAATATCATCAAAAAATTCATCAGGATAATCAATAGTGGCTTCAATATTAGCCAATACTTCTAATAGTTTATCTCTAACTATGTTTATTTCATGTGAAACTTGTCCAGCTGCCTGTTTATTCGCCACATTATGACTTAGATCAGTTTTTGCAGAAATTAAATCCATTACTGCTTCAGCTTGAGAAAGATCGAGCTTACCGTTCAAAAAAGCCCTTTTTGTGAACTCACCTGGCTCAGCCAGTCTAATCTCAGAATCCAAAATAGTAGTTAGTATCTTCTTTATGGGAATTTGTCCACCATGGCAATTTACTTCAATTACATCTTCTCCGGTATATGAATATGGTGCTTTAAAAACTGAAACCAAAACTTCATCAATAACTTCCCCTGATTTACTGTAAAAGTGACCATAGTTGATTGTATTTTTATCCAAATCATAAATTGAAGTGTTTCTGGGTGTTTTTAGATGTTCATCGATAACATCTAAAGATTTTGGTCCACTTACCCTTACTATTGCAATACCACTTTGCCCTAACGCAGTACCGATAGCCGCTATAGTATCCTCTATCATCATTATCACCTCTAATGTTACTTATTTAAGTTTAATATACCCAAGCTCTTAAAAAAAACCAGTTACCTAAATAGAAGTAACTGGTTTTAACTATTTTATTTAGGCTCTATAGCAACCTTTCTAAACGGTTCTTCTCCTACACTATAAGTTTTAACAGAATCACTATCATTTAAAGTGCTATGTATTATTCTTCTTTCCATAGCATTCATAGGTTCAAGTAAAACTTTTCTTTTCGTATTAATAGACTTACTTGCAAGCCTTTTTGCTAAAGATACGAGGGTTTCTTCTCTTTTACTTCTATAACCATTAACATCAACTAAAACTCTCGTATAATCATCAGCTTTTCTATTAACAGCAAGGTTAGTTAAATATTGAATAGAGTCTAAAGTCTTTCCATGCTTTCCTATCAAAACACCTAAGTCTTCCCCAATTATGTTGGCTGTTAAATGAGAAGCTTGTTGCTTTTCCATTTCTATAACAAAATTAACATTAAACTTTTCCAACATCTCAATTAAAAACCCTTTTACAAACTTTTCAGGGTTAAATTTTTCTTTTATAGAAATTTTTGCAGGTTTACTAAGCAATCCTAAAATACCTTTAGTAGGCTCTTCTAAAACCTCAAATGTAACTTGTTCCTTACCTAAGCCCAATTGTTTTAGTCCTTGTTCCAAAGCTTCTTCTACACTTTTAGCTGAAACTTCAACAGACCTCATAGGCTTACTCCCCCTCTGCTGTTTTAGTAGAATCTTTCTTTTTCTTTATAACATAATGCTGACCAATTGCAAACACATTACCTGCAAACCAATACAGCCCTAATGCTGGAGGCAAACTACTACTAAAAAACACAATCATGATAGGCATTATAGTAGTCATTGCTGCCATACCACCTTGCTGTTGAGCAGCATTACCAGCCATAGTTAATTTAGTTTGTAAGTAAGTAGTTAATCCCGCTAGTAAAGGTAAAATATAAAGTGTTCGAGCATGCTCAGCACGAGCAGCCACATAATTCCACCCTTCTGGAATTGCTAATCCTTCTATATCTTTAGCTGCATCCTCAAGATTGACACCAGCAGCTAAATCTATTCCAAGAAACTTAGTTGATACAGTATCGAAGGTGTGAACAATAATCTCTGGATCTTGGAAAACCCTAAACATGGCTATAAAAATTGGAATTTGTATAAGCATTGGTAGACAACCAGCTAAAGGGTTAATCTTTTTCTCTTTATACAATTCCATTAAAGCTTTGCTTTGTTTTTCTTTGTCATTCTTATATTTTTCTTCAATCTTTTTTCTCTCTGGCGCTATTTCATTCATTGCTTGGGTTGACTTCATTTGTTTAACTGATAATGGTATTGTTATCGATCTAAAAATAACTGTCAACAACAGAATTGCAATACCATAGCTACCTGTAAAATCAATCAAAGCTACAAAGAGACGCCCCAAAGGTTCAATTATAAAACTCATCTACTTTCCCCCTAACATTTATGGAACAGGGTCATACCCCCCTGAATTAAATGGGTTGCATTTAAATACCCTTTTTGTCATCAAAAAAGTTCCTTTGAAAAACCCATGTTTTCTATAAGCTTCAATACCATAAGATGAGCAAGTTGGGAAAAATCTACAGGTAGGACCTTTTAATGGCGACAAATATTTTTGATAACTTTTTAACAGAAATATAGCAAATATTTTTAACATCAACATCACTCATTTAACTATAAAATCTTATGACGTTTTAACAAAAAATTTATATCCTTATGTATAGCATTATAGTCAGATTCCACAATTTTGGGTCTAGCCAAAATAATAAGGTTATAACCTGTAAAGTCAGGAATAGATTTAAAAGCCTCTTTCATTATACGCCGATACTTATTTCTAGTTACCGCTTTCCCAACCTTTTTACTTGCTACAAAACCTACTTTAGGAAAGCTTGTCTTATCTGTTTTTAAATAATAAACAACTATATTCTTAGTTGCTTTTGACTTGCCTAGTTTATAAATTTTTCTAAACTCACCATCTTTTTTTAAAGGTAGAAAATTTGCCATAAACTCATCTCCAAAAATCCTTTAGATATTTTAAAAAAGTGCAAAAAGGACCACTAAATAGCAGCCCTATGCACTTAATTTTTTTCTACCTTTTGCACGACGACGCTTAATTACATTGCGTCCAGCTTTTGTTTTCATTCTTTTTAAAAACCCGTGATTTTTCTTACGACGTCTTACTTTGGGTTGGTAAGTTCTTTTCATGATAAA